>NZ_JBEZNL010000016.1:0-165469 GCF_040653275.1 Streptomyces sp. NPDC048002 | reverse complement strand
GGGCGGGCGGGGCCTGGGCCGCGGGCGGGGCCGTCGGCGGCAGCGGCGGCAGCGCGGGGGGCGGTGCGGGGGCAGGGGCGGAGAGGTGCGCCGCCGCCGCGGGCTGCGCGCCCGTGAGGTCCGGCCCCGGCTGGGGCGCGGTCATCGATGGTGTCGCGGTGGCGGGCGGTGCCGAGTGGGGGACGGGAGGCGGGGCCGCGGCCGCGGACAGACCCTCGGCCGCCTCCCCGGCGTGCGCGTGTACGGCGTTCGTGTCCATGACGATGGCTCTTCCTTTCGGTTCGGCGTGCGGCGTCCGGCGTGTCGAGATGCCGCCGGCGCCGCTCACGGAGTCGTCCCGTACTCCCTGCGGGGCGACTGAGCCCCCCTCCCTGATCAGGTCGAATGCCCGTGCGGCGGAGAGTCGGCCGCCCAGGAGCCGACGGCATCGCGGTGCGTCGTCCGGGGTGCACGGCGGCCGTTCGGCGGAGGCAAGGACGGCCCGGCCCGCGGCGAGCGGGTCCGGTGCGCCGCCCCCGGCGATCTGCTCGGCGACGAGCAGCGCCGCCACCCCGGTGACCACCGGGGTGGCGAAGCTGCTGCCCGTCAGGGCGGCGAGGCCGCCGCCCGGGACCGCGCCCTCGATCTCGCGGCCGGGCGCGAGGACGCCGTTCGCTCGGTAGGCGGGGCCCCAGTTGTTGATGTCGAGCGGTTCACCCGCCGCGTCCGTCGCGCCGACGGCGAGCGCCGAAGGAGTGGCGGCCGGGGCCTGGAGACAGTCACAGCTGTCGTTCCCGACCGCCGCGACCACCAGCACTCCGTTCTCCGCGCACCGTCGGAGCGCCCGCTCCAGCATGGCCTCCGCCCTGCCGTCCGCACTGCGCTCGCCGCCGCTGATGTTGATGATGTGCGCACCCGCCTCCATGGCCTGTTCGACGGCCCGCGCGAGGTCGAGCTGGGACACCCGGGTCACCCGTCCGTCCCCGGACTCCCGGAAGACCGGAACGACGAAACCCCGGCACCTCGGTACGAGGCCGGCCACAGGAGATCCGGGCTGCCCGAACAGAGTGCTCGCCACATGCGTGCCGTGCAGGGACATCGGCCCGGAACCCGCGGCATCGGAGACGAGCGTGGGCAGGCGGGTCAGATCCGCACCCGTGAAACACGGATGACCGAAGTCGACGGGACCGTCGAGCACGGCGACCCGCACCTCGGGGGTGCCCAGAAGCCCGGTTTCCCCGGGAACCGCGCGCAGTACCGAGCGGACGTCCATACGACCCTCCGTTCCCGGACCATCCGGTCCCTCCGGCTACGGAACACATTTCCCACACGGCCGTCCCTCGGTTATTCGACGAAATATGAATTGTTTATACAGCCGGTATCCCTGGTGCGTTCCCGGAGCGTTGGGGATGCGTTTTCTGTGTGTCACGAACCCATTCTTGAGGCGCTGATCAGGTGATTCCTAAATCGTTTCGTGAGGCGGGCGTACCTGGTCCGACGGGGTTACAGCGGTTGCAGCGGAATAACGCGTCGAGCACAGTGTTAGCTGTGATGAACGCAGTGCGGCTCGAAATCCTGGGGCCATTTGAATTAATCCGCGGCGGCCGATCGGCCGCCGTACCGGCGGGGGCTCAGCGGCTGATAGCGCTGCTCGCGGTGCGCGGCGAAGGCATTCACCGTCGAGCCGCCGCCGAGGAGCTCTGGCCCGAGTGCGCCCCCCTGCGGGCGGCGGCCAACCTCCGTTCGGCGCTGTGCCAGGGCCGGAAGATCGGCCCGAGCGGCGCGGTCGTCTGCGAGGGTCACCGACTCGCGCTGTCGCCGTGCGTCACCGTGGACCACCGGGACGCCTGCGAAGCGGCCCGGCACCTCCTGGAGGCCGAGAGCGGGGTGACGGACGCGCCCGCGGAACTCGACGGGCTCGTCGAGGCGCTCTGCCGGCCCCTGCTCCCGGGCTGGGACGACGAGTGGCTGATCCTCGCCCGGGAGCGCTGGGACCAGATGAGGCTCTACGCGCTGGAGGGGCTCGCGCAGCACTTCCTCGCCCTGGAGCGGTACCTGCCCGCGCACCAGGCGGCGCTCGCCGCCACCGCGGTCGACCCCTACCGGGAGACCGCCCACCGCATCGCCATCGAGGTCCACGCGGCCGAGGGCAACATCGCCTGCGCGGTCAAGCACTACCTGGAGTACCGCAGACTGCTCCAGCAGGAGCTGAGGGTCTCGCCCTCACCGCGGATGACGGAGCTGATCCGGGAACTGACGACGGCCTAGGCGGTGCCGGGGGCGGATGACTCCAACGGCGTTGCTCCTCGGCAGCGTTGGCGTCGGCCCGCCTCCCGTCTCATGAGGGGGCCGGTGCGGACGCCCACCGGCGCCGATGGCTCAGGCTCCGCACCGGGCGATACGGTGGCCCCCACTAGCGGTAGGTGGGGACGAAGGGACATGGCACGTGGCCTTGAGGGCGCTTCGCGCGGGATTGGAAGCCCTGTACGTCAGGCGGCTGGCGCGCAAGCTGGACGGCAAGCCACGGCCGCGGCACGTCGCCATCATGCTCGACGGCAACCGTCGTTGGGCCCGCGGCGCCGGCCACGACGACGTCCGTGAGGGGTACCGCGTCGGCGGTGCCAAGGTCGGCGACTTCCTGCGCTGGTGCGACGCGGCCGACATCGAGCACGTCACGCTGTGGATGCTCTCCGACGACAACCTCCACCGGCCGCCGGCCGAACTCGGGCCGCTGCTCGACATCATCGAGGAGACCGTGGCCAGCATCTGCGCGGCCGAGGAGGACTGGCGGATCGAGGTCATCGGGGCCCTGGACCTGCTCCCGGGGGAGACCGCGCGGGCTTTGAAGGACGCCGTCGCCCGCACCAACGGCCGGACCGGCCTGAAGGTCGACGTCGCGGTCGGCTACGGCGGGCGCCGCGAGATCATCGACGCGGTGCGGTCGGCCTTCGACAAACACATCTCCGCCGGTGGCGACCCGGTCGAACTGGCCGAGAACTTCGACCTCCGGCACATCTCCGACAACCTGTACTCCCCGGCGGGCCCCGACACCGACTTCATCATCCGCACCTCCGGCGAACAGCGGCTGTCCGGCTTCCTGTTGTGGCAGTCGGCCTACGCCGAGGTGCACTTCGTCGAGGTCCTGTGGCCCGCCTTCCGCGAGATAGACCTCCTCCGCGCCCTGCGTTCCTACGCCGTCCGCGACCGGCGCTACGGCAGGTGACGCGTGCCTCCCGCGGCGCGCCGGGCACGTGAGCCGGTGCGTGCGGTCGGCCGGGTGCCCGTCAGGCGTCGCGCCACAGCCTGAGCTTGTCCGGGTTGAGCACCGACCAGATCTGCCGGATCCGGCCGCCCGCGATGTCGAAGGCGAGCACCGACACGGGAACCCCGTCCACCTCGGCGACCAGGCCGGGCTGACCGTTCACCGTGGACTCCCGCAGGGTCAGCTCCGGCACCAGTTCCTTGCGGCCGGCGAAGAAGCGGGCGACCTCCTCGGCGCCCACGACGGGGTGCAGCAGGGCCCGGACCAGGCCGCCGCCGTCGCCGGTCGCCGTGGCGTCCGGTGACAGCACACCGATCAGCGCGTCGATGTCCTTGGCCTCCCACGCCAGTTTGAACGCCCTCACCGTGTCGGCGCGTCCGGCCGAGGGCGCCGTCGGCACGGGCGCCGGCCGGACGGCGCGGATCCGGTGGTGCACGAGGCCGGGCGGGTCCCCACGAACCCGCCCGGCCGCGGGCATGCCGTACCGGTCCGTCCTCAGCGGGCGCCCGTCCAGTTGTGGGCGACGTCCAGGACGATCCGGTCGGTCAGCACCTGCACCCGGAACGGCAGCCGGGCACGGACGCCGAGTCCGACGAGCGTCTCCCCTTCGAAGCTGCCGCCGAACCGGGTGTCCCGGAAGGTGCGGTACCCGGCGAGGTCGACCCCGGGCAGGGGCCTGCCCACCCGGCCGGGATAGGTCGGGGCGCCGGTCTCGTGGTCGTAGGCGGGCGCGGCCACCCGGACCTCCAGCACGGCGCCGCCGCCGACCGGTATGGGGCGGCCGGAGCCGTCCTGGTACAGGCGCTCCACGTAGCGGACCGAGTAGCCGAGACCGGAACGCCCGGCACCCGGCACGTCCACGACCAGTCGGTCGTAGCAGGCGTGACGGCCGCTCCTGATGTCGCGCAGCGGCTCGGTGGTGGCCGTCGGCCGGACCTCGGGCAGGCTGCCCCATCCGGTCGGACAGGCCGTGGCCTGCGCGGTCGCCGCCGAAGCGGTGGCGGCGGGCAGGGCGGGCAGTCCCAGGGCGGCGATGGCCGCGAGGGTCACTGAGGTGGTTCTGATTCTTCGCATGTCGTCCCCCGACAAGTGCGTCGTTCTGATATCAGGTGAGACAACCGGAATAGGCGAATGGTTGCGGTGCGGCACGAAGGTCCGTCCCGGTCCGTCCGACGCGATCGTGTATGAATGCCGCGCTCCGGATGGGGTACGCGGCCCGGACGACCGCTGCCGCTACCAGGGGACCTGTGATGGAGACACCCGCGAACCGCTACACCGCCACACCGGCCCGGCAGGCGCTGGAGGCGCTGGCCGACAACCAGGACGACACCGCGGCGCTGGACACCCTCGCCGGGAGCGAGGTGCTGGTGCCGGTGCCGGACGACGTCACCGAGGAGGACGCGACCGATCCGGACACCGTCGCGCTGCCCGTACTGGAACAGCCGGACGGCGGACCCGTGGTGCCCGTGTTCACCTCGGAGCCCGCGATGGCGGAACTGTTGCCCTCCGTCGGCCGCTACCGTCTGGTGCCGCTGGGCGCGCTCGCCGCGCAGTGGCCGGCCGAGGAGCTGAACCTCGCCATCGACGCCGGGTCGCCGCACCCTCTGACCCTCACGGCCGAGGGGGTGCGCACGCTGCTGGCCCGGCCCTGAGCAGGTGCCGGTCCGGCCCGGCCACCGAGGCGTCGGAAGGGGAACGGCCGGGTCGTCCGGGCGACGTCCCGCGCGGGGCCGAGTGGCACCGACTCCGCTCGGCCCCGCGCGGTCACGGTCGCCGTGCCCCCTGAAGATAGGACCGTCCCCGGGCCCCGTCGCTCCCTCTTGCGCGGCGCCTGTCCGCAAAACGCGGCGGACCTGTGGCCGACCGGGAGCGGGCGGTTCAGCCGGGTGCGCGCAGCGTCTGCGACGGCGACTCGCCGAAGCGTTCGCGGTAGCGTCGCGCGAACCGGCCCAGATGGGCGAAGCCCCACTGGTAGGCGACCTCCGCCACCGTCGTCGTACCCGGCTCGGACGCCCTGAGCTGGCCGTGGACGCGGTCCAGCCGCACCTCGCTGACGTACGCCATGGGCGGCACCCCCACGTGCTTGCGGAAGGCGTCCTGAAGGGTGCGCACACTGACGTGGCCGATCGCCGCGAGCCGCGCGGCGTCATAGGGCTCGGCCGGGAGTTCCTGTACGACGTCCATGACCCGTTTCACCGCGGCGGGCCGCATCGGCGGCGGCGGCCCCTCCAGCTCGGTCCGGTAGGAGTGGTCGGCGGCGAGCAGCACTCCTTCGAGCAGGGTCTGTTCGAGCCGGTCCCGGATGAGCGGGCGGCGCAGCAGACCGTCCGGGAGCTCCCGGTCCTCCAGGAGCCAGCGCACCAGCCGCGCCCAGCTGTGGCCGGGCCCGCACGCGACGTCGATGTACGGCTCGAAACGCGGCGGGCGGCGCACCGTTCTGCCCAGCAGGGCCTCCAGGCCGTGCAGCAGGGCGCGTTTGTCGATCTTCACCGTGAGGGAGTGGCAGTCCGCGGACCAGTCGTCGACGCGCACGCCGTACTCGGGATCGATCAGGACGGCCCGCCGCGGGGTGGCGCGCAGCCGGCCGCCCCGGCCCTGCTGGATGCCGAAGCCGCCGGTGAGGGGGACGGTCACGTGGAGGACGCCCGGCTCGCCGCAGCTCATCCGCACCCCGGTGCCGAAACTGATGTCGCCGACCGTGAGCGAGGCGAGGTCGACGACGCTCAGGCTCGTGCGGAACTCCGCGACGGGGCCGGTCACTTCGAGCCGCAGGTCGTAGTAGTGGGCGGCTATCGCCTCATGGCTCTCCTCCACCGATCGCGTCGTGTACGCGAAGTACGCGCCGGTACCGTCCTCGTCCGCGGTCAAGGTGATGTCTCCCCGTCCCCTCACAGGGTTGTGGGAGTGATGATGCCCGGGGCCCGCGGTCCGGAACAGTCCGCCGGGGCCGCGCCGGGTCCCGGCTCGGCCCGGGAGGGTCCTGACTCAGCCCGGGAGGGTCCTGGCGAGTGCGTCCCGCTGGAGGGGGCGGACCTCGGCGTGCAGTTCACGGCCCCGGGCGGTGAGGGTGACCCAGACCCCGCGCCGGTCCTCCGCGCAGATCGAGCGTTCCACCAGGCCGTCCTTCTCCAGGCGGCCGATGAGCCGGGACAGGGCGCTCTGGCTCAGGTGCACCCGTCCGACGAGGTTCTGCACCCGGCAGTGCCCGCCCTCCTCCGGGACGGTGGTGGCGAGGATGTCGAGGACCTCGAAGTCGCTCGCGCCGAGTCCGTGCGGATGCAGCGCGCGATCGATCTCGCACATGGTGCGCGCGTGCACCGACAGGATGTCCCGCCACTGTTCCTCTAGCCCGGCTCCGGCCGTCCTGACTGCCATACCCGCACGGTAGCACCGATCCGACCGATTGTTGAGCATGCAACTAGTGCATACGCAACCTACTGGGCGCCGCTCACTTCCCGGTGTCCTGCAGAAGCCCGATCGGGTTGCCCTCGGCGTCCTTGAGGGAGGCGATGAGCCGGCCGCCGCCGACGTCCTGCACGTCCTGGAGCACCTCGGCGCCGGCCGCCATTAGGGCCTCGCTGGTCGCCCGGATGTCCTCGACGTGCCAGTAGGCGACCGGGCCCGTCATGCCCTTGGCGTGGCCGTTCGGATCCAGCCCGACATCCTGGCCGGCGTCCTTGTAGCCGACGTAGTACGGCTCGTCCGCGTAGGGCTCGGTGCCGAGCAGGGCGCCGAAGACGGCCTTCGCGCGGGCGAGGTCCTTGACGGGGTAGATGATCGTCTGCACTCCGGCGGTCATGGGGCACTCCTCGAAGATTCGGGTCCGACGCCTGTCGTCGGTGCCTTCACGCTAGGTCCGGCCCCGCCCGTCCCGCTTCTCGAAAACTGACCGCTTGCCGCGCCCCGCCCACCTCCGAAGAGGAGGGCGGGTGGTCCCCTCAAGTCGACGCCTCAGGTCGACGCGCGGCGCACCAGTTCCGTGGGGAGGATCACCGCGGCCGGGTCCTCGCCCCCGATCTGAGCCAGCAGCACCCGGACCATCTCGGTGCTGATCCGGTCCCAGGGCTGGCGGATGGTGGTGAGTTCGGGACGGGCCGCGACGGCGGCGGGGGAGTCGTCGAAACCACCGACGGCGACGTCCTCGGGCACCCGGCGGCCGGACCGCTCCAGGGCCGTCAGTACGCCCTGCGCCATGAGGTCGGAGGCGACGAACACGGCGTCCAGGTCCGGAGCCTGCGCGAGCAGCCGGTCGGCGCCGGCCTCACCGCTGGCCCTGCTGTAGTCGCCGGAGACCACGAGCCGGTCGTCGAGCTCGACCCCGGCCTCGGTAAGCACCTCCCGGTAACCGGCGAGCCGCTCGACACCGCCGGGGGTGTCCAGCGGTCCGGTGACCACGCCGATCCGGCGGCGGCCCAGCGAGAGCAGATGGCGCACCATGTCGCGGGCGCCGTCCCGGTCGTCCGCCGCCACATAGCTGACCTTGGAGCCCAGCCCGATCGGCTTGCCGCAGGCGACCAGCGGCACCCCGGCCTCGCGCAGCTGCTCGGCGACCGGGTCCCCGGAGTGGCTGGAGACCAGGAGCACCCCGTCGACATGACCCGCGGTGATGTAGCGGGTTATGCGCCGCCGTTCGCCCTCGGTGCCGGCGATCATCAGCAGCAGCGGGATGTCGTGCGCGGCCAGGGCCTGGGTGCAACCCCGCAGCAGGACATTGAAGTTGGGGTCCTCGAAGAACCGCTCCTGGGGCTCGGTCAGCAGGAATCCGACCGAGTCCGAGCGTCCGGTGATCAGGGAGCGGGCGTGCCGGTTGACGACGTAACCGGTCTTGCGGATGGCTGCGTTGACCGCGTCCTGTGCCGCGGGACTGACGTAGTGACCGCCGTTGAGGACCCGCGAGACGGTGCCCCTGGAGACCCCCGCCTCGCGTGCCACGTCATGGATCGTCGGTGGTCTGCGCCGGCCCCCCGTGTTGCTCATGGTCATGACTTTACGGCCCCGGACAGCAGATCGAGGCTCCAGAACCGCTGGATGACCAGGAAGAGCACGATGAGCGGAAGCACCGCGAGCAGCGCCCCGGTGATCACCAGCGTGTACAGCGCCGGGGTGTTGGCGCCCTGTTCGAGGAGGGTGTAGAGGCCGAGCGTGATCGGGAACTTCTCGTCGTCGCTGAGCATGATGTACGGCAACAGGAAGTTGTTCCACACGGCCACGAACTGGAAGAGGAACACCGTCACCAGACCGGGCACCATCATCGGCAGCGCGACCCGGGTGAAGATCCGCCACTCGCTCGCGCCGTCCATGCGTCCGGCCTCGACCACGTCGGAGGGCACCGCGGCGGCGGCGTAGATACGCGCCAGGTACACGCCGTAGGGGGAGAGGACCAGCGGCAGCAGCACCGAGAGGTAGGAGTCGGTGAGGTCGGCCTCGGCCAGCAGCAGGTACTGCGGCACGGCCAGGATCACCGGCGGCATCAGGACGCCGGCCAGCAGCACGTTGAAGATCGTCTCGCGGCCGCGGAAGCGGTAGATCGCGAGCGCGTAGCCGCTGAACGCCGAGACGACGGTGGAGAGCAGGGCGCCGAGACCGGCGTACAGGGCGGAGTTGCCCATCCACTTCCAGTACACGCCGTCGCGGTAGGCGTTCAGGTCGGAGAGGTTCTGGGTGAAACCGGTGCCCGGCAGGAAGGTGAAGGTGGAGAACAGTTCGCTGCCGGACTTGGTCGCCGCGATCACCACCCAGGCGACCGGCAGCAGGCAGTAGGCCGCGCCGATCAGCAGGGTGATCGTGGGCAGCAGCGCGATCCGGCCGCGCAGCGGCGGGCCCTGGGCGGTGCCGGGCGTGGTGCCCGCGGCGGGGCGGGTCTTGCGGACGGCAAGAGAACTCATCGTGCGGCCTCCTGCTTCTGACGACGGTTCGCGGCTCGCAGGAAGCCGAAGGAGAGCACCAGCGTGGCCAGCGCGATGATCACGGCCTGGGCGGCGGCCGCGTAGATGTCACCCTTGCCGAAGGCGTCCTGGTACACCTTCATCAGGGGACTCCACGTGGTGGAGACGGAGTTGGTGAGCGGCTTGAGGGTGGTCGGCTCGTTGAACACCTGGAGCGTGGCGATGATCGAGAAGAAGAAGGTCAGCACCAGCGAGGGCGCCACCATCGGGATCTTGATCTTCAGCGCGATCTGCAGCGGGGTGGCGCCGTCCAGCTTGGCCGCCTCGTACACCTCGGCCGGGATGGACTGGAGCGAGGTGTAGATGACGATCATGTTGAAGCCGGTGCCGCCCCAGACCGCGATGTTCGACAGGGCCAGGTAGAGCGGACCGCCGTCCAGCAGGTCCGGCTGCGGCAGGCCCAGCCGGTCGAGCACGAAGTAGAAGGGGCTGACGTCGGGCAGGTACAGGAAGCCCCACAGCAGCGCCGCCACCACACCGGGGATGGCGTACGGCAGGAAGATCGCGAGCCGGGTGAAAGGCGCCAGGCGCACCTTGTCGGAGTCGAGCATCAGCGCGAAGACCAGGGCCAGGCCCAGCATCACCGGCACCACGATGCAGCCGTAGCCGAGCACGCGCAGGGCGCCGTCGACCAGTTCGCTGTCGCCGAGGGCGTCGGTGTAGTTCTCCAGGCCGGCCCAGACCTCCGAGCGGGCGCCGGCCCCGAGACCGAGCCCGGAGACCTGCACCTTGCGGAAGCTGAGATAGACGGCGTAGCCGATGGGCAGCGCGAAGAACAGCAGGAAGAGGATTGTTGCGGGGAGAAGGAAGAAGTAGGGCGCGCTTCGCGCTCGTTTGAGGGTGGTGGTGGGAGACGGGTGGGCGTACGGGGCCCCCTTGACCCCGTACGACCTCCGGCGTGCGGTGGTCACTCCGCGACCTCGAAGCCCTGCTTCTTCATGTCGGCGACCGTGTCGTCCTGCATGGTGTTCAGGGCGGCGACGAAGTCCGACTTGTTCTTGGCGGCGGCGCCGAACGCGTCCTTGAAGGTCGTGTAGGCGACGTTGACGTTCGGGCCCCAGGCGGACGGAGCGGTGCTCTTGGCTATCTCGGCGGCCTGGGTGTAGAAGTCCGCCTGGTTCGAGAAGTACTCGGGCGGGCTGGTGAACGCGCCGGAGGTCTGGGCGTTGGTGGCGGCGGGGTAGATGCCGCTCTCCTTGGCCAGCGCCTGGAGGGCTTCGTCGTCGGTGTTCAGCCAGGCGGCGAACTTGGCGGCGGCGGCGCGGTGCTTGGAGTCCGTGGTGACGGCGGTGGAGGAGCCGCCCCAGCTGCCGGTGAGGTTCTCGCCCTCGGACCACTGGGGGAGCGGGGCCATGGCCCACTTGCCCTTGGTGTCGGGCGCGGCCGTGGTCAGCGTGCCCGGCGCCCACACCGCGGAGACCCAGGCGATCTGCTTGCCGGTGTTCAGCGCCTTGTTCCAGGCCGGGGTGTACATCGGCTGGTTGTCGATGGCGCCCTCCTTGACGAGGTCGCCCCAGAACGTGGCGACCTTCTGGGTCGCCGCGTCGTTGATGCCGACCTTCCACGTCTGGCCCTCGGTGGTCCACCAGGAGGCGCCGGCCTGCTGGGCCAGGCCCGCGAAGAGGCCGGAGTCGTTGGCGGAGAAGGTGGTGAGGTCGGTCTCGGGGGACTTCTTCTTCAGCTGCCGGGCGGTCTCGGCGAACTCCTCCCAGGTCTTGGGGACGTCGAGGCCGTACTTCTTGAAGAGGTCCTCGCGGTAGTAGAACATCATCGGGCCGATGTCCTGCGGGACCGCGTAGACGGCATCCGTGCCCAGCGTGGTCTGCTGCCACACGCCCTCGGCGAACTTGGTCTTCGCGTCGCCGGTGTCCTCGGCGATGTCGGCGAGCGCGTCATTGCTGACCAGGGTCGGCAGCGCCTGGTACTCGGCCTGCACCAGGTCCGGGGCCTTGCCGGCCTTGTGCGCGGTGAGGATCTTGGTGACCAGCGTGTCGCCGGACGCCTGCTTCTTCACCGTGACGGTGATCTGGTCCTTCTTGCCCGGCCCGTCGTTCCACAGCTCGACGACCTTGTCCATGCCGGGCGTCCAGGTCCAGTACGTCAGCGACACCGGCCCCGATTCGGCCTCGGTGTCGTCGTCGGAGGAACCGCAAGCGGCGAGGGCGGTGGCGCCGAGCGTGACGGCGACGGCGGACGCTGCGACCTTGAAGAGTCGCCGGCGCTGGGTGTTGGGCATGGATCTCTCCCCTGACCTGGGGTCCTCGCCTGCTGCGAGGACCTGCCATGCTTCTGTGAGCGTTCACAGTAGAGAAACATCCCGGACACTTGTCAATGGTTGTTGCTGTGCGGTTATGTTGGGCTCGCACCGCCACCGCTGTGTGTGCACGTTCCCAAATGATCGATTACCCGGGAGAGATTCCATGCCGGAGACCACCCCCAAGGGCCTCACCAGGCTCGCCTTCGGTGGGGACTACAACCCCGAGCAGTGGCCGGAAAGCGTCTGGCAGGAGGACGTCCGGCTGATGCGCGAGGCCGGCGTCACGATGGTGAGCGCCGGGATCTTCTCCTGGGCCCTGCTGGAGCCCTCGCGCGGCACCTACGACTTCGGCTGGCTGGACCGCCTGCTCGACCTGCTGCACGAGAACGGCATCCGCGTCGACCTCGGCACCCCCACCGTGGTCCCGCCGGTCTGGTTCTACCGGGAGCACCCCGAGGCCCTGCCGCTCGCCGCCGACGGCACCCGCTACGAGTTCGGCTCCCGCGGCGCCATCTGCCACAGCAACGCCGACTACCGCGCCGCCGCCGCGAACATCACCACGAAGCTCGCCGAGCGCTACGCCGGCCACCCGGTCCTGGCCATGTGGCACGTCCACAACGAGTACGGCGTCCCCGTCTCGGCCTGCTACTGCGACTCCTGCGCCGCCCACTTCCGCCGCTGGCTTCAGACCACGTACGGCACCGTCGAGGGGGTGAACGAGGCCTGGGGCACCGCCTTCTGGGGCCAGCGCTACACCGACTTCGCGCAGATCAACCCGCCGCGCACCACCCCGACCGTCGGCAACCCCGCCCAGGCGCTCGACTACCGGCGCTTCGCCGACGCCACCATGCGCGAGAACTTCGTGGCGGAGCGGGACATCCTGCACCGCCTGACCCCGGGCGTCCCGGTGACGACCAACTTCATGACCGCGCTCAGCCAGTGCGACTCGGTCGACTACTGGGCCTGGGGCCGTGAGGTCGACATCGTCACCAACGACCACTACCTGATCACCGACGGCCGCCGCACCCACGTCAACCTCGCGATGGCCGCCGACCTCACCCGCTCGGTCGCCGGGGGAGCGCCCTGGATCCTCCTGGAGCACTCCACCTCGGGCGTCAACTGGCAGCCCCGCAACCCGGCCAAGGCCCCCGGCCAGATGGCCCGCAACTCCCTGGCCCACGTGGCGCGCGGCTCCGAGGGCGCCATGTTCTTCCAGTGGCGGCAGTCCCGGCGCGGCGCCGAGAAGTTCCACTCGGCGATGGTCCCGCACGGCGGCACCGACACCCGCGTCTGGCGCGAGGTCGTCGAACTCGGCGCGCACCTCGACTCGCTGAGCACGATCCGCGGCACCCGCACGCGGGCCGACGTGGCCGTCCTGTGGGACTGGAACTCCTGGTGGGCGCAGACCCTGGACTGGCGGCCCAGCGAGGACCACGACCCGCGCGAGCGCGCCGACGCGTTCTACGAGGCGCTCTGGGACCGCCACCTCACGGTCGACTTCGCCCACCCCGAGGCCGACCTCTCGGCCTACCCCCTGGTCGTCGTCCCCGCGCTGTACCTGATGACCGAGGCGGCCGGTGCCAACCTCCGGCGGTACGTCGAGAACGGCGGCACCCTCGTGGTGTCGTACTTCTCCGGCATCGTCGACGAGCACGACGCCGTCCATGAGGGCGCCTACCCCGGCGCGCTGCGGGACGTCCTCGGGCTGACCGTCGAGGAGTTCTCGCCGCTGCTGAAGGGCGACTCGGTGCGCGTCGATGGTGTCGAGGGCGCCGAGGACGTCGAGCTGACCGGGGACGTGTGGACCGAGTTCGTCGTGCCGCGCGGCGCCGAGACGGTGTGGACGTACGCCGACGGCCTGACCGCTGGCCGTCCCGCGGTCACCCGGCACCGGCTCGGCGAGGGAACCGCCTGGTACGTGTCGACCCGCCTCGACGCGCACGGCCTGGACGCCCTCCTCGGCCGGGCCGCCGAGGACGCCGGCATCGCCCCGCGCGACGGCCTGGCCCACGACGTCGAGGTGGTCCGCCGCGACGGCGAGTCCGGCAGCTACCTCTTCGCGATCAACCACAGCCCGTCGGACGCCAAGGTGCCGCTGGAGGCGCACGGCACCGAACTCCTCACGGGCGAACGGGCCGCGGGCCGCCTCGAAGTGCCCGCAGGAGCCGTCCGGGTCGTCCGGCTCGACGGCTGAACAGAGCCCCCCACCGCCCGCGCGTGCCACGAGAGCCGCGGGCGGAGGGGCACCCCGGGCCGGCCGCTCGGACCGGGGTATCCCCATCCCCATTCATGTCGAAGGGACGACGGACGAAGATGTTCCATCCCAGACGCACCCTCAGGGCCCTGCTGCTCCCGCTCGCGGCCGGGCTCGCCCTCACCGGTCTCCCCGCGCAGACCGCCCAGGCCGCCAGCACGCTGACCAACGGCGGCTTCGAGACCGACGGCACGGGCACCGCCACCCCGTCCGGCTGGTCCGAGTACGGCTCCACCGGGGCCAGTTACGTCGAGGCCGGCGGCCACGGCGGCAGCTACCGGCTCAGCCACTACGCCTCCACCGCCTACAAGGTGGAGACGTACCAGTACCTCTCGGGCCTGACCAACGGCACCTACAAGCTCACCGCCTGGGTCCGCTCCGGCGGCGGCCAGAACTCCGCCTACCTCGCCCTGAAGAACTGCGGCTCCACCGAGCAGCGCACCGACCTGCCGGTCTCCAGCAGCGGCTGGATACGCGTCGTCGTGCCGGTCAACGTCACCAACAACCAGTGCACGATCAGCATCTACAGCGACGCCAACGCCGGCAACTGGATCAACGTCGACGACCTGACCTTCGCCTCCGGCACGGGCGGCACCACCATCAAGGGCTCGGACATCTCCTCCCTCGCCAAGAGCGAGGCCCTCGGCGGGGGTTACAGGACCGCGTCCGGCACGAGCGGCGACGCCCTCGCCATCCTGAAGTCCGCCGGACAGAACTACGCCCGTCTGAAGGTCTGGGTGAACCCGGCCGACGGCTACAACAACAAGGCCCGGGTCCTGGCCATGGCCAAGCGCGTCAAGGCCCAGGGCATGAAGCTGCTCGTCGACTTCCACTACTCCGACACCTGGGCCGACCCCGGCGCCCAGGCCAAGCCGGCCGCCTGGGCGGGCCACTCCTACAGCCAGTTGAAGACGGACGTGTACAACCACACGTACGACGTCCTCAACGCGCTGAAGGCGCAGGGCACCACCGCCGACATGGTCCAGGTCGGCAACGAGATCAACGGCGGCATGCTGTGGTCCGAGGGCTCCACCGGCAACTGGTCGCAGCTCGCCGGTCTGCTCAACTCCGGCTACAGCGCGGTCAAGGCGGTCAGCTCCTCCACCACCGTCGCTCTGCACCTCGCCAAGGGCGGTGACCTCGCGGGCACCCGCTGGTGGTTCGACAGCGCCGTCGCCAACGGCGTCAACTTCGACGTCATCGGCCTGTCCTACTACGGCTACTGGCACGGCACGCTCTACGACTTCCAGACCACGCTGGACGACGCCGCCTCCCGCTACGGCAAGCCGGTCTACGTCGCCGAGACGGCCTACCCCTTCCGGCTCGACAGCGAGGACTCGCACGAGAACATCATCGACCTGGCGAGCGAGCTGGTCTCCGGCTACCCGGCCACGACGGCCGGCCAGACGCGGTGGATGAACGACATCGCGAGCATCGTGGAGGCCGTGCCCAACGGCCGTGGACTGGGCGTCTTCTACTGGGAGTCGACCTGGACCGCCGTCACCGGCAACGGCTGGGACCCCACCGACGCCTCCTCCGGCAACGGCTGGGAGAACCAGGCCCTGTTCGGCTACGACGACAAGGCCCTCCCGGCGATGGCGTGGTTCAGCCACCGCTGACCCCGCCCCGAGGGACCGGGCCCGGCCGCGAGCACGCGCGGCCGGGCCCCACTCCGTGCACCGAAGGCGAACACCTGCCCCTCGCACGGCAGTTCGGTACCGGCCAAGAGGTCACGAGCGCCGGACATGTCGGCTTCCGCTGCGGGACAGTGGGGACACTGGCTTCGAGCGGAACCGGACGGAGGGGACGTGATGGTGAGGACTCCGGTGAGTGAACGGCGTCTGGACATCCTGGAATGGCTCAAGGATCCGTCCACGCACTTCCCGCCCCAGCGGCACGGCGACCTCGTCGAGGACGGCGTCACCTCCGCCGCGGTCGCCGCCAAGCTCGGCGTGGACCGGAAGGTCGCCGACAGCCATCTGGGCCTGCTCACCGGCATCGGCCTGCTGCGCACCCGCCGCATCCGGCGGCGCACCTACTACCGGCGCGACGAGATCCGCATCGCCGAGGTGGCCCGCATGTTCGAGAAGGGCTGGTAGCGGTGGCGACGGCGGACCGCGCCCGGCCGCTCGTCCCGCACCGCTACGTCGCGATCGGCGGACGCGGACCCGAGGACGTGGTGGCCGACTCGCGCGGGCGTGTGCTCACCGGCGTCGAGGACGGCCGTATCCTCCGCCTCGACCGGCTCGACGACCCCGGGGGCACCCGTGTCGAGGTCCTCGCCGAGACCGGCGGCCGCCCCCTCGGGCTCGAACTCCTCTCCGACGACACCCTGTTGGTGTGCGACGCCGAACTGGGCCTGCTCCGCGTCGACCTCTCCGACGGCACCGTGCGCATCCTCGCCGACTCGGTCGCGGGGGAGCGGCTGCGGTTCTGCAGCAACGTCGTCGCCCTCTCCGACGGCAGCGTCTGCTTCACTGTCGCCAGCCGCCGCTACTCCCTGCGCCAGTGGATCGGGGACATCGCCGAGCACACCGGATCGGGCCGCCTGCTGCGCCTCGCCCCCGGCAGCGAGAGCCCCGAAGTCCTCCTGGAGGGGCTCCAGTTCGCCAACGGCCTGGTGGCGAGCGCCGACGAGTCCTTCCTGGTCGTCGCCGAGACCGGAGCCCGCCGCCTGACCCGCCTCTGGCTCACCGGCCCCCGCGCCGGGCGCAGCGAACCCTTCGCCGAGAACCTCCCCGGCATGCCCGACAACCTCTGGCGCGGCACCCCGGACGGCCTCCTCTGGGTTGCCCTCGCCGGTCCCCGCCTCCCGCCCCTGGAACTGCTGCACCGAAGCGCCCCCGCCGTCCGCCGCGCCGCCGCCCGGCTCGCCGTCCGCGCGCCGTTCCGGCCCACCGGCGGCATCGGCGTCTTCGCCTTCGACGACACCGGCGCCCGGGTCCACCACCTCGCCGCCCGGCACTCCCGCTTCCGGATGGTCACCAGCGTCTGCGAGGCCGCGGGCCACCTGGTCCTGGGAAGCCTGTGGGAGCCCGGGGTGGCGCTGTGCGAGCCGCCCGCCCCGAAGTGACCGCGGCGATCACCCGGCGTTAGGCTGAGTGCCGGCCGCGTCGACCCGAGCGGCGCGGCGGTGGGGCCCGCCGTATCCGAACCGCGGCGAGAGCGCCGACAACGGTCCCTACTTGCAGAGGCGTACGCCCGCGCTCCGGGCCCCGGCGAGTAGGAGAGTACGACCATGACCGGCCACCGCACCGATGTCCCGCCCCGGCCGGAGCCGCTGCTGCGCGGTCAGGCCCCCGTGCTCGCCGCCGTCGCGGCCGGCGGAGCGCTCGGGGCGACGGCACGCTACGCGCTGGCCCTGTGGTGGCCCCTGCGGCCCGGCGGATTCCCCTGGGCGACCTTCTGGACCAATGTCGCCGGGTGCGCCGTGATCGGCGTGTTCATGGTGATCGTCTCGGAAGTGCGGCCCGTCCACCGCCTGGTCCGCCCCTTCTTCGGCACGGGTGTGCTCGGCGGCTTCACCACCTTCTCCACCTATGCCGTCGACATCCGCCTGCTGTTCCGCTCCGGCCACCCGGAGACGGCCCTGGCCTACCTCGCGGCGACCCTCCTGGGAGCCCTGGCCGCGGTCGGCCTCGCCACCGCGGGCACCCGGCGCCTGCTGAAGGGCGGGAACGCGTCGTGAACTGGCTGCTGGTCGCCCTGGGTGCCATGGTCGGCGCACCGTTGCGCTATCTCACCGACCGCGCGGTGCGCTCCCGGTACACGGGGGTGTTCCCTTGGGGCACCCTCGCGGTCAACGTCACCGGCTGCCTGGTCCTCGGCCTGCTCACCGGCGCCGCCACGGATCCCCAGGTCCGGCTGCTGCTCGGCACCGGGCTGTGCGGGGCGCTGACCACGTACTCGACCTTCTCCCACGAGACCCTCCGGCTCGCGGAGACCGGCGCCGGCCGCGCGGCCGCCCTCAACGTCACCGCGAGCGTGACGGCGGGCCTGTGCGCCGCCTTCGCGGGGGTGTGGGCCGGGCAGGCGCTGTGGGGGTAGGGGGCGCCCGGGGTCCCGCTCGGTCCTGCCTTGACAGCGGGCAGCCCGCGGTCGGATCATCGCACCGTGGACCTGTCAGACAGCCGGACAGCCGGACAGCCCCCGCGACGCGTCAGCGCGATGGAGGCGGTCCTCGCCCATCTGCGCGCCGCCATCGAGCGCGGCGAGTACGCCGTGGGGGACAAGCTGCCCTCGGAGGCGGAGCTGTGCCGCGCCCTGGAGGTGAGCCGCCCCGTCCTGCGCGAGGCCCTGCGCGCCCTCCAGACGATGGGGCTGACCGTCTCGCGCACCGGCAAGGGCACCTTCGTCGTCGCCCACACCGTGGAGGACCCCACCTTCGGCGACTACGCGGCCAGCGACCTGATGGAGGTGCGCCGGCACGTCGAGATCCCGGTCGCCGGGTACGCGGCGCTGCGGCGCACCCCGGAGAACCTGGACCACCTGGCCCACCTCCTGGCCCGGATGGAGCGGGAGACGGACACCACCGCCTGGGTCGCCATGGACACCCTCTTCCACCTCGCCGTGGCCGAGGCCGCCCAGAACCCGGTATTCCGCAAGGTCATCGAGGAGATCCGGGACGCGCTGGCCCGCCAGTCGGCCTTCCTCACCGAACTCGGCGGCCGCCGGGAGCAGTCCAACCGTGAGCACCGGGCGATCGTCGAGGCGCTCACCGACGGCGGTGAACGGGACGCGACCGAGGCCATGGCCCACCACCTGGACCGCGTCGAGACCTCCCTCGCCGACATCGTGCGGGCCGGCCACGCCGGCTCCACCATGGAAGACGGAGGGGGACGGTGAACGGCACGCCGTCGCCGACGGCCTGCAGAAACGTTCCTCTGTACTCGGCGCCCGAGACCGGCGCCACCCCGCCCACCCCGCCGGCGCGTGCCCCGCGCCCCGGCGGCAACCCACCCCCCATGGATCAGGCAGCGATGCACAGCAGTTCCCTGGCGGACGCACCCCCCGTCCGCGCCCCCCGCCACGTCCCCGTCGCCCACGTCGTACGCGGCGGAGTGGTCGAAGGAGTCCACCACGGCTCGGTCGTCGTCCTCGGCCCCGACGGCGAGGTCCTGTTCAGGCTCGGCGACATCGAGGCCGCCTTCTATCCGCGCTCGGCCCTCAAGCCGCTCCAGGCCGTCGCCATGGTGCGGGCCGGACTGCCGCTCGACGGCGCCCTCCTCTCCCTCGCCGCGGCCAGCCACTCCGGTGAGGAGCGGCACCTGGCGGGCGCCCGCCGCATCCTGGAACTGGCCGGACTCGGCGAGGACGACCTGGGCAACGTCAGCGACCTGCCGTTCGACCCCGCGGTGCGCGACGCCTGGGTGCGCGAGGGCCGCGCGCCCTCCCGGCTCGCCCAGAACTGCTCGGGCAAGCACGCGGCCATGCTGTACACCTGCCGGCTCAACGACTGGCCGCTGGACGGCTACCTCGACCCCGGGCACCCGCTCCAGCAGGCCGTCGCCGAGATCGTCGAGGACCTGACCGGGCAGCGGATCGCCCGGGTGACCGTGGACGGCTGCGGCGCACCGCTCTTCGCCGTCTCCCTGCACGGCCTGGCCCGCGCCGCCGCCCGGATCACCACCGCCGTGCCGGGCACCCCCGAGGCCCGGGTCGCCGACGCGATGCGGGAGCACGCCGAGATGGCCTCCGGTGCCGGACGCGACGTGGCCGCGCTGATGCGGGCCGTGCCGGGACTGCTCGCCAAGGACGGCTTCGAAGGGGTCCAGGTGGCCGCGCTCCCCGACGGCCGCGCCGTCGCCGTCAAGATCGCCGACGGTGCCGTACGGGCCAGGATCCCCGTGGCCGCGGCCGCGCTCGCCCGGGCCGGTGTCGACCCCGGGCTGCTCACCGAGTTCGCCGGCGAACCCCTGCTCGGCGGCGGCCGTCCGGTCGGCCGGGTCCGCCCGGTGCGCGCCCTGGACCCGGACGCCCCGGCCGAGTACACCCACGCCGGGGCGACGGCCCCGTACCTCGGAAGCACCGGGTGAGGTGCCCTCCGATCTGAGCGGACGCAGCGGAACCGGCCCGGAGGCACAATGGCGATCATGAGTGTCCCGCCGTCGTCCCGGACCTTCCGGCCGGTCCTGGAGCGTATCGCCGACGAGATCGGCCGCACCCCGGGCCGGGGCCGCGCCGCCGACTACATTCCGGCGCTCGCCGCCTGCGACCCGCGCAGCTTCGGCATGGCCGTCGCCGAACTGGACGGCTCCGTGTACGGGGTGGGGGACTGGCGCGAGCCCTTCTCCACCCAGTCCCTCACCAAGGTCTTCACCCTCGCCCTCGATCTGGCCCGCGAGGGCGACGAACTCTGGGAGCACGTGGGCCGCGAGCCCTCCGGCAACCCGTTCAACTCCCTGGTGCAGCTGGAGTACGAGAACGGCATCCCGCGCAACCCCTTCATCAACGCCGGCGCGCTGGTGGTCACCGACCGCCTCCAGACCCGTACCGGCGACGCGGCGGGCGCGCTCCTCGCGTTCCTGCGCACCGAGAGCGGCAACCCGGACCTGGACTTCGACAAGGAGGTCGCCGCCTCCGAGACCGCGCACGGCGACCGCAACGCCGCCCTGGCCCACTTCATGGCCTCCTACGGCAACATCGACAACCCGGTGCCCGGTCTGCTGGACCAGTACTTCCGCCAGTGCTCGATCCGCGCCTCGTGCGCCGACCTCGCCCTGGCCACGACCTTCCTGGCCCGCCACGGCGTCCGGTCCGACGGCTCCCGGCTGCTGACCCGCAGTCAGGCCAAGCAGGTCAACGCCGTCATGATGACCTGCGGCACCTACGACGCGGCCGGTGACTTCGCCTACCGGGTGGGTCTGCCCGGCAAGAGCGGCGTGGGCGGCGGCATCATCGCCGTCGTGCCGGGACGCTGCGCGCTGTGCGTGTGGAGCCCGGGCCTGGACGAGCGCGGCAACTCGGTGGCGGGCGTGGCGGCCCTGGACCGCTTCACCACGCTGACCGGCCTGTCGGTGTTCTGACCCCCGCGACCGGCTTCCCGCGACCGGGCCCGCCGTGAGCACGGGCGGGCGGGACCGACGGGCGTCCGCCGGCCCGGTGAGCGGTTCCCGCTCGGGGTGAGGGACTACCGCTCGGCGGCGCCCCACTCGTCCACGGCCACCTCGTCGCCGAGGGACAGCTTCCCGGGCCGCAGCACGGACAGCTTCGTGCCGAACACCACGCCTCCGCCCGCCGCGCGCCGGTAGCGGGCGAGCGTGCGCAGCGGCTCCTTGCCCCCGCGCGCCCCGGTCTCCTGGTCGACCAGCGTGACCGCGCAGCGCACCGCGAGCTTGGCGTAGCCCAGTTCCGTACCGCCGATCCGCACCCGGCGCACCAGGTCCTCGGCGTGCGGCTCGGCCGCCCAGTCCGAGCCGTCCACGACGATGTTGGGGCGGAACCGGTTCAAAGGCAGCGGCGGGGCGCCCAGCTCGGCCATCCGCCGGTCCAGCAGGGCGAGGGAGGCGCGGGAGAGCAGGTGGACGGCGCTGCTGTCGGCGTACCCGGACGGTCCCGGGGTCCGGCCCGCGGCGATCCGGTCGTGCTCGGGCGGCACCCGTACCAGCCGGCTCGGTGTGCCGAGGACCGCCGTGAGCCAGTCGGCGACCTCGTCGCCCTGGTCGATCCCCCCGAACGTCTCGCCGAAGAGATCGACGGAGCGGCGCGGCGCGGACGTGGTGACCGCGACGCGCACCTCCGTGCCGTCCGCGTCGAGCAGGAGTTCCGTGCCGTCGGGGCTCACCGTGGGCCGGATCAGCGCCAGGCGCGGGTGGCGGCGCTGGGTGCGGTAGACCCCGTCCTCGCTCGTCACCATGAACGTGCGGTCGTGCGCGAGGCCCGCCGCGGTGAGCGGACCCTCGCTCAGCGACCGGCCCGCGCACCCCTTGACGGGATAGCAGATGAGATCCATGACCTCGGCCATGTACGCTCCCCCCTCGCCCGGCCGCCAGGTTAGGACATCGGCTCGACGCCCCCGGAACCGGCGGCGGCCGGGACCGCGACCGGCCCGCACCCGTCCGCACTCCGGTACCGGCCACGCACCGGACACACCTCGGCTGCCCTCCGGTGTTCCCCGCGTCGATTTCCGGCCATCCGCCACAGGCACGCTGACCGAGTGTTGGCCATGGCCTTTCCCGTCGATCTCCGCCGCTGCCAGGTACTCGGACTGGCGGGTACCGCCGTCCTCGCGGCAGGTGGCGGAACAGCAGGAGCGCTCCCCGTCCGGGACCTCCTCGCCCCCTCCTCCGCCGAGGCCGCCCTCGGCCTGATCGGCGTGTACTTCGGCGTCGTCCTGCTGATAGCGGCCTGGGCGCTGCTGGGCCGGCTGCTGCTGACCGACCGGCCGCCGACCCCGCGGGCCCTGCTGCTCACCCTCGCCGTCTGGGCGGTCCCGCTGCTGCTCGCGCCGCCGCTGTTCAGCCGGGACGTCTACAGCTACCTCGCGCAGGGCGCCATGGTCGACGCCCACATGGACGTCTACGCGCACGGGCCGGCCCGGCTCGGCGGCCCGCTCGCCGAGGAGGTCGCCCCGCTCTGGCAGCACACGGGAGCCCCCTACGGCCCGGTCTTCCTCGCCCTGGCCTCCGCGCTGTCCGCGCTGACCCGCGGTGAACTCCCCGCGGGCCTGGTCGGCATGCGGCTGGTCGCGCTGCTCGGGGTCGCCCTGATGGCGGCCGCCCTGCCCCGGCTGGCCCGGCACAGCGGCGCCGACCCGGCCGCCGCGCTGTGGCTGGGCGCCCTCAACCCGCTGGTGCTGCTGCACCTGGTCGCGGGCGCCCACAACGACGCCGTGATGCTCGGCCTGCTCGGCCTCGGCCTGGTCGCCGCGCTGGGCCGGTGGCCGGTCCTCGGAGCCGTGCTCGTGACCCTCGCCGCCCTGGTCAAGGCGCCCGCGGTGCTCGGACTCGTCGCGGTCGTCGTACTCCAGGCGCGGGCCGGCCGCGGCCCCCTCCGCGCCGTGCTCACGACCACCGCGGCCGCCGCCGCGACGACGGTCGCCGCCACCTCCGTCGCCGGCACCGGCTACGGCTGGATCGGCGCTCTCGACACACCCGTCTCGCCCCACAACTGGGCGCTCACCAGCCTGCTGGGCCGGGCCACCCGCGCGCTGCTGGAAGGGCTGGGCAGCGACCTGGCGCCGCTGGCCGTCCCGGCCTGGCACGCCCTCGGTATCGCCGCCGCCGTGATCGCCATAGCGGTCATATGGCTCAGGCTCCGAGTGCGTCCGGTCTACGCGCTCGGCCTGAGCCTCGCCGCCGTGGCCGCCCTCGGCCCGGCGATCCGCCCCTGGTACGCCCTGTGGGGCCTGTTCCTCATCGCCGCCGCGGCGCCGAGCACCTCGGTCCGCCACCGGCTGGCGGCCGTCGCGGGCGTACTGGCGCTCGCCACCCTGCCGAGCGGGGGTCAGGCCGACACCGGTCAGCTGGTGCTCGCCGTCTCCGGCGGGGTGCTCGCGGTGGTGGTGCTGTGGCAGGCCCACCAGGCGGAGCTGGCGCCGGCCTGGGGGCGTGCCGCATGAGACTGCCCCGTACCGATCCGGGGCGGCTGCTCCTGGTCCTCGTCCTGGCCGCCGCCGTGACCGCGTTCACGGCGACCGTGCCGCTGCTGCGCGACTGGTTCGACCTGCGCGTCTACCACGGCACCGTGGACAGCTGGGTGCACCACGGCGGCCACATCTACGACTACCTCGTCCCCGGCACGACGTACGGCTTCACCTATCCGCCGTTCGCCGCCGTCGCCATGCTGCCCATGGCCCTGCTGAACCTCCCGGCCGCGGTCGCGGTGGCCCTGCTGCTCAACCTGGCCGCGCTGGGCGTGGTCCTGCGCGTCCTGGCGGGGCGGGACCTGCGGCGCTACGGCTGGTTCGGCGGTGCCCTCGCCGTCTGCGCGCTCGCCCTGTTCGAGCCGCTGCGCGACACCTTCAGCTTCGGCCAGGTGAACCTCGTCCTGCTCGCCCTGGTGCTGACGGACGCCTGGCTGCTGGCCACGGGCCGGGAACGACGGGCGGGAATCGGGATCGGCCTGGCCGCCGCCGTGAAGCTGACGCCGGCGGTCTTCATCGGCCTGCTGCTGCTCGCCGGCCGCCGGCGGGCCGCGGGTGTCGCCACGGCCGTGGCGGTCGGGGCGACGGCACTGGCCGCCTGGGTGGCCCCCGACGCGTCCCGCTACTACTGGACGACGGCCCTGTGGGACACCACCCGGGTGGGCCGCCTCGACTACGTCTCCAACCAGTCCCTCCAGGGCGTTCTCGCCCGGCTCGGCGAACCGGAGCGGGCCCTGTGGGCGCTGGCGGTCCTGCTGGTGCTGGGTGTCTGGGCGTGGCGCACGAGCCGCGCGGTCGCGGCGGGGGAGTGGATCGCGGCGTTCGCCCTGACCGGGCTGGTGGCCTGTCTGATCAGCCCCATCACCTGGGTCCACCACCTGGTGTGGCTGCTGCCCGCGTTCGCGGTCCTGGCGCGCGCGGGGCGCCCGCGGGTCGCGGGCGCCCTGTACGCGGTGATGTGCACGAGCGTGGTCTGGCTGTGGTTCGACGACTCCTCCGGCGTCGACGGCTTCCTCGGCTCCAACCTCTACGTCTGGATCACGCTCGGGCTGCTGCTGTGGCTGCCGGTCGGTCAGCCTCCGTCGGCCCGGCGCCTGCCGGGGCGCAGTGTCACCGCCACGGCGGCCGCGCCGAGCATCGCGGCGGCGGCGACCAGCCAGGCCGCGCCCCAGCTCGGACCCCCGTCCGCCGACGCCGACGCCGACGCCGCCGCTGCCGGAGCCGCGGTCGGGGAGGCGCTCTCGACGGACACCGCCCCCGGAGCGGGGCTCGGTGTGACGCGCAGCGCGTCCAGCGAGCCCACCGGATCGACCCGCCCGGCGGCCGCGAAGCCCCAGTCGAGGAGCTCCCGGGCCTCCTCGTAGACCGCGAGGCCGCCGCCGGCCTGAGGGTTCATCACCGTGACGACCAGGGTGCGGCCGTCCTTGCGGGCGGCGCTGACCAGGGTGTGGCCCGCCTTGCTGGTGTAGCCGTTCTTGACGCCGATCAGGCCCGGGTAGCGGCCGACGCCGTCGGCGCCGGTGAGCAGCCGGTTGGTGTTGCGGATGCCGTACGACCAGCCCCCGCGGCCCGGGAACCTCGCCTCCGCCGTGCCGCAGTACCGCGCGAAGTCCTTGTTGCGCAGCCCCGCCCGGCCGAACACCGCGAGGTCGTACGCCGAGGAGACCTGGCCGGGCGCGTCATAGCCGTCCGGTGACACCACGCGGGTGTCGAGGGCGCCGAGGGACCGGGCCTTGGCCTGCATCCCCGCGGCCGTGGCCCGCCAGCCGCCGTTGAGATGCGCCAGCACGTGCACGGCGTCGTTGCCGGAGTTGAGGAACACTCCGTTCCACAGATCGGAGACCCGGTACGTGTACCCCTCGGCCACCCCGACCAGGCTGCTGCCCGCCCCGATGCCGGCGAGTTCCTCCTCCTTGACCGTGTGCCGGACGCCCGCGGGCAGCGAGGGCAGCACGGTGAGGGCGAAGAGGGTCTTGAGGGTGCTGGCGGGCGGGAGTCTGCGGTGCGCGTCGTGCGCGGCGAGCACCTCGCCGGTGGCGGCGTCGGCGACCACCCAGGAGAGCGCGGAGACCCGCGGTACGCGGGGCGCGCCCGCCTGCGGCCGTACCTGCGTGCCGGACCGGCGCAGCAGCGACGGCTCCGGAACCGTGGCGACACGCGCGCGCTGCGCGTCGCCGGGGTCGGTCGTGCCCCGCGCGGCGGCCGTGGCGGGGGCGAGCCCCAGCAGACCGGCCACGCAGAGCGCGCCGGCCGTGAAGGTCACCCGGGATGAGAATCCGATCTTCATGCAAATCAACCTAGAAAGGCCGGGCCGGGACATCGCGCTGCCCTGACGGAGCGTCGCCCGCGAGCACCCGGATGCCGCACGCGCGGAGTCCGGCGGCCCGCGCGGATCACCTCGGCTGAGGCAGCGTCGGCTGCACGCGGCGCAGGAAGGCCGCGTTGTCCGGCGTCTCCCGCATGCGCTCCAGCAGCGTCTCCAGGCCGTCCTTGGCCTGGAGGACCCGCCGCAGGCCCTGGGCCGCGCTCAACTCGGCCGGTGCCAGCAGCAGTTCTTCCCGGCGGGTGCCGGAGGCCGTGATGTCGACCGCCGGGAAGACCCTGCGGGAGGCCAGGTCGCGGCTCAGGCGGAGTTCCATGTTGCCCGTGCTCTTGAGTTCCTCGAAGAAGAACTCGTCGGCGCGGGAGCCGGTCTCCACCAGGGCGGTGGCGAGGATGGTCAGGGAGCCGCCCTCCTCGGCCGCCCGCGCGGCACCGAAGAACCGCTTCGGGCCGATGAGCGCGGAGGCGTCGACGCCACCGCTGAGGGTGCGGCCCCCCGAGGCGGCCGCGTTGTTGTGGGCCCGGCACAGCCGGGTCAGGGAGTCGAGCAGGATCACGACGTCCTCGCCCGCCTCGACCAGCCGCTTGGCCCGCTCGACGACGAGTTCGGCGAGCGCGATGTGCTGCTTGGGCGTCCGGTCGAAGGTCGAGGCGTACACCTCGCCGCGCACCGAGCGCCGCATCTCGGTGACTTCCTCGGGGCGTTCGTCGAGGAGCAGCACCATCAGGCGGCTCTCGGGATGGTTGCCGGCGACGGCCGCGGCGATCTGCTGGAGCAGTACGGTCTTCCCGGTCTTGGGCGGGGCCACGATCAGCCCGCGCTGGCCCTTGCCGACGGGCGCGATCAGGTCGGCGACGCGCCCGGTGAGGCCGGCCGCCGGGTGTTCGAGGCGGATCCGCTCGCTGGGGTGCAGCGGGGTCAGGTCGCCGAAGTGGCGGCGGTTGCGGTCGGGGGCCCGCCCGCCGACGCGGGCGACTTCGGTCAGGGCCCGCCGGCCGTCCCGGACGCCCTCGACGAGGTCGCCCCTGCGCAGGCCGTGACGGCGGATCAGGGCGGCGGGGACCTGGAGGTCGGAGGCCGTCGGCAGCAGGCCGGCCGGACGCAGGTGGCCCTTCCCGCTCGCGTCGATGTCGAGCACACCGATGACGGTCTGCGGCGGGGACTTCTGTACGGGGGGTTCGAGTGTGGTGGTCATGGGAGGGGTCCTTTCACGGACGTACGGCATGAGACATGCGAGAAGGGGAGGGGTCGCCGCGGGAACGAGGCGGACAAGGCGCCTTCGGGCGGCGGGGAACAGCACCCCGGAGTACGGCGGAACCGCTGGTCACGAGGTGGTGAGGAGAGGCCGGTACGACGACCGGCCGAAGGAGAACTGGCACCGGCGCCCTGGACAGGGCGTACACAAGGGCTGGCGGGACCGTACCACGCCCATGTCGTGCGTGGCGAGGATCCAAGGGGGAGCGGGTGCGGGCGACTGTGCGCCTCTGCGCGGCTCTCGGATGTCCGGTCCCGTGGGCTTCAACGCGTCGACGGCCTCGCCTATTCCGGGCGTCCGGTCGAGGCGGAGCGGGAACTCCGGGACGGGATGTGCGACCGGCCCCCGCGGCGGGTGGGTTCCCGCTTCGAGAGGGCCGGTCCGGGGCGTCGGCCCGTACGGGCCGCAAGGGGGCGCGTGGAGGCGCCCGGGTCAGACGGAGCGCGCCTGCGCGTCCGCCGCGATCCGGTCGAACTGCGCGCCCATCGCGGTCGCCAGGGCCTGCGCGGCCGACAGCGGACGGACCATCACCGTGAACTCGTCGATCAGGCCGTCCTCGTTGACGTGGAGGAAGTCGCAGCCCTGGATCTCGCGGTCACCGACCCGGGCCGTGAAGATCAGCGCGTGGTCGCGGCCGCCCGCGTCGTTGATCTCCCGGACGTAGCGGAAGTCCTCGAAGACCCGCGAGACCCCGCGCAGGATCGCGGCCGTCATCGCCTTGCCGGGGTACGGCTTGAACACCACCGGGCTGGTGAAGACGACGTCCTCGGCCAGCAGTGCCTCGGCGGCGTCGAGGTCCCATTTCTCGATCGCCTCGCGGAACGCCTGCATCGCCCCTCCATAGTCAATTTGTTGAATAGGTGCGGATGACATTAGTCACCTGCTGCTAGCGTGTCCACATGTCGCTGAAGTACGCCGTCCTCGCCGCCCTCCTGGAGGGAGAGGCGTCGGGCTACGAGCTGTCCAAGGTGTTCGACGTGTCGCTCGCGAACTTCTGGGCGGCGACGCCTCAGCAGCTCTACCGGGAACTGGAACGGCTGGCGCAGGACGGTCTGGTGGCGGCCCGCGTGGTCCAGCAGGAACGCCGGCCCAACAAGCGGATGTTCACGCTGACGGAGACCGGCCGGGCGGAGCTGCGCGCGTTCGCGGTGGAACCGGTGCGCAGGCCCGCCGCGATGCGCGACGAACTCCTGATCAAGATCCAGGCCATGGACGAGTCGGACCCGGTCGCCACCCGTGCCCTGATCGAGGAGCGGATGTCCTGGGCGCAGGGCAAACTCGCCCGCTACCAGCGGGTCAAGGACCGCATGCTGGACGGGCGGAGCGAGGAGGAGTACCTGCGCGGCACCGACCGCGTCGGGCCGTACCTCACCCTGCACGGCGGCATCGCCTACGAGCAGGAGGTCCTGCGCTGGTGCGAGCGCGTCCTCGCCGTCGTCGAGCAGCGCGCGCCGCTGGGCTGAGGTCAAAAGACGCCCTAAGCTGGCGCCGATGTTCAGCCCAGAAGGTCCCTCCCTGCGCGAACTCGCCGTCCAGGCGCTGTCGTCCGTCGAGCGCGGCTACGACCTGCTCGCGCCCAAGTTCGACCACACGCCCTTCCGCACCCCGGACTCGGTGCTCGACGCGGTCGCCGCGGCACTGGAGCGGACGGGGCCCTTCGACAGCGGGCTCGACCTGTGCTGCGGTACCGGCGCGGGCGTCGACGTGCTCACCCGGGTGTGCCGGGGCCCGGTGGTCGGCGTGGACTTCAGCGCGGGCATGCTCGCGGTGGCCCGCGCCCGCCGATCCGGTCCGCGCGTCTCCTACGTCCGCGCCGACGTCCGGGCCCTGCCCTTCGCCCCGGCCTTCGACCTGGTGGTGAGCTTCGGGGCCTTCGGGCACTTCCTGCCCCGCGAACTGCCGGACCTGTTCGGCCGGGTGCGTTCCGTGCTGCGGCCCGGCGGCGCCTTCGCCTTCCCCGTCGTCGCCCCGCCGCGGCCCACTTCGTGGGCGTACTGGATGCTGCTGGGCTTCGACGGGGTGATGCGGGTGCGCAACGCCGTGTGGCGGCCGCCGTTCGTCATGTACTACCGCGCCTTCCGGCTCGGCGAGGTGCGCCGGGAGCTGGAACGCGCCGGACTGACGGTGGAGCTGACGGCGCTGCCCGAGTTCGGGCAGCGCCGGGACGGCGGCCCGCGGGTGCGGATGGTGATCGCCCGGCGGCCGCCGGATCAGCCGGCCGCGGGGAGCGTGAACTCGTAGACCAGGGCGTCCTGCCGGGCGTCCACCAGGAGTTCGGTGATCTCCAGCGGGCGGGCGTACTGGTCGTGCACCCGGCGCGTCACGCGCACCGAGGAGGCGCCGGCGAGCGGGGTGATGGCGTCCCGGTGGTGCAGGGTCAGGCCCGCCTGGCGCATCCAGTCGTAGGCCCGGCGCAGTTGGGCGCTGGACGAGTCGCCCGCGCGGTCCCGGTAGCGGCCCAGCTCGCGGACCTCCGCCAGCGCCACGGCGGAGAAGGACGTCACGGCCGTCCGGCGCCCCTGGCCGCAGGCGTCCGCCGACTCGTAGCGGTGCACCAGGGTCGGGCGGTGCGGGGCCAGGCCCAGGGCCCGGGCGTGGCCGGGCGGGGGCGTCTCCCAGGTCACCGTCGTCCGGTCCACCGCGCCCGGATCGTCCGGCCGGGCGCCGACGGGGAAGGTCAGCGCGGCGGCGTTCTCCACCGGCAGCCCGGGGAGCGCGGCGTGGCTGCCGCGCCGGTCGGTGGCGACCGCGCCGTCGTGCCGCAGCACCTCCAGTGCCTGCCGTACGGTCTCCCTGCTGACGCCGTACTGGCGGGCCAGGTGCCGTTCGCCCGGCAGGCGCTCCCCGGGCGGGATCGTGCCGTCGCGCAGCTCTTCGAGCAACTGCGTGGCGACGCGCCAGTAGAGGGGCTGTCCCTCGGTGAGCTGATGGTCGTGCGGGGTGGTGCGGGCCATGCCGCGCCCTCCTGTGGGTGACGTGCCGTAGCCGTGGCGACTCATTGCGCCACCAGATCTAGCATTGGTCTAAACCACTAGGGAAGGGCGTCGGGCCGGTTCGGCCGAAACCGGCCCGCGCGCGGGCGCTCCCGTCAGGCGTGCGAACGCAGCCAGTTCAGCTTGGCGACGTCGTGGAAGGGGCCGCCGCCCTCGTGGTCGTTGAAGTCGTAGACCTCCATCGCCTTGTCGTCGTGCGCCCAGGCGTTGAACGCCGCGAACACGGTCGAGGGCGGGCAGGTCTGGTCCTCCAGTGCGGCCGAGAACAGCGCCGGGGCCGTGCCGCGTGCGGCGAAGTGGACGCCGTCGAAGTAGGACAGCGTGCGCTGCACCTCCGCGCTGCGGCCGCGGTGCGTCTTGAGGTAGAGCGCGATCTCGCGGTACGGGTGACGGTCCGTCAGGGTGGCGGCGCGCGGGAAGTCGCACAGGAACGGCACGTCGGGCGCGACGGCCGTCAGGTCCGGCACCAGGCCGCCGACCGCGATCGTGATCCCGCCGCCCTGGCTGGCCCCGATCACCGAGGTGCGCGAGGCGTCGGTCAGCGGGTGCGAGCGGGCCGCCTCCACCGCCCGCACGGCGTCGGTGAACACCCGGCGGTAGTAGTAGTTCTCCGGCGCGTCGATGCCGCGCGTCATGAACCCGGGGAACGAGGGCGCGCCGCCCACCGGGTCGGCGGTCGCGCCGCCGCCGCCCCAGGCGCTGCCCTGGCCGCGGGTGTCCATCACGAAATGGGCCCGGCCCGAGGACGCCCACAGCAGACGCTCGTGCGGCAGTCCGCGTCCGCCGCCGTAGCCGATGAACTCCACCACCAGCGGGAGGGGTTCCTCGGCCGCCGCGGGCAGGATCAGCCAGCCCTTCACCGGGTGGCCGCCGTACCCGGAGAAGGTCACGTCGGACACCGTCACCGTGGACAGGCCCGTCTCGACCGGCTCGAAGCGGGCGTCCAGGTCGTGCTCGCGCGCCTCCTGGAGCGTCTTGGACCAGAACGCGTCGAAGTCCTCGGGCGCGGCGGACTCGCTGCGGTAGGCGCGCAGTTCGTCGAGCGGGAGGTCGAACCAGGGCATGAGTGACCGCCTTTGGAAGGAGGAGGTGCGGGCGATCACACGGTACGTGGGGGCGAGGGCTTTCACCAGGTCGCGGAGGGTAAAGCGCTTTCTTTTCCGGGCTCGGGGACGCGTCCGTCCGCCCGCGCGGGGGTCAGCCGAAGCGCTCGATGCGGATGCGTTCCACCGGCTGCCCGGCCGCGACGAGCAGCCGGGAGGCGTGCTCGGCGAAGGCGTTGGAGCCGCACACGTACGCCTCCCAGCCGCCGTCCGGCGCCTCGGCCAGGAGCGGTGCCACATGGGCGGCCGACATACGTCCCACCGGGACCCCCTCGGGGGCGCCGCGCGTGAACACCGGGGTCGTCTCCGCGCCGTACTCCCGCGCGTAGATCAGCTCCTCCGGGCCGCGCGCCGACACCAGCAGCCGCAGCGGAACGTCCAGGGCGCGTGCCCGGTGGTGCCGCACCATCGACATCAGCGGTACGACGCCCGAACCGGCGCCGATCAGCAGCGCGGGCCGGTCGCCGGGCCACGCGAAGAAGCCGCTCAGCGGTCCGCGCACCGCCACCCGGTCGCCGGGCCGGGCCACGGTGTGGAACCAGCCGGAGACCTCGCCGCCCTCGACGTGGTCCAGGGTCAGCTCGATGTGTCCGCGGTCGTCGGGCGGCGACGCGATCGAGTAGTGCCGCTGGGCGGTGTAGCCGTCCTCGGCGGTCAGCCGCAGCGTCAGGTGCTGGCCGGGCAGATGCCCTGCCCACCCGGGCACCGCGAGCCGCACGGTGACGGCGTGCGGCGTCTCGCGCCGGACCTCGGTGATCGTGGCGGTCTGCCACGCCGTCGCCGTCTGCTGGTTCACGGCGATCCGTCCGGGCACGGCGAACCGGGTCGGAGGGGTGAAGGCCGCGGTGGTCACGTCCGCGGTGGTCACATCCGCGGTCGTCTCGGTCATGGTCGTCTGGGGCATGGTCGTCTCAGTCACCGGAGTACCGCTGTTCCTCCCAGGGGTTGCCCCGCTCGTGGTAGCCGTTCTGCTCCCAGAAGCCCGGCTCGTCGTGGTCGAGGATGCGCAGGCCGGCGACCCACTTCGCGCTCTTCCAGAAGTACAGGTGCGGCACCACCAGCCGCGCCGGTCCGCCGTGCTCCGGGGCCAGCGGCCGCCCGTCGTACTCCCAGGCGATCCAGGCGCGCCCGCCCCGGAGGTCCGCGAGCGGCAGGTTCGCGGTGTAACCGGTGTGGGAGTAGGCGACGGCGTGCGTGGCCGAGGCCTGCGGCCGGACCGCGTCGAGGAAGGTGTCCAGGGAGACGCCCCCGAACCGCACCCCGAACTTCGACCAGCCCGTCACGCAGTGGATGTCACCCTCGTACCCCGACCCCGGCAGCGCGTGCGCCTCGTCCCAGGTCCAGGTGCGGGCCTGCTCGACCAGCCCGTCGACGCGGAAGGTCCACGCGTCGGCCGAGAGGTCCGGGGTGACCTCCGCGGACAGGACGGGCCAGTCGTCGCCCGCGTCGTACTGGCCCGGCGGCAGGCCGGGCCGGCGGACGCGGTCGCGCCCGGTGAAACCTCGGGTGACGTTCATTGCGGGTGGTGCCTCCAGGCCGCCGCGCGGGACGGCCGTGTTCGTGCGGTGCGTCTTCGTTGCCCCTTCAACCGTACTGGCCCGCGCGCGCGGGAATACCCGGGGGCCGATCCTGCTTGGCCTCTGTGTCGGTGCAGGCGGAGAGAGGGAGCAGATGTCCAAGGCGCACGACGGGGTCCTCGACCATCCGGCCCGGGCCGCGCTGACCGGCCCGCACGCCCGGTTCGCCGAGCGGCGCGGCAGGGTGCTGCGCTACCCCGCCGAGGTCGCTCCCTGGGTGGCCCTGCCCGACGACGCCCGGGACGCCGACTGGGCCGACGTCGCCGCGCTCACCGGTCCCGGCAGCGAGGCCCTGACGGTCGGCTTCCGGGGCAGCCTGCCCGAGGGCTGGCCGACCGTGTTCCGCGCCGACGGAGTACAGCTCGTCGGCGAGGACGTGGCCGGGGAGCCGGACCCGGAGGCGGTGCTCCTCGGCGCGGTCGACGTGCCCGAGATGCTCGACCTGGTCGCCCGCACCCGCCCCGGGCCCTTCCTGCCGCGCACCCGGGAACTCGGCACCTATCTGGGCATCCGCCGCGGCGGAGCGCTCGTCGCCATGGCGGGGGAGCGGCTGCGGCCGCCCGGCTGGACCGAGATCAGCGCCGTCTGCACCGACCCGGCCGTGCGCGGCCAGGGCCTCGCCGGGCGCCTGGTGCGGGCCGTCGCCCACGGCATCCAGCGGCGCGGTGAGATCCCCTTCCTGCACACCGGCGCCGACAACGCGGGCGCGATCCGGCTGTACGAGTCCCTCGGCTTCCGGCACCGCCGCGACATCCTCTTCCTCGGCACCCGAGTCCCGGACGACCTGCTGGAGCCGGTCGCCTGACCCGCTCTCCTACCCGGCGCTCCGGTCGGCCGCAGGACCGGGCGCCGCGTTGTACCGCTCCAGATACGCGGCGAACCGCTCCAGGTCCGCCTCCGGCCAGTCGGCCAGCCGTTCCCGCACGACCTCCCGCCGCCGCTCGGTGACCTGGGCGAGGAGCCGGCGCCCGGCGTCCGTCAGGTGCAGCAGCTGCACCCGCTGGTCGTCGGGATCGACGCTCCGCCCGATCAGCCCGTCCCGCTCCAGTGCGGCCACCTGGCGGCTCACCGTCGACTTGTCCAGCGCGTAGTGCGTCGCGAGATCGGTGGCCCGGCAGCCGCCGCTCTCCTCCAGGTGCCCGAGCAGGGTGTACGACACCAGGGACAGCTCCGGGTGCATCCGTCCGGCCGAGGCGCGGGCCCGGCGGGCGAAGGCCGTCATCTCGCGCTGGATGGTCTCCACGGCCGTGTCCGGAACGTCCCTCGTGCTCATGGTTGCAGAGTACAACTCGGCGCTTCCGGGCGCCCTCGCACGGGTGATCGCCGGTGTACTCTTGCCCTCCGTCCGCGGATCGTCCCGGGCGTGTCGAGCCGAGGGGGTGAGACCCATTACCGCTGTGTCAGGTCGGGTGCTCTCCCCGCGCGTCGGCGCGGTCGCCGGTCGTCGGTGACCTCTGGAGCGCCCTTCGGATCCCGAAAGGCTCCCCTTGTCCTCCCTGTCCTTCTCCCATGACGCGGTCGTGGCCCAACTGCGCGCCGCCGGCTGTGTCTTCGCCGAGGACGAAGCGCGACTGCTGATCGACGCCGCCGTCGACCCGGCCGGACTCGCCGTGCTGGTGGAGCGTCGCGCCGCCGGTCATCCCCTCGAACTCGTCCTCGGCTGGGCCGAGTTCCGGGGCCTGCGCATCGACGTGGAACCCGGCGTCTTCGTACCGCGCCGCCGCACCGAGTTCCTGGTCGAACAGGCCCTCGCGCACGCACCCCATGCCCGCGTCGTCGTGGACCTGTGCTGCGGCTCGGGCGCCGTCGGCGCCGCCCTGGCCGCCGCGCTGGGTCCGGTCGAACTGCACGCGGCCGACATCGACCCGGCCGCGGTGCGCTGCGCCCGCCGCAACCTCGCCCCGTACGGCGGACTGGTGCACACCGGTGACCTGTTCCGGGCGCTGCCCACCGCCCTGCGCGGCCGGATCGACATCCTCGCCGCCAACGTCCCGTACGTGCCCAGCGCCGACATGGCGCTGCTGCCCGCCGAGGCGCGCGACCACGAGCCGCCGGCCGCCCTCGACGGCGGCGCGGACGGCCTGGACCTGATGCGCCGGGTCGCCTCCGGGGCGGCACGATGGCTGGCGCCCGGCGGCTGCCTGCTGGTCGAGACGAGCGAACGCCAGACGCCGGCCGCCGTGGAGGCATTCCGCCGAGGCGGCCTGACCCCGCGTCCGGCGAGCTGCGAGGAGCGGTACGCGCAGGTGGTGGTGGGCGTGTTCGGATAACCGAACGGCACGGTTCGTCGGGTGCCCCCCTGCGCGGCGGTGGCCCCGGTCCCGTGGGGTGGTGCCCCGGTCCTGTGGGGTGGTGCCCCGGTCCTGTGGGGCGGTGGCCCCGGTCCCGTGGGGCGGTGACGGCGGTCCCGTGCGGCGGTGGGCCCGGTCCCGCGCGGCGGTGACCTTGGCCCCGCGCGGCGGTGACGACGGCCCCGTGCGGCGGTGACGGCGGTCGCGTGCGTCGGTGACCCCGGCCCTGCGCGGCGGTGTCGGCGGCCCCGTGCGGCCGTGACCCCGGTCCCGCGCGGCGGTGGGGCAGCCCCGTGCGGCGGTGACGGCGGTCCTGCGCGGCGGTGGCCCCGGTCCCGCGCGTCGGTGACGGCGGTCGCGTGCGGCCGTGACCCCGGTCCCGTGCGTCGGTGGGGCAGCGCCGGGCGGCGGTTTATCGGCAGGCCGGGGTAACCCGTGCGCGTCGGCCGCCCGGCACGCGGCGGGGCAGGACGGCCACGAAGGCGACCGCGCCCTGATCGGGGCGGGGCGTCCGCCTGCGCGAGGGCGGAGCCCTTCGGGCGGCCGTCGGGGCGGCGGACGCCCCTGACGGCCGCCGCGGTGCGGTCGAGCGGCGGCCTCACCGGTGCCGGGTGCCGCGCGCACGGCAGGCCCCGGGCGGGGGCCACGCCGCCGGTGATCCGCCGGGCCGTCACCGGATCAACCGGTGCGGTCCGGTGGGACGGCGCGTGCGATGAGCAGGGCGACGTCGTCGGAGTTGTCAGGCTGGTGCAGGGTGCGCAGGAGCAGATCGCACACCTCCTCCAAGGGGCGGTCCGGTCCGCCGAGGAGGCGCAGCAGCGCCTCCAGCCGTTCGTCCAGCGGGTGCTGGCGGGTCTCGACCAGGCCGTCGGTGTAGAAGACCAGCCGGTCCCCGGGCTCCAGCGACACCGTGGTGGTGGAGAAGGCCACGCCCCCCACGCCCAGCGGTGCCCCGGTGGGCAGTTCGAGCAGTTCGGGAGCGTGTCCGGCGCGCAGCCGGACCGGCGGCAGATGCCCGGCGTTGGCGATCCGGCACTCGTTGCGGTACGGGTCGTGGACGGCGTAGACGCAGGTGGCGATGGAGTGGTCCAGGCCCTCCGTGGTCCGGTCCAGATGCTCCAGCAGACGCGCGGGATCGAGGCCCAGCGAGGCGAGCGTGTTGGTCGCGGTGCGCAGCCGTCCCATGGTCGCCGCGGCGTTCACCCCGCTGCCCATCACATCACCCACGACCAGCGCCGTCCGCCCGGCGTCCAGCGGGATCACGTCGAACCAGTCGCCGCCCACCTCGGCGGTGGCGCCCGCGGGCTGATAGCGGGAGGCGACCTCCAGGCCGCCCGTCACCGGCGGATGGCTGGGCAGCAGGCTGCGCTGGAGGGTGAGGGCGGTGTCGCGGGCGTTCTGGTACCAGCGGGCGTTGTCGATCTGCACGGCCGCACGGGCCGCCAGCTCCCGCGCCAGCAGCACGTCGTCGTCCCCGAAGGGCAGCGGGTTGGAGGTCCGCTTGAGGTCCAGCGCGCCCAGCACCTCGCCGCGCGCGATCAGCGGAACGGCGAGGTAGGAGTGGACGCCGGCGCGGGCCAGCTGCACCGCGGCCTCCGGGGAGCGGGCGATCCGGGGCAGGTCCGCCGGCTCGACCTCGGCCACCAGGACCGGGCTGCCGGTTCGTACGCACTGGGTGACCAGGCGGTCGGGGGCGTACCGGGCGATCTGGCCGGGCGGGTCGGCGGCGTCCAGGGCCTCGGAGGGCCCCACCGCCTGGACGGCCAGGGCGCGGATCACGGCCGGTTCGGCGGGGCCGAGGATGCTGCGTCTGCCCTCCACCACCGCGTCCAGCAGGTCCACGGCGGCGACGTCGGCCAGTTCCGGCACCGCGACGTCGGCGAGTTCGTGCGCCGTACGGCCCAGTTCCAGGGTGGTTCCGATGCGGGCGGAGGCGTCGGCGATGACGGCGAGGCGCCGGCGGGCCGAGTCGGCCTCGATCTGGGCGTGGCGCTGCTCGGTGATGTCCACGATCATGCAGGCCACGCCGGTCACCGAGCCCGGGGCGTCCTCCAGCCGGTACATCGAGACCGACCAGGCGTGGTCCTCGTCCGGATCGGCCGGGGTGCGTCCGATGGTGGCCTGGTCGACCAGGGGCTCCCCGGTCTCCAGCACCCGGCGGGCCAGGGACTCCAGGGCGGCGGTGTCCAGGCCCGGCAGGACGTCGGGGAGGGTACGGCCCAGGTGTTCCTCGGCGGGCACGCCGTTGATCCGCTCCAGGGCCGGGTTGACGGAGACGTACCGCAGATCGAGGTCGAGCACCGCGAGCCCCAGCGGTGACTGCGAGACCATCCGCGCGGAGAGCGCCACGTCCCGTTCCAGGCGGCGAACCGTCGACTGGTCGGCGGCCAGACCGAGCGCGTAGAAGTCGCCCCGGTCGTCGAGCAGCCGCTGGTTGCGGAACTCCACCATTCGGGTGCTGCCGTCCTTGTGCCGGATCGGGAAGGCGCCGGACCAGCTCTCCCCGGTGTCCATGACATCGGCGAAGAGTTTGAGCACCACGTCCAGGTGCCGTTCGTGGATCATCAGGCTGACGGCGGACCGGCCGAGCGCCTCGCTCGCCGCGTAGCCGAAGAGCTGCTCGGCCTGCGGGCTCCACAGCACGATGTGACCCCGCGCGTCCAGGACCACGGAGGCCATGCCGAGGACGTCCAGCAGCCCGCCCGGGCGCAGGCTCCCGCGCACCGGCTGGTCGTCCCGGGCCACGGGAGGTCCGGCTGCAGTCATCCCACGCACCGCCTTCGCCTGTTCGCACGGCACGCCGTCCCCCGTGCCGACTCCCCTTGTTCTACCGCGTTCAACCGTCTCCGCGACCTCTCGCGTCGCTCACCTCCACCATCCCTCAACACGCGGGAGATCGTCCGACGTTGGTCTGTACATGACCGTCCGGGCCCGGTCAGACTGTCCGCCGACTCGCACGCCCACCCCCGACCCGGGAGCCCCCAACCATGCCCCTGCGTGCCCGGCAACGTTGTCATGCCCTCATGGCCGGCCTCGTCGCCCTCGCCGCTGCCGCCGTCCTGTCCGGCGCCCCGCCCGCCCTCGCCGCCGACACCTGGACCGAGGTCGGCTCCGACCGCGCCGACCCGCTCACCGAGAGCCAGGGCCTGACCTCCGTGGAGGTCCCGGCGAACAGCCCCAACCGCTACACCGGCATCGGCACCATCCCGATCGGCGTGTCGAGCCGGGGCTGGAACCACGTGGGTGACCCGGACGCCTCCTACGACGGCCACTACATCGAGCCCTATCAGGCCGACTCCGGGTCCGCGAAGATGTTCCGGGTCCAGGCCCCGGGCGGCTCCTGGTCGGAGTACGTGCACACGCTGGCCGGCGGGGAGGCGCTGAACAACTCCTGGGTCGCCGTCGCGCCCGGCGGCCGGTGGATGCTGGCGGGGGAGTGGGGCACCATGAACCGCCTGCTCGTCTTTCCGACCCCGGGCGTCAACCCCGCCACCTCCCCGTCGGCGAACCTCCCGCTGGCCTCCACCGTGCGCCTCGACCGCGGTGTGCGGGACGTCCAGGGCTGTGACTTCTCGGGTCCGACCACGCTGCTGTGCTCCTCGGACGACCCGGCCGGCACCCTCTTCGGCATGACCAAGCCGCTGCTGCGGATCGACCTGTCCGCCGAGCCGGGCGCCTCGGACGTCGACGGGAAGGTCACCGCCCTGCGTCAGCTCCCGCTGCGCAGCGGCTGCTCGGGCACCTTCGAGACGGAGGGCGTCGACTTCGACCGCCGTACCGGCACCCTGCGGGTGATCGTCCTGTCGCCCGGGTTCTGCGTCCTGACCGACAGCAAGACCTACCGCTTCACCCGGAACTGACCGGCCGCTCCCGCTGGGGCCGCTCTGGGCCGCTCTGGGGCCGCGCATCCCGGAAGACAGTGGTTCTCTGGGAGTGGGACACGGTGTCGCGGGGGAACCCGGTGCCCGTGCCGGGGCGCGGCCCCGAGAGGAGCGATCAGGATGGACAGCGAACGACTGCACCCGGAATCCGTCTCCGTGGAGATCAGCGGGTGCAGCAAGGAGGACGCCCGGATCGTGTTCGAAGCCCTGTGCGCGTACTACGACTCCGACCGGCGCTCCGACGAGATTCCCGAGGAATGGCACGAGACCCGGCCGACGGTGTGGCTGGGCACCTTCGACGTCTCCGACCCCCATCCGGGCGCGGCCCCCGGCGGGCGGCTGACCCGGTCCGTCGAGGCGGACGTGCAGGGCGGCTACTGGGCCATCGACCGGTTCCGCACCACGCTGCACGACCTGTTCACGGTGCACGACCTGAGCACCGCCTCCGGCGATCAGGAGCGTGAGCTGCACGTACGACTGGAAAGCCGGTGACCTGGGTCTCTCCTGTTGTGCAACTAGTTGCATAATCCGTGCGCGGTCCTCTACAACAGTGAGGACGACACCGCGTACGGAGGGGCCCGATGAGCCGATACCCGCATCTGCTGAACCCGCTCGACCTGGGCTTCACCACGCTGCCCAACCGCGTCCTGATGGGCTCGATGCACGTCGGTCTGGAGGAGGCCGAGCGCGGCTTCGAGCGCATGGCTGCCTTCTACGCCGAACGGGCCCGCGGCGGTGTCGGCCTCATCGTGACCGGCGGCATCGCGCCCAACGACGAGGGCCGCCCCTACCCCGGCGGCGCGAAGATGACCAGCGAGGCGGAGGCCGAGCAGCACCGCGAGATCACCGACGCGGTGCACCGCGAGGGCGGCCGCATCGCGATGCAGATCCTCCACTTCGGCCGGTACGCCTACCATCAGGAGCTGGTGGGCCCGAGCCCCCTCCAGGCGCCGATCAGCCCCTTCCCGCCGCGCGAGCTGACGGACGCCGAGGTCGAGCGGACGATCGACGACTACGCCGAAGCGGCCCGCCTCGCCCGCCGGGCCGGCTACGACGGCGTGGAGATCATGGGCTCCGAGGGCTACCTGATCAACGAGTTCATCGCCAGGCAGACCAACCACCGCACCGACCGCTGGGGCGGCTCGTACGAGAACCGCATGCGGTTCCCGGTGGAGATCGTGCGGCGGGTGCGCGAGGCGGTCGGCGAGGACTTCATCATCGTCTACCGGCTGTCCATGCTCGACCTGGTCCCGGGCGGCTCCACCCTCGACGAGGTGATCACCCTCGCCAAGGCCGTCGAGGCGGCCGGTGCCACCATCATCAACACCGGCATCGGCTGGCACGAGGCCCGGATCCCCACCATCGCCACCTCCGTGCCGCGCGGCGCCTACACCTGGGTCACCAAGCGCCTGATGGGCGAGGTGTCCATCCCGCTGGTCACCACCAACCGCATCAACACCCCGGAACTGGCGGAGCAGTTGCTCGCCGACGGCTGCGCCGACATGGTCTCGATGGCCCGCCCGATGCTCGCCGACCCCGAGTTCGTGAACAAGGCCGCCGAGGGCCGCCCCGAGGCCATCAACACCTGCATCGGCTGCAACCAGGCCTGCCTGGACCACACCTTCCAGCTGAAGATCACCTCCTGCCTGGTCAACCCGCGCGCCTGCCACGAGACCGAGCTGGTGCTCTCCCCGACCCGGCTACGCAAGCGCGTCGCCGTCGTGGGCGCCGGACCGGCCGGCCTCGCCGCCGCGGTGACCGCCGCCGAACGCGGCCACGACGTCACCCTGTTCGACGCGGCCGCAGAGGTCGGCGGCCAGCTCAACGTCGCCCGCCAGGTCCCCGGCAAGCAGGAGTTCGACGAGACCCTGCGCTACTTCCGCCACCGCCTCGACGAGGAGGGCGTGGACGTCCGGCTCGACACCTGGGTGACGGCCGAGGACCTCTCCGACTACGACGAGGTCGTGGTCGCCACCGGTGTCACCCCGCGCACCCCGGAGATCCCGGGCGTCGACCACCCGAGCGTCGTCGGCTACCTCGACGTGCTGCGCGACCGGGTGCCCGTCGGCGAGCGGGTCGCGATCCTCGGCGCCGGCGGCATCGGCTTCGACGTCGCCGAGTTCCTCACCGACGGCGGCGACAAGGCGCACGAGGACCCGGAGACGTACTTCCGGCACTGGGGCGTCGACACCTCCTACGAGGGTCCGGGCGGACTGGCGGCGCCCGAGCGCCCCGCCCCGCCGCGCACCGTCCACCTGCTCCAGCGCAAGACCACCAAGGTGGGCGCCGGCCTCGGCAAGACCACCGGCTGGATCCACCGCACCGAGCTCAAGCACCGCGGCGTCACCATGGTCCCCGGGGTCAGCTACGACCGGATCGACGACGCGGGACTGCACGTCACCGTCGGCGAGGAGAGCACGGTCCTGCCCGTCGACACGATCGTCCTGTGCACCGGCCAGGAGCCGCGCCGGGACCTGTACGAGGAGCTGGCGGCGGCCGGCCGCGCCGTGCACCTGATCGGGGGCGCCGACGTGGCGGCGGAACTCGACGCCAAGCGCGCCATCAAGCAGGGCACCGAGGTCGCGGCGGCCTTCTAGGCGCCGTCACCGCCGTCCCGGACGTCCTTAGGATGACGTCATGTCACTCCCGCACGCGATCCTCACCGCCCTGCTCGAAAAGCCGTCCTCGGGGCTGGAGCTGACCCGTCGCTTCGACAAGTCGATCGGCTACTTCTGGTCGGCGACGCATCAGCAGATCTATCGCGAGCTGGGAAAACTGGAGGGCGACGGGTTCATCCGCACCCTCCCGGCCGAGCAGCCGGCCCGTGGGCAGAAGAAGAGCTACGAGGTCCTGCCCGCGGGCCGCGCCGAACTGGCCCGCTGGAGCTCAGCCTCCCAGGACCCCAAGCCGCACCGGGACACGCTGCTGCTGCGGCTGCGCGCGGCGGCCGTGGTCGGCATCGAGGGCATCGAGGGCGACCTGCGCCGCCACCTGGAGCTGCACCGGCGGCAGCTGGCCGAGTACGAGGCGATCGAGCGGCGCGACTTCCCGCCCGGCAGGGACGGACAGGGCGACCGGCTGCGCCACCTGGTGCTGCGGGCGGGCATCGATCTGGAGACGTTCTGGACGGGGTGGCTGGAACACGCGCTGACGGAGTTCGCCGAACTGCCCTCCGGTGAGGACCGGGCCGGCTGAGGCGAGCGGGCCGAGCCGGCGAGGACCGGCGCGCCCGCGCGCGCCGGTCGATCGGCGTGAGGGGGCGGGCGGCCGGTCCGGCGACCCGCCTGCCCGGTCACCGAGTGGGTACCTCCGTCCCGTCAGAGCCGGTAGGGCCTCGACCTGCGGCGCAGGAACCACACCGTGGCTCCGGCGCCGAGCACCAGCAGACCCCCGCCGGCCGCGAGGGTCAGCGTGCCGAAGTCCTTGGAGGAGCCGCCCATACCGCCCATGACGCCCCGCGAGGGCGAGGCGGACGCGGTGACCGTGGGCGAGGCGGACGCCGAGACGACGATCGCCTGGGTGCCCGCGGTCTGGCTGTTGTAGGCGCACTGCACGATGACGGTGTACGTACCGGGGCTGACGCTCGACCAGGCGGCGGACTGGAGGCTGGTGGTGCCCGACAGGGCCACCTGGCGGCCCTGGGCGAAGCTCGCCTGGCTGCTGGTGAGCAGGGCCGCGGTGCCCCAGCTGCCGGCGGAGTCGGTGCGGTTGCACGCGCTGGTGGTGACCGAGACGGTGGAGCCGCTGGTGCTCACCGAGATCCCGGACTGCGCGGTGGCCGTCGTTGCGGTCAGGGCGAGCGGAAGCGCGGCGGCGGCCGCCACGGTCAGCCCCGAGCGGAGAAGTGGCGATGTGTTGCGCATGTGGACTGCCCTCCGACGGCACGGTTGGCGGTACATCCCTTGCGCCGCCGAGGGTCGGGAAACGCCCGTGCTGCCTCAGGGGCAGCCAACGCGCCCCCGGCCCGCGCCGCATGCGGACGGCCGCCGGGCAGGTGACGGATTCCCACGTCCGGCCCATGAAGCCCCCCGCCACCGCCTCCGCCCTCTCCTGTCCGTGCCGGTGCTGCGCCCGCGCCGTGCGGGACGCTCACCGCTCCGCGTCGCCCGTCGTCACCGTCCGTTCCGCCGAGAAGCCGCCCCAGGTTCCGTCGGGCAGCCGGGCCCGCAGCCGGACACGGTGGTCGACGCCCGGCTCGGTGCCCGCGTAGAAGCTGTACTCGGCCCGCTCGCGGGGCGCGTCACCGCCGAAGACCACCGAGGTGGCCGCGCGCCCGTCGAGGTGCACCTGGTACTCCGTGATCACACCGTCGGTGTCCGGCGGCACCCAGCTGAGGTCGATGTAGTACGCGCCGTCCCCCTTGTCGCGGTGGCTCGTCGCCCGGAAGGCGCCCGGGGCCGTACCGCGGCCGTCGTCACTGCCGGGTGTGGTGAGGCGGACGGGGCCGCCGGCCGCGGAGACGTTGTCGGCGGCGTCCCGGGCGCGGACCGTGAAGGTGTAGCGGGTCCCCGGCCGCAGCCCCGTGACCACGGCGGCGGTCTGGTTCCCACCCACACTGTGGATCTTCGTACCGCCCTGAAGGATGTCGTACGAGGCCACGCCCCGGTCGTCCCGCGCGGCGGACCAGGACAGCTGGACGGCGCGGCTGCCCACCGCGCGGCCCTCGACGCCACCCGGCACCCCCGGGGCGGCCCGGTCTGCCGGGCCCGCCGCGGGAGTCGTGGCGCGGACCTCCTCGCTGGGCGGGCCGAGCCGGCCCTCGGTGTCACGGGCCCGCACCGTGAAGACGTAGGACGTGGACGGGCGGAGCCGGATCACGTCCACCATGTGCGCGTCACCCGGTACGTCCCTGACCTTGGTGGTGCCGCGGTACACCTCGTAGCCGTCGATGCCCTGGCTCGCGGTCACCGCGTTCCACATGACGTGCACGCTGGTCGCGCTGCCCGCCTCGGCGGTGACGCCTCTCGGCGCGCCGGGCACGGGGCCCTCGTCGGCCCCGCCCTGCCACCCGCAGGAGGCGAGCAGGACGAGCGCGCCGCTGACCAGGGCGATTCTGCGCGGACGGACGGGAACCGGAACGCGTCGCACGACTCTTCCTCCCCGGCGAACGGGTCCGCGGCGGAGCGCCTCCACTCCGGCACGGAAATGGTCCGGACCAATATGACCCGGCTGACGCGATCACATCAAGAGGGAGGGGTCGGGGAGTGCCCCGCGGAAGGTTACGTATGCTGGCCTCTCACGGCTGAACTTCCCGTGCTGATCCGGTAGTTCACGTCGGTGGCGCGGACCGCTGTCGTCGCAGATCCCGCGCCGTGCCGTGCGCGGCCGGGAGTCCGAGCGGACACAGGCTCAGACTCCCGGCCGCCGCCGGAAGTTCCGTGCCGCGCCGTCGTCGGGCGGGCGCGTGCACCGTCTGGCCCCCGAGCGGTGGCCTCGTGCGCGGACCGGCACCAGGGTGGGCTGAGTGTCCGTCAGTGTTCCGCCGGAGAGGGTCCCTTATCGTGCGTGCCAAGTCGCTGACCCTGGCCGCGGTGAGCGCCGTCCTGCTCGCCCCGACCATGCTGCCCGACGCCGAGCCCGGGGCCGGGCAGGCGCCGGTGGCGCATCCCCTGGGCGAGATCCGCGCCGCCGACCTGCTGGCCAGGGTCCGCACCTGCGCCCAGGTCTCCCAGGAGCGCTACGCCACCGACGCCGGTGGGTCCCCGACCGTCCCGGTCTGCGGTACCCGGGAGGCCGTCTTCTGGAAGGCCGACCTGGACATCGACTGCGACGGACAGCCCGGCGCCCGCTGCAACGGCGTCACCGACCCCTACTTCAGCGACGCCACGGCCTTCACCCAGTCCGACGGCCGCTACCTGGACGCCGAACGCCTCCCGTACGTCGTCGTACCCGCCCCGAGCCACCGCTGGGACTACCGGGAGCACGGGATCACCGGCGGCTCGGTGGTCGCGCTCGTGTACGGCGACAAGGTGCGGTACGCGGTCGTGGGTGACGTCGGGCCGCGCGACATCATCGGTGAGGCGTCCTACGCCGCCGCCGAGGCGCTCGGTGTGAACCCGGACCCGCACGGCGGCGGCACGCCCTCCGGCGTCACCTACATCGTCTTCAAGGACTCGCGGGTGCGGCCGATCGAGGACGCCGCGGCCGCCGCCGCGGAGGGGGAGCGGCTGGCCCACCGGTTCCTGGGCGGTGGCCGCTGAGCCCTCGTCGGACCGCCGACCAGCCTTCGTCGGGCCGCCGTCCAGCCGTCGTCAGACCCTCGTCCGGCCCTCGTCAGACCGCCGACCAGCCGTCGTCCACGGGCAGCACCACGCCGTTGATGTTGCTCGCCGCCTCGGAGGCGAGGAAAACGACGGCCGCGGCCTGCTCCTCGGGCCGGGCCAGCCGTCCGACGTTCACGAAGTGCGGGCCCAGCGCCGCCGGTCCGTGCGCGGCCTGGTCGGCGTCGACGACGATGCCGGTCGCGGTGCCGCCGGGCGCGATGGCGTTGGCGCGGATGCCCTGCTTCCGGTACATCACCGCGAGGTTCTTCGTCAGGCCCACGACGCCGTGCTTGGAAGCCGTGTAGGCGGCGCCCGCGGCGCTGCCCCTGAGGCCCGCCTCGGAGGCGGTGTTCACGATCGCGCCCCCGCCCGCGGCCAGCATGTGCGGCAGAACGGCCCGGGTGAGCTGGAACGGAGCCGTCAGATTGACGCGCAGCACCCGCTCCCACTCGGCGTCCGTGACATCCGCGAGCGCCGACATCCGGTCCATGATCCCGGCGTTGTTGACCAGTACGTCCACACCGCCGAACCGCTCCACCGCGACCGTGACCACCGCGTCGACGACCGACTGCTCGCTCAGGTCGCCGGTGACGGCCACCGCGGTGCCGCCCGCCTTCTCGATCTCCTCGACCACGGCTCGCGCGCCCTCGGCGTTGAGGTCCGCCACCACGACGTGGTCGCCCAGCTCGGCGAAGGCCAGGGCCGTGGCGCGGCCGATACCGGAGCCCGCTCCGGTGACGATGACACTGCGTCCGTCGGGGCCGTCGGTCATGGGGTCGCTCCTGTCGTCGGTCCGGGGCCGAGTGCCCCGGAGGGCCCACTGTACGACTTAATGTCTCCGAGTGACATAAAGTCGTGGTGTGAGAATTCCGGCAGAGCGATCAACGAGCCGGAGGAAGAGATGACCGCAGCCAGCGGACGCACGGGCCGACCGCCGCTGACCGAGGAGCGCAAGGCGGAGATCCGGCTGGAGATCGCCCGGGCCGCCGTCGGTCTGTTCGTCGCCCAGGGCGTCACCGCCACCACGGGCGAACAGATCGGGCAGGCCGTCGGTGTCTCGGCGCGCACGGTGTGGCGCTACTTCCCGAGCAAGGAGAGCTGCGTGCAGCCCCTGTTCTCGGCCGGGATCTCCGCGATCGCCGAGTCGCTCCGGCGGTGGCGGCACGGGGAACCGCTCCAGGAGGTCTTCGACCGGGGCCTGATGGCCGACGGCGCCCCCGGCCGCGATCAGGGCCACGCCACCGTGGGCGCCCTGGTCCGGCTGACCCGCACCGAGCCCGGCCTGCGCGCGGTGTGGCTCCAGACCTACGACGAGGCCGAACCGGCCTTCACGCGCGCCCTCGCCGAGCGGGCCGGGCTGCCCGCGGACGATCCGCGCCCGGTGATCGAGGCGGCGATGCTCAACGCCGCCCTGCGCGCCGCCGTGGAGCACCACGCCTGGCACGGCACCGAAGGGCACGGCACCGACACGGCCCCCGACGCCGAGGCGACGAGGGCCGAACTGGAAGCGGCGCTGCGCACCGCGCTTGAGGTGGCGGCGCGGGGCATCTCCTGAGCGAGGCGGAGCAGGGCGGGCTCACACCTTCCGGTAGGTGTACGCCTCCTCCGCGGCCGCCCGTACGGCCGCGAGGTCCGCGCCGGTGGCCGCCGTGACGACCGCGGCGATCGCGCCCTCGACGAAGGGCGCGTCCACCAACAGCGTGCCGTCGGGGAGTTCGTCGCCCTCGGCGAGCAGCGCCTTCACGGTCAGCACGGCGCTGCCGAGGTCGGTCAGGACCGCGACCCCGGCGCCCCGGTCCACGGCAGCGGCCGCGGCGGCGATCAGTTCCGCACTGGTGCCGAGGCCCCCGTCCTCCGTACCGCCCGCGGGTGCGACCGGCACCGCGGCACCGCCGCCCGCGAGACTCCTCGCCAGTTCGGCCACCGAGTCGGCGACCGCCGCGCTGTGCGACACCAGCACGATCCCGACCCGCTGGTCCTCACTCACCGTTCGCCTCCGCCAGAGCCGCGACCAGCAGGGCGGACGAGGTCGCCCCCGGATCCTGGTGCCCGATGCTGCGCTCGCCGAGGTAGCTCGCCCGGCCCTTGCGCGCCTGGAGCGGAGTCGTGGCCAGCGCCCCCTCCTCGGCCGCGGCCCGCGCGGCGGCGAAGCCGGAGTCGAGCGCGTCCCCGGCGGGCACCAGCGCGTCGATCATCGTCTTGTCCCCGGGCGCCGCGCCCCCGAGGGTCATGACCGCCTCGACCCCGGTGCGGAACGCCCACGCGAACTGCGCCTCGTCGACCTCGGGGGCCTCTCCGAGCGCCTTGCCGGTGCGCCGGAGCAGCGTCCCGTACAGCGGGCCCGAGGCGCCGCCCACCGTCGAGATCAGCTGCCGTCCGGCGAGGGTGAGGACCGCCCCCGGGGTGGCGGGGGCCTCCTTGTCGAGGGTCGCCGTCACGGCGCGGAAGCCGCGCAGCAGGTTGCTGCCGTGGTCGGCGTCGCCGATCGGGGAGTCCAGGGCGGTGAGCCGTTCCGCCTCGCGTTCCACGGACGCGGCGGTGGCGGCCATCCAGCGGCGGAAGAAGTCGGCGTCCAGCACACAATCTCCTTGCTCGGTAGGATCGTTGACAGCCGGCCGGGCCCGTTCACATGCCCCAGCGCAGTCCGGCCGTCCGGACCGGCGCGTCCCACAGACGCAGCAGCTCCTGGTCGATCCGGCACAGGGTGACCGAGGCGCCGGCCATGTCGAGGGACGTGACGTAGTTGCCCACCAGCGTGCGCGCCACGGCGACCCCGCGCTCGCCGAGCACCCGCTGCACCTCGGCGTTGAAGCCGTACAGCTCCAGCAGCGGGGTCGCTCCCATGCCGTTGACCAGCACCAGCACGGGATTGCGGACGGGCATGTCCTCCAGGATCGCGTTCACCGCGAAGTCGGCGATCTCGCCCGAGGTCATCATCGGGCGCCGCTCCCGGCCGGGCTCCCCGTGGATGCCGACGCCGAGCTCCAGCTCACCGTCGGGCAGCTCGAAGGTCGGGCTGCCCTTCGCGGGCGTGGTGCAGGCGCCCAGGGCGACACCGAAGCTGCGGGAGTTCTCGTTGACCTGCCGGGCCAGCGCCTCCACCCGCTCCAGGGGCATGCCCTCCTCGGCGGCGGCGCCCGCGATCTTCTCCACGAACAGGGTCGCGCCGGTGCCGCGCCGCCCCGCGGTGTACAGGCTGTCGGTGACCGCCACGTCGTCGTCGACGAGGACCTTGGCCACCTGGATGCCCTCGTCCTCGGCGAGTTCGGCGGCCATGTCGAAGTTCAGCACGTCACCGGTGTAGTTCTTCACGACGAACAGCACTCCGGCACCGCTGTCGACGGCCGCCGCCGCGCGCACCATCTGGTCCGGGACCGGGGAGGTGAAGACCTCGCCCGGACAGGCGGCCGAGAGCATGCCGGGCCCCACGAACCCGCCGTGCAGCGGCTCGTGCCCCGATCCGCCCCCGGAGATCAGCGCCACCTTCCCGGCCACGGGCGCGTCCCGCCGGACGATCACCCGGTTCTCCACGTCCACGGTCAGTTCGGGGTGGGCGGCCGCGAGACCCCGCAGGGCGTCCGCGACGACGGTCTCCGGGACGTTGATGAGCATCCGCATGGGTACCTCCAGGTGAGCCGACAGACAGCTTCCGTACCACTCCCGGCAGTATCGACCTTGGCGCGGGGAAGGTCACGTGCCGGGGCGGAGTCGGCGGCGCGCCCCGGGGCGTTCCGTGGGACTACCAGCTCCGCGCCACCACCCGCAGCCGCTCCCGGACCCGCGCGACGTCGGGGTTGGCGTCCGCCCCCGGGCGCTGGACGAGGAAGAGCGTGTTCAGCGGGGCCTCCACGGGCTCGTGCAGCAGGCTGAGCCGGCCGGAGTCCAGGTGCTCCTGGCACAGCGAGCGGGGGAGCACGCTGTACCCGGCGCCCGCGGTGACCGCCGAGAGCACCGCGTACAGATTGGGCACGGTCACCGACGGCCGGGCGGTGAGCTGCCGCCCGAAGACCGTGCGCCAGTAGCGGCGCAGGATCGGCAGGTCCTCGGCGTACGTCACCATCGGGACGTCCCGCAGCGCGGCGCCCACCTCGCCGCCCCCGGTCCGCTCGGCCCACCGGGGGCTCGCGACCAGCAGGTACTCCTCGTCGGCCAGCGGCACCGACTCCAGGGCCCGGCCGCGGGGCCGGCGCGTGGCGATCACCAGGTCGTGCCGGCCCGCCCGCAGCTCCTCCAGCAGCGGCTCGGGCAGGCCCTGGCCGACCCGGAGCTGCACCCCCTCGGCGACGAGCGGCACCAGCGCGGGCAGCACCCGCACGCAGAGCAGCTCCGAGGGCCCGGCCAGATGCACCGGCGCCGCCGCCGCGCCGGCGTCCTCCAGGGTGGCCAGCGCGTCCAGCGGCGCCGTGATCCGCGCGGCCAGCTCATGGGCGTACGGCGTGGGCTCCACCCCGCGCGGCAGACGCGTGAACAGTTCCCGCCCGGTCTGCTGCTCCAGCGTGCGGATCTGGGCCGTCACGGTCGGCTGCGACAGCCCGAGCCGGGGTGCCGCCGCCGTGAAGGAGCCCGAGCGGTACACGCCGAGGAAGGTGCGCAGCAGGTTCAGGTCCGCGTGCTGCGGCAGCTGCGTCCGGTTCGTCATGGGGTCAGCCTAGCGAGCCCGCCCATCGGGGTCCCGATATCGGAAATCGGCCTTCCTATTGGTGAGCGGATGGCGACCGGGCCTACCGTCGAGACAGCCCGCATCCCACCGAAGGAACCCCGATGACCACGCAGAACGCGATCAACTGGCCCGAGAAGTACCTGCCCGGAACCGGCGACAACTTCGTCTCCAACGAGGTGATCGTCAAGGGCGTCACCGCCGCCCGGGTCTGGCCCTTCCTGACCGACACCGCCACCTGGGAGTCGTACTACGACAACGTCGCCGACATCTCCTTCCCCGGGGGCGGCGGTCCCGCGCTCCACGACGGCGCCGACTTCAGCTTCGGCACCTTCGGCTTCCCGCCCCTGGACGCGCACGTCGTGGAGTTCCAGGAGCCCGCCGACGGAGTCCCCGGCCGGCTGTCCTGGACGGCCCGGCAGGACGGCACCCCGGCGGAGCGGCTGGACGTGCTGCACGCCTGGCTGGTGGAGGATCTACCCGGTGGCCGGGTCCGGATCCTCACCCAGGAGACTCAGCTGGGCGAGCCCGCGGCGGCCCTCGCCGAGGAACGGCCGAACCCGATGCTCAACGGCCACCAGGCGTGGCTGGACGGGCTGATCCGCGCCGCCCGCCGCTGACGCCGTACCCGAGCACGACGAGATCAGGAAGGCGAACACCCATGAGCGAGAAGCTCACCGTGGCGGTGCTGGGCACCGGGATCATGGGGGCCGCGATGGCCCGCAACCTCGTCCGCGCCGGACACGCCGTCCGCGCGTGGAACCGCACCCGCGCGAAGGCCGAACCGCTCGCCGCGGACGGCGCGTTCGTCGCGGAGAGCCCCGCCGAGGCGGTGCGGGGCGCCGACGTCGTGCTCACCGTCCTGTACGACGGTCCCGCCGCCCTGGACGTGATGGGCGAGGCCGCGCCCGCCCTGAGCCCCGGCGCCGCGTGGGTGCAGTCGACCACCGCCGGTCTCGACGCCCTCCCCGCGCTGGCCGCCTTCGCCCGCGAGCACGGGCTCGCCTTCTACGACGCCCCCGTGCTCGGCACCCGGCAGCCCGCCGAGGCCGGTCGGCTGACCGTGCTGGCCGCCGGGCCGGAGGACGGCAGGGAGCGCGTCACGCCCGTCTTCGAGGCCGTCGGCGCACGGACCGTGTGGACCGGCGACGACGGCGCCGCCGGATCCGCCACCCGGCTGAAGCTGGTCGCCAACAGCTGGGTCATCGCGGCCACCACCGCCGCCGGAGAGGCCCTCGCCCTGTCCCGGGCCCTGGACGTGGACCCGCAGCAGTTCTTCGCACTCATCGCGGGCGGCCCGCTCGACATGGGCTACCTGCACGCCAAGTCCGCGCTGATCCTGGAGGACCGGCTCTCCCCGGCCCAGTTCGCGGTCTCCACGGCCGCGAAGGACGCCCGGCTGATCGTCGAGGCGGGCGAGAGGGGCGGCGTCCGCCTCGACGTCGCCGCCGCGGGCGCCGCCCGACTGGAGCGGGCCGCCGCCCAGGGGCACGCGGAGGAGGACATGGCCGCCGCCTACTTCGCGAGCTTCGACGAACGGAGCTGACGCGCCGGCCGCCGCGGGCGGGGCGGACCGGCCGTGGCCTCCCACCTGGTTCACCCGGCCCGGCGTTCCCGGGCGAACGCCTCGGCCGCGTGACAGGTCGCGCAGGTCACCCGCCGAGCCGTCCTCGGGCCGTAGGTCAGGCCCAGACCGGCCTCGTGCGGCACGGCCTGGTCGGCGACGTGGGCGTGGCGCAGACACACTCCGCATCCGCAGCGCACACACATCGCGACAGCGGGCGCGGCCTCGTCTTCCAGCGCGCATTCGTAACACTGCACGACGCACCTCCTTCGTGCGGTCCTCCCCTCCCATGGTGGAACGGGCCGTGCGGTCCCGGAGTGGGCCACCCGGCCCGTTCGTGCGGGCCGCCCGGCCGACAGACGGACCCGGCCCTCACGCCCGCACCCCGCCCCGCCGGGTACCCCCGACGCCCAACGCGAGCGCGTTGGCCGTGACGATCGCCGTGATGCCGCACCACTCCGCCAGACCCAGCTCCTGGCCCAGACCGACGAGTCCGACCAGCGCGGCGATGACGGGGTTGACGCTCATGAACAGGCCGAAGGCCCGAGCGGGCACGTGTCGGAGCGTGAACAGGTCCGCCGCGTAGGGCACCGCGGAGGAGAGCACCCCCGCCGCCACCGCGCACCCCAGCGCCCCGGCCGTCAGCGGCTCGCGCACCGCGAGCACGACACCGACCGGCAGGAACAGCACCGCGGACAGCGCGGCCGCGGCCGCCGCTCCCTGCGCGCCCGGGACCCGCTTTCCGACGGTCCGGTTCAGCAGGATGTACGCGGCCCAGCAGGCGGCGGCCAGCAGCCCCAGCGACATGCCGACGTAGTCGGCGGACGGCCGCGGACGCATCAGGATCACGACCCCCGCGGCGGCGAGCAGCGAGTACAGCACGTCCACGCGGCGGCGCGAGCCGGCGAGCGCGATGGTGAGCGGGCCGAGGAACTCCAGGGTCACCGCCAGGCCGAGGCCGATCCGGTCGACGGCGGTGTACAGCGAGAGATTCATGGTGCCGAAGACCAGGGCGAGCAGCACCACGGGCCACCACTGGTGGCGGGTGAAGGACCGCAGGCGCGGTCGGCCGATGGCGAGGAGGACCACGGCGGCCACGTACTGACGTACCGCGACGACGCCGAGGGGGCCCACCACGGGGAAGGCGAGCGAGCCGATCGCGGCACCGGTCTGGTTGGCCAGGCCGCTGCCGAGCATCGTGGCCACCGGGGCGATGCCGATCCGGGCCGACTCCGCTGCGGGAAGCGGGACTTGGAGCGGAGGCGAGGGTACGGTTCGGGCGCTCATGCAGGCATCGTGATGCCGGGCACCCGGATACGTAAAATGCACTGATGGGTTTATCCATACGCTTGAGTCATGGATGTGGAGCTCAGGCAGTTGCGCTGTCTCGTCGCGATCGTGGACGAGGGAGGGTTCACCGACGCCGCCCTCGCACTCGGTGTCTCCCAGGCCGCCGTGTCGCGCAACCTCGCCGCACTCGAACGGGCCCTGGGCACCAGACTGCTGCGCCGTACGTCCCGGGAGGTGGCACCCACCGCCACCGGGCAGCGCGTGCTGGCCCACGCCCGCCGGGTCCTCGGCGCGGTGGACGACCTGACCCGCGAGGCCGCCTCCGGCCACGAACGGCTGCGCGTCGGATACGCCTGGGCCGCCCTCGGCCGGCACACCCCGGCCTTCCAGCGGCGCTGGACCGCCGCGCACCCCGGCACCGACCTCCACCTGGTCCGCGTCAACTCGCCCACTGCGGGTCTCGCCGAGGGCGCCTGCGAGCTGGCGGTGGTGCGCAGACCGCTGGACGACCGCCGCTTCGACTCGGTCATCGTCGGGCTGGAACGGCGGCTGTGCGCCATGGCCGCCGACGACCCCTCGGCCCGGCGACGCTCGGTACGCCTCGCCGACCTCGCCGGACGCACCCTGCTCGTGGACCGCCGTACCGGCACCACCACCTCCGAGCTGTGGCCGCCCGACGCGCGGCCGGCCACCGAGGAGATCCAGGACGTCGACGACTGGCTCACCGTGATCGCCACCGGCCGGTGCGTCGGTATGACCGCGGAGGCCACCGCGCACCAGTACCCGCGCCCCGGAGTGGTCTACCGCCCGGTGCGGGACGCCGAGCCCATCGCGGTACGGCTCGGCTGGTGGCGGGACGACCCGCACCCCGCGACCCAGGCGGCCGTGGAACTGCTCACCGCGCTGTACCGCGGCGAGTGAGCGTGCCGCCGTGCCGAGCGGAACGTGTCAGTTGTGCTGGCGCCGCCACTCGGGTTCGACCAGTTCCCACTCCTGGCCCCACCGCTCCGCGGAGTTCCGGCCGAGCCGCCAACGGGCCGCGGCGCCCGCGCCGAACACCAGCCCCGCCAGGGCCAGTCCGGCGGCCGTACCCAGGGCGCCGGACTCCCAGGCGGCCTCCGAGGCGCTCGGTGGCCGGGTCGCGGGGTCGCCCGCGCGGTCCAGCCAGAGGGTGACCTCGGCGCCGGCCTTGAGACCCCGGTCCACCATCGCCTCGTCCGTGCGCTCGGTGCCGGCGCCGGTCGTCCAGCGCACCCTGGCCAGGCCCTGCGGCCTCGGCGAGTCGGCCGAGCCGTCGGCCCGTGGCACATCGGTGAGCAGGACGGCCCGGGTGGGCCGTCGCTCCGCACGCTGCTCGGCGAACGCCCGGTCCGCCGCGTCCGACACCACCAGTCCCGCGAGGACGCCTCCGACCACCACGAGGAACCAGACCACCAACACGATCCATGCCTCGACCACGTCGGAGCGCCGTCGCAGCGGGTTCCTCCGCCAGCGCCACATACGCTGCCTCGCGCACCCCTTGTCGCCCATGGCCGAGCACCTCCTCGTCCCCTCGCTGTCTCGAACGTCGCATCCCGCGCCGGGTGACGGGAGAGGCCGAACAGACGGCTTGCACGGACGGTCGGACCCCGGCCCGGGACCAACGGCCCCTCACCGATCCGGGACCGCGCGCCCACGCTCGAACGACGGAACCGTTCCGGCGCGAGGAGGGCATGATGCACAGCACGATCCTTGACGCCACAGCGCTGGAGACCTGCGTCGCGGCCGCCGTGGCCGCGCCCTCGCTCCACAACTCACAGCCCTGGCGCTTCCGTCTCGATCCGGAGACGGTCACCTTCCACATCCGTGCCGCCCCCGACCCGGGCCTGTGTCTGACGGACCCGGACGGTCGTGCCCTGCACGTAGCGGTGGGAGCGTGCCTGCTCAACCTCCGGGTCGCCATGGCCCACTTCGGCTGGACCCCGGTCACCCGGTTGCTTCCCGTCCCACGTGACCCGGCGCTCCTGGCGGCCGTGTGCCCGACCGAGGTGGGGACGGGGCCCCTGACGGCCGACGCCGACCTGTACGGCCCGCTCTGGCGCAGGCACAGCAGTCGCCTGCCCTTCACCGGTGACGACCTGCCCCCGCAGGTCCGCGCCGACCTGACCGCCGCGGCACGAGCGGAGGGCGCGAGCCTGCACTTTCCCGGGCGCAGGGAGACGGAGCGGCTGCTCGGGCTCACGGCGCGCGGGGAGCGCCGCAACCACGAGAGTCCGGGCCGGGTCCGGGAGAGCCGCCGCTGGGTGCGCGACGACCCCTACGAGGAGTACGAGACGGGCCTGCCGCCGGAGGCGCTCGGCCCGCAGGACGCCCGTGAGCGGCTGCCGCTGCGCGACTTCACCGGGCAGCGCCACGCCGACCGGCTGACCGCCCGCAGCTTCGAGACGGCGCCCGTCGTCGCCCTGCTGTCGACCCGGCACGACCGCCGCGCCGACTGGCTGCGCGCCGGGCAGGCACTGGAACGCGTGCTGCTCGTCGCGACGGCAGGCGGACTGCGCACGTCCCTGCTGCACCAGGCCATGGAGTGGCCCGACCTCAGGCGGTTGCTGAGCCCCGTGTCCGGGCACGCCCAGATGCTGATCCGCCTCGGGCACGGTCCCCAGGGACCGGTCACTCCGCGGCGGCCCGTCGCCTCGGTGCTGGTCTGAGTACGCGCGCCGCGGTCGGTGCCGGGGACGGCCCGCGCGGGTCGGGGCGCCTGGGGAAAGTGCCCCGACCGGCGCCCGGACCGGGGCCGACCGGCCCAAGCGGAGTGCGGGGGACACGCACACGCTGGAGGGACAGCGGGCCGGTGAACGGCCCGGAGGCCGGACGAGGAGGCAACGGGTCATGGCGGAACAGATCTCGACGGAGGCGGCCGAGTTCCTCCCGGTCGGCGACCTCGGACGACGACTCGCGCTCCGGCGCACCCGGCTCGGCCTCTCCGTCGAGGAGGCGGCCGACCGCGCCGGCATGGCCCCCAGCTACCTCCGCTACCTGGAGGAGCAGCCGGTGGCCGCACCCGGCATGGGCGCACTCCTCAGGCTCGCGGGCGCGCTGCGGACCACGGTGACCGAGCTGACCGGAGGCGATGCCGACCGGCCGCCGGGTCCGGGCCGGGCCGCTCCCCGGGCGGAGTTCACCGAACTCACCTCGGCGGAGTGCCGCGCCCTGCTCTCCACCCACGGGGTGGGACGCCTGGCCGTGACCACCGCGACCGGTCTCGCCGTCGTCCCGGTCAACTACACCGTCGTCGACGGCACCATCGTCTTCCGGACCACCCCGGGCACGACACCCTCGCTGGCCGCCGGACTGGAGGTCGCCTTCGAGGTGGACCGCATCGACGACGCCTTCAGCAGTGGCTGGAGCGTGCTGGTGCGCGGGCGGGCCCATGCCGTCTTCGACTCCGCCGAGGCCACCCGCCTCGACAGGGCCGCGTACAGCGCTCCTTGGGCGTCCGGCCCCCGCACGCTGTGGGTCCGCGTCGAACCCCGGGCGATCAGCGGACGCCGAATCTCCGTGTGAGCGGAGCGGATTGACCGGGCGGACGGCGAACCGCCGGGCGCCCGGCTCTCCTTGGGCCGTCCGGGCGCCCCGTGGGGCTGCTCGGCCCCTGCCGCACCCTTCCTTCCAGGTCGAGGATCGGAGTCATCCGGAGGAAGGGAGAGGGGCCATGACTTCACCGTACGTCGTCGTGGGTGTGGACGGTTCCCTGGCTGCCGTACGCGCGCTCGACCGGGCGGCGCAGGAGGCGGCACGGCGTGAGGCCGTGCTGCGGATCGTGTACGCCGTGCGCGACCGGGACGAGGCCGGACCGGTCCTCGGGGCCGCCGTGACCCGTGTCCACGCATGTCATCCGGAACTCCGGGTGGAGTCCAGGACGGCCGTCGGCGGTGCCGTGGCCGGCCTGGTGGGGGAGAGCCGGGGGGCCGTGCTCACGGTGGTGGGCTCCCGCGGCCTCGGCACGGTCTCGGGTGTGCTGGCCCGATCGGTGGGCCTGGGGCTGGCCGCGCAGCTCCGCGGTCCACTCCTGGTCGTCCGCGGAGACCACCGGTGCGACGCCTCACGCGCGGTCCTGCTCGGCCTGGCGGGCGACTCCGACGCCGCACCGGCCGCCCACGCCTTCGAGGAGGCGGAGCGACGTGGCGTGGGGCTGGAGGTGGCGCACTGCTGGGCGCACCGCTTCCTCGCTCCCGAGCTGCCCTCCCTGATCCCGGCGACCAGCCCCGGGCAGCGGGCGAACGCGACGACCGGCCGGTCGGAGGACGCCGTGCCGCGGTTCAGCCTCGCCGGGCTCCGCGACCGGCACCCGGGCGTGCCGGTCGAGGCCCGCACCCTCCGCACGGGACCGGGGCGCACCCTGCTCGCGGCCACGCGTGACAGCTCCGTGGTCGTCATCGGCGCCCGGCACCACCACGGCCGCCTCGGACCCGTCGCGCACACCCTGCTGCGCCGCTCCCACTGTCCCGTGCTGCTGGTGCCCACGCCCTGACGAGCAGGTGCCGGGGTCAGGCCGCCGTGAGCCGGACCCCGGTGACCATGTCCGGGCGGATGCGGACCGCGTAGTCCATGGTGTGCGGGGACCACGGACGGAGGATCGTCGCGAGGCGCGCCAACTCGTCCTGGTCGGTGACCAGTCGGGCGTATCCGGTGACGACCACGCTCCAGCCCAGGTGGGTGGTCTGGTCGATGGCGTCCGCCTCGTAGGCCACGACGACGCCGGGGGACTGTGCCAGTCCGGCCCGTGAGGTCAGGGCCGCGCCGTCGTGGGTGCGGATGACGATGTCCCCGCCGTCCATGACGTGGTTGACCGGACGGATCGTCGGCAGCGCGTGCCGGGTGAAGACGACGCGTCCCAGGGACACGCTGCCGAGCAGCCTCAGTGCCTCGGCGTCGTCGAGCACGACGCTTCGGCGTGGGCAGGTGACCGCCTGGCGGCCGTTGTCGTGTGACATGGCGGGCTTCCGTACGGGTGAAGGAGGCAACCCTCGGCGCGGAAAGGTTCGATCTGATCATTCGAACCGGCGGGACGCCCTACCGGCTAGGGCCGTTCGGCCCCGACCGGTGTCCGGCGGTCCCTCGTCGTGCGGCTCAGCCGGCGGCCGGACCGCCCCGCCAGGGAGGAGGCGTCGCCGACCTGCGCGCCGTGTCGGCCCGGTGCGCCGCCCGGTCGGCCCGGACGCGCAGCCGGTCACGCAGCCGGTCGGCCAGCTCGTGCGCGGTCGCCTCCCGCGCGTGCAGGAGCAGATGTTCGTCGCCCAGCCGGATCTCGGCGGACGCCGACCAGGGCCGCTCGACGCGGTCGGCCGCGGCCTTGGTCACCCGGACCTCACCGACGGCCGCCGGACCGCCCGGACGGTCCAGGGCCGCCTCGACCTTGGCCCGCACATAGGCCAGTGCCTCGTCGTCCACCTCGCCCGTCGCGCGCACCCGGATCCCCGTGCTCTCGGCAGTCATCGGCCCCACTCCTTCTCGTCGTCGCTGCGGGCTCCAGCTTCCTGTGGCCGGAGAGCCTCGCCCAGGGCCGACCGGCCCCCGGGGCCGGGGCCCGTGGTCCTGTCCGGTCCCGGGTCCGACCCCGTCCGGCCCCTGCCGCGGCCGGTGCCCGCGCAGCAGGCTGACGGTGCACCGGACACCACCGGTCGGATTCTGGGAGGGCGACGGACATGGTCGTACGCGTGGGCATCAACGGCTTCGGCCGCATCGGACGCAACTACCTGCGCTGTGTGCTGGAGCGCGCGGAGCGCGCCGCCGGCACGCCGGTCGAGATCGTGGCGGTCAACGACGTCACCTCGCCGGCGACACTGGCCCATCTGCTGACGTACGACTCGACCTACGGCCGTCTCGGCCGTGCCGTCGGGCACGACGGGGCGTCGATCACCGTGGACGGGCACCGCGTGGCCGTCTCGGCGGAGCGCGACCCGGCCGCCCTGGCCTGGGCCGACCTGGGCGTCGACGTCGTCATCGAGTCCACCGGCCGCTTCCGCACCCGGGAACAGGCCGGGGCGCACCTCAAGGCGGGTGCGCGCAAGGTGCTGCTGTCGGTGCCCGGCAAGGGCGTCGACGCCACCGTGGTGATGGGGGTCAACGAGAGCAGCTACGACCCCGTGCGCGACCACGTCGTCTCCAACGCCTCCTGCACCACCAACTGCGTGGCCCCCATGGTCAAGGTCCTGGACGAGAACTTCGGCCTCGTCAAGGGACTGATGACCACCATCCACGGCTACACCAACGACCAGATCGTCCTCGACGGACCGCACAAGGACCTCCGCCGGGGCCGCAGCGCCGCTGTCAACATCATCCCCACCTCCACCGGGGCCGCCCGCGCGGTCGGTCTCGTCCTGCCGGAACTGTCCGGCACCCTGGACGGCATCGCCGTACGCGTCCCCGTGGAGGACGGCTCCCTGACCGACCTCGCCGTGATCCTGGAGCGCACCGTCACGGCCGACGAGGTGAACGACGCCTTCCGGGAGGCCGCCGCCGGACCGCTCAAGGGGATCCTGCGGGTGTCCGACGCCCCGATCGTCTCCCGGGACATCGTCGGTGACCCGGCCTCCTGCGTGCTGGACGCGCCGCTCACCCAGGCACACGGAGATCTGGTGAAGATCTTCGGCTGGTACGACAATGAGTGGGGCTACACCAACCGCCTGCTCGACCTGACCGAGTACGTCGCCGCTCGACTCCCGCGTGGCTGACCTGGCCCGATCCCGAGCCACAACCCCCCTCGGGCCGCTACCGTGGCCCTTGACCGCACTGGTCGGCGGCACGCCGAGGGGATGTGGAGGAACTGTGGGAAGCCAGGAGCAGGCCGGCCAGGCCCGCGTCCGTCTGCCGCAACTGAGGCTGGACGAGTTGCTGGAGGAGCTGCAGGCCCGGCTGGACGCGGCCCGGGGCACCCGGGACCGGGTGCACAGCCTGCTGGAGGCGGTGCTCTCCGTCGGCCGGGAACTCGATCTGGAGCAGGCCCTGCACAGCATCGTCGAGGCCGCGGCGGTGCTCGTCGACGCGCAGTACGCCGCGCTCGGCGTGATCGGGTCCGACGGCAAGCGACTTTCGGCCTTTCACACGGTCGGGGTCAGCGACGAGCAGATCTCCCGGATCGGCCCCTTCCCGGAGGGCCACGGCATCCTGGGCGAACTGATCCGCCACCCCGAGCCGTTGCGGCTGGCGAAGCTCTCCGGTCACCCCTCCTCGTACGGCTTCCCGCCCCACCACCCCCCGATGAACACCTTCCTCGGCGTCCCGATCCGGGTGCGCGATCAGGTGTTCGGCAATCTCTACCTGACGGAGAAGGCCGGCGGCGCGCAGTTCGACGAGGAGGACGAGTCGGTCCTGTCGACGCTCGCCGTCGCGGCGGGCGTCGCCATCGACAACGCGCGGCTGTACGAGGAGTCCCGGCTGCGCGAGCGGTGGCTCCGGGCCAATGCCGAGATCACCCACAGCCTGATGTCGGGCGCCGAGCGCGGTGAGGTGCTCGGGCTGATCGCGCAGCGCGCCAAGGACATCTCCGGAGCCGTTCTCGCGGTGGTCGCGATGCCGGTGGAGGAGACCGACGCGCTCCGCGTCGAACTGGCGGTGGGCGCGGGGGCCGAGGACCACCGCGGACTCGTGCTGCCCGTGGACGAGAGCCTCATCGGCCGCGCCTTCGCCACGGCGGCTCCCGTCGCCAGCGCCGATGTCACCCGCGACGACCGGGTGCCCGACGCCGAACCCCGGCTCACCGGTCTCGGCTCGGCCGTCGCCGTGCCCATCGGCACGGGCGAGGGGGTGCGCGGTGTCGTCCTGCTGGTCCGCGAGGCGGGCAGCACGGTGTTCTCCGCGAAGGAGACCGAGCCGTTGCAGGGCTTCGCCGCCCAGGCGGCGATCGCCATGGAACTGGCCGAGCGGCGGCGCGACGCCGAGGAGATCGCCGTCCTCAAGGACCGCGACCGGATCGCCAGGGACCTGCACGACCTCGCGATCCAGCGGCTGTTCGCGACAGGCATGACCCTGCAGAGCGCGGGCCGTTTCATCGATCACCCCGAGGCCGGGGACCGGGTGGCACGGGCCGTGGACGACCTGGACGAGACCATCAAGATCATCAGGTCGACGATCTTCGGACTGCGGGCCCGCGAGGACGGCGCCGGAACCGGGCTGCGCGCACGCGTGGTCCGGGTGGCCGGTGAAGCCGCCCAAGTGCTGGGCTTCGCGCCCAGTGTGAGGATGGAGGGCCTGATCGACACGGACGTGCCCCGGGAGATCGCCGAACATGTGGTGGCGGTGCTCTCCGAGGCGCTGACCAACGTCGCCCGGCACGCCCGCGCGGGGCGCGCCGAGGTCGCCCTGGAGACCGACGGCCACGACGTGCGGCTGACGGTGACCGACAACGGCGTGGGCATCACTCCGGGGGGCCGGCGCAGCGGCCTGCGGAACATGGCCGAGCGCGCCGAACAACTCGGCGGCGAGATGGAGTTGAGCACCCCGCAGGACGGAGGCACCCGGCTCCGGTGGCGGGTCCCGGTGCCCGCGTCGCCGCGCTAGTGCCGCGTCAGGCAACGTTCGCCCCGTCGCGACGCCCGGCACGCTCCCCCAGAGGGGGCACCCCCACTCGCCGCACCGGGCACAAGCCCAAGTACGTCCAGTACGAGGGCTCGCAAACGGCACGCCGAGAGCACGCACCGGACGCCGCTCCTTGACGGGCAAACGTTGCCTGATGCCGCACTGGTAACCGTCACCGTCCCCTCACCCGTGAGGTACGACCGCGACCGGGCAGGGGGCGTGGTGCAGCACGGCGTGCGCGACCGGCCCGGTGTGCGCGCCGATGCCGGCCGGCCGGAGTCTGCGGCCGACGACGAGCAGACCGGCGTCCTGGGCGCGGTCGAGCAGTCGCTGAGCGGGACGTCCCTCCTCCACGACGGCCGTCACCCGTACGGCGGGGTACGTCTCCCGCCACGGCGCGAGCACCCCGGCCAGGGCCGCTTCGGTGGAGCGTCGCCCCTCGTGGCGTGCCCCCGCCTCCCGTACGGACGGCGCGTACGGCAGGCTCCGGACGTGCACCACCCGCAGCGCGGCGGCCCGCAGGGCGGCGCTTTCGAAGGCGAACGCGAGCAGGTCGTCGCACCCGTGCGCCGGGTCCACTCCCACGACGACCGGGTACGGCGTGTGCGGCGACGCCCGGGAGGCGTCGTCCGGCTCGTGCTCGTCCTCCCCGGTTCGGCCGGCCCGTACCAGTACCACCGGTCGCGTCACGTGCGCCACCGTCGCCAGCGCCACGGAACCGGCCAGGAAGCCACCGAGGCCACTGAAGGCGCGGCTCCCGAGAACCAGCAGTGCGGACTCGGCTCCCGCCGCGCAGAGCGCCTCGGGAGCCGGCCGGGCGATCTGCTCGGTGCTCAGGCGCACCCGAGGGAAGCGCTCGGTCAGCCGGTCCGTCGCGCCACGCAGGATGTCCCGGGCCCAGTAGCGCGGTGCCGCCAGCTCCGGCAGGTCGGAACGGAGCGCGGAGCCGCCCTCCCAGGCGTGCACCAACCGCAGTGGAAGTCCACGGCGAAGGGCCTCCCGCGCCGCCCAGTCCGCGGCGGCGAGGCTCTCAGGTGAACCGTCCACTCCCACGACCACGGGGTGCTGCATGACCGTCACCTCCCCCGGACCGTGCCCACGCCGGGGCGCGCGGGCCGACGCCTTCAGCGTGTCCCGGTCCGGATCCGCTCCGGCAGGGGCCGGTCGGGTCCTTCACGGGCCGGTCGGCCCAGGCGTGCCGGGGACGCCGGGCGTGACCCTGGAAGCGGAGAGAACGAGGAGGAGGCTGACATGAGCGGCATGATCGAGCGACTGCCGGGATGGCCGGCGTTCCCGGACCTGTTCGGGTGGGTCGAGAGCGGGTTCCCCGCGGCCCACACCGCCCCCGGGACGCACGGCATCCGCATCGAGGAGCGGCTCGCGGAGGGACAGTACGTGCTGCGGGCCGAACTGCCGGGCGTCGACCCCGAGAAGGGCGTCGAGATCACCGTCACCGAAGGCACCCTGACGCTGCGCGCCGAGCGCACGGAACAGGTCGAGGAGAAGCACCGCACGGAGTTCCGCTACGGCACGTTCACGCGGTCCGTCAGGCTGCCCGCCGGTGCCACGTACGACGAGGCGAGCGCGGACTACAAGGACGGAGTGCTGACCATCACGGTGCCGGTGCCGGAGCCGAGGACGGACACCAGGACCATCCCCGTACGGCACGGTTGACCGCCCGGACGCGGAACACGGCCGCGACGGAACCACCAGAGCCGGACCTTCCTGCCTTCCGGGAGATCCGGCTCATGCGTCCCGGCCCGTGAAGGAGTGTGCTGTGAGGGAGCGAGAACGACACCGACCGGAGAGGAGCGGATCATGGGTACGAGTCTCACCCCCGAGTTCTGGGAGCGGTTCGCGCTCCTGCTGTGCGTGGCGGTGGCGGTGACCGTCGCCCTGGTCGCCCTCCTCGACGGGCCGGTCCTGCGACGGTGGGTCCGCCGGTCGCACCGGGCGCCCTCGCATCGCTGAGCCACCTTCGGGCCGAAGCCCGGCTCAGTACATCGATCCGGGCCGGCCCGTCAGGACCGCGGCGAGGACCCCCACGTCGAGCAGCGCGCCCACCGTCAGCCAGGGGTTGAACCAGGCGCCTCCTCGCCGTTCCTGGGCGCCTGCCGCGGCGAGTATGCCCCAGCCCCGGGCCGTCGGACGGGCCGCCATCGGCCTGGCCTCGGTCACCGCGATGCTCTACGTCATCGCGGGCGCGTCCACCGCCGCGCGGAGCGAGGGATGGGCCACCGCTGCGGTGATCGCCGCGTGCGCCGGACGGCCGGATGGAGCAACCCGTGTGCGAAGGGGAACGCGGTGATCACGACGGCGTACCCGGTTCGGAGCCGCCCTGGTCCAGACGGAACGGCGGGTAGACGTCGGTGAGGAGCGCCGCGTACGCGGCCACGCGCAGCACCCACCGGTTCAGGCCGACGACGAGGTCGAAGATGCCCCGCGGATAGCTCCCGGTCGCGGCCAGGGCGACGCCCGCGAAGAGGGTGAGCAGCCCGATGAGCCCGCCCGAGAACCAGGCCACACGGGAACCGCCCTCCAGGACGGCCACGACGAGGTACTGCGGAACGGCCAGCAGCCACCACTTGACCAGGACCAGGCCCCTCGACAGCCGTTCGGGGTACACGACGTCGAAGTGGGTCGGATAGTCCGGGACCTCGGCGAGTGTGAACGGCGGATAGCGGTCGGTGCCCAGAGCCCCGTACGCGTAGTAGCCCACCCGCCAACTCCAGCGCAGTACGCCCACGTTGAAGTCGAAGAGGGCGCGGGGGTAACGCTCCGTGAACAGGATCGCGAAGAACGCCACCACGCTCACCAGGACGAACGCCAGCCAGAGGAAGACCAGGACGACCAGGTGGGGCAGGGCGAGAAGCCACTTCACCAGCCACAGCCAGCGGGACAACGGTGCGTCGAGGACGGCCGACAGCCGGGCGGGCTGGACCGGGGTCCTTGCTTCCGTAGCCATGGATCGCTCCCTTCCGGGTCCGGGCAGGCGGGTGCGGCACGGCCCGACCGGCCGACGCGGCGACCGCCCACCCGGCTACAGCTTCCGTCCGGCGCGCGGACCGCCGCTTGGGCCGAACGTCCTCCACCACCGGCCGATCCACCCCCTGCGGTCTCCCGGTGACCCGTGCGACGGTGGAGGCAGCGCCGCGCTTCAGGCCGCGGACCGACGGAAGGCGGTGGGGCCATGCGGCTGCCCCTGGTCGTGGGGGTCGACGGTTCGCCCGGCAGCCTCCGCGCGGTCGACTGGGCCGCGGGGGAGGCGGTACGGCACGGACGGGCGCTGCGCCTGGTGTACGCGTCGCTGTGGGAGCGGTACGAGGGCGCGGTGCCGCCCGACGAGCCGGACGAGCCCCCGTCCGAGGAGACGGCCGCGCAGGACGTCTTGGCCGCCGCGGCGGAGCGGGCCCGCCGCCGGGAACCAGGAGTGGCGGTTTCCACCGAGGTGATCCCCGACGAGGCGGCACACGCGCTGCTGGCCGAGACCCGGCGTGCCTTCGCCGTGGTGACCGGCTCACGCGGCCGGGGCCGGCTCACCGAACTGCTCCTCGGGACGGTCTCGCTGACCGTCGCGGGCCGGGCCCGGGGCCCGGTGATCGTGGTCCGCGGCGACAAGGCCGGGCTCGCCGGCACGCACGAACGCGTCCTGCTCGGTGTCGCGGACCCGGGGACCGCCGGCGAGGCGGCCCGGTTCGCCTTCCGCGAGGCCGAGGCCCGCGGAGCCGTCCTGGACGCCGTACGGACCTGGCGCAGTCCCCGGAGGCCCACGGACGGCGACAGCGCCGCGCGCCGTGCGTCCCTGCTGCTCGACGCCGCCCTGCGCGAGCCGATCGCCCACCGTCCGCGGGTCAGGGTCCGCCCCGCGACGCCGGAAGGACCGGCTGCCAGGGTGCTGCTGAGGCGGACCGCCGCGGCCGACCTCGTGGTCGTCGGCGCGAGACAGCGGTCGGGGCAGCCCGGCCTTCAGCTCGGCCGCGTCGCCCACACCTTGCTGCGCCACGCCGCCTGTCCCGTCGCCGTCGTGCCCCAGCCGGAGTGACCATGGACCACCTCACCCCCGCGCTGAGCGCCGTCCGAGCCGTCGTTTTCGACACCGACGGAGTGATCACCGACTCCGCCCGGGTGCACGCGGCGGCCTGGAAGGAGGCGTTCGACGCCTTCCTGCTCGTCCGGCCGCCCGCCGACCCCGGGCAGCGGCGGCCGTTCGACGCACGGGACGACTACCTGCGCTACGTCGACGGCAGATCGCGGCTCGACGGCGCCGCCGCCTTCCTGGCCTCCCGCGGCATCGACCCCGAGGACGGAGCGGCCCATGAGGTCGCCGCCGACAAGGAGGAGTCGTTCACCCGCAGGCTCCGCGAGGGGGGCGTGGACGCCTACCCGGGCACCGTGCGCCTGGTCCGCGCGCTGCGTGCCGCGCGGCTGCCGGTCGCGGCGGCCTCGGCCTCCCGCCACGCCGGGGAACTGCTCACCCGGGCCGGGGTGCGGGACCTGTTCGACGTCCTCGTCGACGGCGGTGAGGCGGCCCGGCTGGGCCTGCCCGGCAAACCGGAGCCGGACCTGTTCCTCACCGCGGCCGACCGGCTCGGCGTGCCCGCCGCGGACAGCGCCGTCGTCGAGGACGCCCTGGCCGGGGTGGAGGCCGGCCGCGCCGGAGGGTTCGCCCTGGTCGTGGGCGTGGACCGGACCGCCGCCGAGGGCTCCGCCGAGCGGCTGCGGGAGCACGGCGCCGATCTCGTCGTCCGGGACCTGGCGGAACTGATCGGCGAGGAGGCGCGGTGACGGCCTGGACCTGGGAGTACGAGGGTTACGACCCCGCCGACCAGCGGCTGCGCGAGTCCCTGTGCACGCTCGGCAACGGCTACTTCGCCACCCGCGGCGCGCTCCCCGAGTGCACCGCCGACGACGTCCACTACCCCGGTACGTACGTCGCAGGCTGCTACAACCGGCTCACCTCCGACGTGGCCGGGCGGCAGGTCGAGAACGAGGACATGGTCAACCTGCCGAACTGGCTGCACCTGCGCTTCCGCCTCAGCGGCGGTTCCTGGCTCACCCCCGACACCGCGGCCCTGCTGGAGCACCGCACCGAGCTGCTCCTGGACACCGGGGTGCTGGACCGGCACACCCGCTACGACCTCGGCGAAGGCCGGATCCTCGGAGTGCGGCAGCAGCGCATCGTGCACATGGGAGACCCGCACCTGGCCGCCCTGCGCACCGAGTTCACCGCCGAGGGCTTCTCCGGCGACCTGGAGGTGGAGGCGTCGCTGGACGGCGGCGTCACCAACTCCGGAGTGCCGCGCTACCGCGACCTCGACGGCCACCACCTCGTCCACGCGCACGCGGGCATCGCCACCCCCGACACCGTCTGGCTGCGCTGCCGCACCCGCACCTCCGACATCCGGATCGGCATGGCCGCCCGCCTCACCTCCGACGCGCCCGTCACCGCCCGCAACAAGAACCCCCGCACCACCCAGCACACCGTCCTGCCGCTGACCGAGGGCCGCACGTTCACCGTCGACAAGACCGTGGCCCTGCACACCTCGCACGACCCGGCGATCAGCGACCCGCTGCACGCGGCCGTCAGCCGGGTCGCCCGCGCCCCCGGCTTCGACGCACTGCTCGCCTCGCACTTCACGGCCTGGGCGCAGCTGTGGCGCAGGGCCGCCCTGGACGTCGAGGGGGAGTCCGGCCGCATCCTGCGCCTGCACCTCTTCCACGTGCTCCAGACGCTCTCCCCGCACACCGCCGACCTCGACGTCGGAGTCCCCGCCCGCGGCCTGCACGGCGAGGCGTACCGGGGGCATGTCTTCTGGGACGAGCTGTTCGTGCTGCCCTTCCTCAACCTCCACTTCCCCGAGGTCTCCCGGGCCCTGCTGCGCTACCGGCACCGCCGTCTGGAACGGGCCCGCTCCGCCGCCCTCGCCGCCGGGCGCAAAGGTGCCCTCTACCCGTGGCAGAGCGGCAGCGACGGCCGCGAGGAGACCCAGCAGCTGCACCTCAACCCGCGCTCGGGACGCTGGCTGCCCGACCACTCGCACCTGCAGTACCACGTCGGCTCGGCCATCGCCTACAACGTCTGGCAGTACTGCGAGGCCAGCGGGGACATGGAGTTCCTGCACACCAAGGGCGCCGAGATGCTGCTGCACATCGCCCGCTTCTGGGCGGACGCCGCCGCATGGGATGACGGTCTGCGGCGGCACAGGATCAAGGGCGTCGTCGGTCCCGACGAGTACCACGACGCCTACCCCGGGGCGGGCGAACCCGGCCTCGACGACAACGCGTACACCAACGTCACCGCCGCCTGGGTGCTGCTGCGCGCCCGGGAGCTGATCGACGCCCTGCCGGAACCCAGACGCCGGGAACTGGCCGAGCGCACGGGCCTGGACACGAGTGAGCTGGAGCGGTGGGAGGAGGTCTCCCGGACCCTCCACGTGCCCTTCCACCAGGGCGTCATCAGCCAGTTCGAGGGCTACGGCGAACTCGCCGAACTCCCCTGGGAGGACTACCGGCGCCGCTACGGCGACATCCGCCGGCTGGACCGGATCCTGGAGGCGGAGGGCGACACCGTCAACCGCTACCGGGCGTCCAAGCAGGCCGACGTCCTGATGCTCGGCTACCTGTTCGGACCGGCGGAACTGCGACGGCTCTTCGAGCGGCTGAGCGTGCCCCTCGACGACGAGATCTGGCACCGTACCGTCGACCACTACATGCACCGCACCAGCCACGGCTCGACCCTCAGCGGCCTGGTCCACGGCTGGGTGCTGGCCCGCGCCCGGCGCGCGGAGGCGTGGTGGTTCTGCCAGGAGGCGCTCCAGGGCGACATCGCGGACGTGCAGGGCGGTACCACCGGCGAGGGCATCCACCTCGGGGCCATGGCCGGCACCCTCGATCTGGTGCAGCGCGGTCTGACCGGCCTGGAGACGCGGGAGGGGGCGCTGTGGCTGGACCCGGTGCCCCTGCCGGAGCTGTCCTCGTACGGGTTCGCCCTGCGCTACCGGGGCAACTGGGGGGTGCAGGTGCGGCTGGAGCGGGGCCTGCTGGACTTCGCCGTGCCCTCCTCAGACGTGTCGCCGATCGAGGTGCGGCTGCCCGGCCGTACCGTCCTCGTCGAGCCGGGGGAGACCGTGCGGCTGGAACTGGGCCCGGAGAAGGGAGCGGCGCGATGAGCGGTCCCGTGGTGGTCGGAGTGGACGGATCGGAGTCGAGCAGGAACGCGGTGCGGGTCGCGGCCGGGGAGGCCGCGCTGCGCGGTGTCGGACTGCGGCTCGTGCACGCCTTCGGCTGGCCCTCGTCGCACGTGCCGCCCCGGAGGGCGCCCTGGAATCCGGCGAACGCGGGCGTGCGCGACCTCGTCGACGACACCCTCGGCGAGGCCCAGGCGGCGGCGCACGCGGTCGCGCCCCAGGTGGAGATCGCACGCGAGGTCGTGCTGGGGGAGCCGGTGACGGTGCTGGAGCTGGAGTCGCGGACGGCGTCCCTCGCGGTCGTCGGCAGCCGGGGCCTGAGCCGCTTCGGCGCTCTGCTGCTCGGGTCCACGGCCTCGCACCTGGCCGCGCACGGCCGCTGCCCCGTCCTGGTCGTGGGCGGCAGACCCGATCCGTCCGGGCCGGTCCTGCTGGCCGTGGACGGATCGCCCCGGTCCGCCGCGGCCGTCGAGTTCGCCTTCGCGCACGCCTCGCTGCACGGCAGCGGCCTGCTGGCGCTGCACGTCTGGAACACCCGTACCGAACGCGTCTACGAGTCCCCGGGCGACCCGCCCTTCGTCACCTACGACGAGGGCCGGCTGCGCGACGAGGAGGAACGCGTGCTCGCGGAGGCGCTCGGCGGCCTGCGCGAGAGGTACCCGGACGTGGAGGTGACCGGCAGGCTGGTGCGGGGCCGGATCCGGCACACGCTGATCGAGGCCAGCGCCGAGGCCGCCCTCGTCGTGATCGGCGCGCGCGGTCACGGCGGCTTCGGCGGACTCCTGCTCGGCTCGGTCAGCCAGGCGGTCCTGCACCACGCGCGGTCCCCGGTGGCCGTGGTGCGCCTCGACGAGGAGTAGGCCGGGGCCCGCTCGTCAGTGGCCCACGCCCCGCCGCTCCGGGGCGTGCGGCTGCTCCAGGTGGGTCGCCAGGACGGCCGCCTGCACCCGGCGCTGCACGCCCAGCTTGGCCAGCAGCCGGGAGATGTGGTTCTTGACGGTCTTCTCCGACAGGTACAGCCGTTTGCCGATCTCCCGGTTGGTGAGCCCGTCGCCGATGAGCGCGAGGATCTCCCGCTCCCGCGGTGACAGGCCGGCCAGCTCGGGAGCCTCGGCCGGTTCCGCCGCGGGCTCGGTGCGCAGGGACCGCATCAGCCGGGCCGTCGTCGCCGGGTCCAGCATCGACTGGCCGGTGGCGACCGTACGCACCGCCGAGACCAGGTCGGAGCCGCGGATCTGCTTCAGGACGTAACCGGACGCCCCGGCCATGATCGCGTCCAGCAGGGCGTCCTCGTCGTCGAAGGAGGTGAGCATCAGCACGGCCAGCTCCGGCATCCGGTCGCGCAGCTCGCGGCAGACGGTGATGCCGTCGCCGTCGGGCAGCCGTACGTCCAGCACGGCCACGTGCGGCCGCACGGCCGGGGCCCGGACCAGGGCGTGCTCGACGTTCTCGGCGTCGCCGACCACGGAGATGTCGGGCTCGGCCTCCAGCAGGTCGGACAGGCCGCGCCGGACCACCTCGTGATCGTCGAGCAGGAAGACCCGGATCGGGTCCTGCGCTGAGAAGGTGCGTGGCTCGGTCATCTCGACCCCTTCGTCCCCGGGCGGTGGAGGGGCCGCGCCGGCCCGTCCGTACGACGATCGTCACCTGCCGGGGCCGAAGCCACCAGGGCCGACCGGCCCTAAGAGCTACGGACAAAAGTGAGGCCCGGCCGGCGGACCCCACTCTTGTTCGGAGTTCTAAGCGTCCGCGGTGTCCTCCGGGCGGACCCGCGGACCGTGCCCGTCCAGTTCGAACCGGACGTCCACAACGCCCCCGACCGCCCGGATCAGCCGTGCCGCCACCGGGACCAGGGACGTGTCCCGGACCTGGCCGGAGACCCGTACGACTCCGTCGTGGACCGTGACGCGCACGGCCGGGTCCGTGGCGGGGAAGAGACGCCGCACGACCTCGCGGCGGACCTCCTCGACGATGTCCTCGTCCTCCCGCAGGAAGACCTTCAGCAGGTCGGAGCGGCTGACCACGCCTTCCAGCCGGTCCGTGTCGTCGACGACGGGGAGCCGCTTGACCCGGGCCCTGGCCATGGCGCGGGCGGCCTGCGCGAGCGTCGCGTCCGACCGGACGGTGACGACGGGTGAGGTCATCAGCTCGCCCGCGGTCACCGAACCGGCCTTGGCCAGGTCGGCCAGACGGCGCAGTTGGGTGCCGCGGTCGGGGTCACTGTCGCGGAACTCCTCCTTGGGGAGCAGATCGGCCTCGGAGACGATCCCGAGCACATGGCGCAGGGCGTCCACCACGGGCAGGGCGCTCACCTTCCGTTCGTGCAGGGTGCGCACGACGTCCTTGAAGGCGGCGTCACGGTGCGCGACGGCGACATCGCGGGTCATCACATCGCTGACGAGGTGAGGGGCTGGGGGCACGACGACTCCTCGGTCCGTCTGCGGCGCGGGACGGCTCTCAGCGCCGTTCCCCGCTGCCGTAGGGGGCGTACAGGTCCAGCAGCCGGGTCCGGGCGGCCAGGAGGCGATGGGCCACGACCTCGCCCACCCAGTGGGCGACGGTGCGGCCGAACTCCGGGTCGTTCCGGCACATCTCCCGGACGGCGCCCGCGTCGAACTCGTAGGCGCGCAGCGGTGTCGCCGCTTCGGCGCCCAGATGCCAGACGTGCGGGGCGAACAGCCAGGACCACCCGATCAGCTCGTTGTGGCCCAGGGACTCGATGACGGCCGGCTGATGGCCGGGTACGCGCATGTCGAGTTCGACCGTGCCGGTCCGCACGATCCAGAAGCGTTCGGCGTGACCGCCCTCCTCGAACAGCCGCGTCCCGGCCGGGAAGGACACCTCGCGGGCGACCGCCATCAGTCGTTCCCGGTGCTCGGGGGGCAGGGCCCTCGGCAGGCTGGTGGCGACGGGAGCGTTCATGGCGGGCCTCCACTCGGGCATACCGGAATTACCACCTCCAGCGTGGGCTCGTGCAGCGGCCGGGACCATGGGCCACCCGGCCCTGTCGCCGGGTCCTTCGGCGCGCGGCCGCTTCCTCAGTGCTCGCGGTCCCAGCGGCGGTACGCCGCCACGGCCGTGGGCAGCGTGGGGAACACCAGCTCCCGTCCCACCGCGTCCACCAGCCCGTAGGCCTCCAGATCGGCCAGCAGATCCTGCTTGACCCGGGCCAGCGCGAAGACGACGCCCCGCCGCTCCAGTTCGCGGCGCACCTCGTCGACCGCGTCCAGGGCGGTGATGTCGACCTCCACGTTGGCCTCCGTGTTCAGCACGAACCACCGGACCGGGCCGGTCTGTTCGTCGACCGCCGCGAGGGCGCGGCGGCGGAAGTCCTGGGCGTTGGCGAAGAAGAGCGGGGAGTCGTAGCGGTAGACGAGCAGCCCCGGAACGGTCCGGGCCTGCGGGTAGTCGTCCACATCGTGCATGCCGGCCACACCCGGCACCAGCCCCTCGACCGCGTCGTGCGGCCGGGCCACGCGGGCGAGCAGCTCCGCGACCGACAGGCCGACGGCCACCAGGACGCCGTACAGCAGGTCCAGGGCGAGCACGCCGGCCAGGCACCCGAGGGCCAGCAGCAGTTCGCGGCGCCGGAAGGAGGCCAGCCGGGCGAATCCCGACAGGTCGACCATCCGGACCGCCGCGTAGACCACGAGAGCGCCCAGCACGGCGTCCGGCATCCGCTCCAGCAGCGGATCGAGGAACAGCAGCACCGCGAGCACCACCACTCCCGCGACCAGGGAGTACATCTGACTGCGGGCACCGGCCGCGGAGGCGAGCGCGGTGCGGCTGGCGCTGCTGCTCACCGGGAAGCCCTGAAGCAGGCCGGCGCCGACGTTGCAGGCTCCGAGCGCCAGGAACTCCTGGTCGGCGTCGAGCCGTCCGGCCTCCTCCTGGCCGGCGAAGGCACGGGCGGTGAGGATGAAGTCCGTGTACGCGACGAGCAGGACGCCGAGCGCCGGCAGCACCAGACGCGCCATCTCGGTCAGGTCGGGGGCACCGAACGAGGGCAGCCCCGCCGGGACTTCGCCCACGACCCGCACGCCGTACCGCTCGTCGAGCGCGAACGCCGCCACCGCCGCGGTACTCAGCACCACCGCCAGCAGGGGCCCGGGAACGGCGGGCCACAGCCGCGCCACCGCGAACAGCAGGGCCAGCACGACCGCGGAGAACACCGTGGTCGCCACGTCCAGGTCCGCCAAGCCGGCCAGAAACGACCACAGTTGCGGGAAGAACCCCGAACCGGAGGACTCCACTCCGGCCAGCCTCGGCAACTGGTCCACGATCATGATCGCCGCCACGCCCGCCAGATAGCCGATCAGGACCGGGCGGGACAGCAGGTCGGCGACAAAGCCCAGGCGCAGCGCACGGGCGGCCAGACACAGCAGACCCACCGTGAGCGCGAGGGTGGCGGCCAGCACGGCGTAGCGGCCCGGTTCCGCCCCGGCCAGCGGAGCCACCACGGTCGCCGTCATCAGCGCCGTCGTGGACTCGGGACCGACCGAGAGCAGTCGGGAGGAGCCGAGCACCGCGTAGAGGCCCAGCGCGGGAAGGATCGCCCACAGACCGGTGACCGGGGACAGCCCGGCCACACCCGCGTACGCCATCACCTGCGGCACCAGATACGCCGAGACCGTCAGACCGGCGGTCAGATCCCCGCGCAGCCAACCGCGTCGGTAACCGCCCAGCGCGGCGAGCCCCGGGGCCGGGCGCCGCCACCCGCCGGACTTCTCTCCCGCCGAGCCGTGGGACATGGGCCTCCTTTCGCCTGCCGATCCCAGCATCCCGTCTCCCGCGCCCGTCGCGGTCCGACAGGGCCCGCCGGAGGGGCCGTTCAGCCCAGTACCGGCCGACCTTCGGCACCCGGCGCCGCCCCGGCCCTGCCGCGACAGTGTCCATGTCAGCACAACGAATCCACGTGAAGGGACCAGACCATGGCCGTGCACGAGCACCCTCACCGGAGCCGCGGGTTCCATCTGCCCGTGCTCCGCAGGAACCGTACGGCGTCCACCGCCGGCACCGAGCGGGACGCCGCCGCCGCCGTCACCACCACGGGCACGGCCGCCTACGCGCTGGCGTCACTGCGGCTGCTGACCGGGTTCGTCTTCCTGTGGGCCTTCCTCGACAAGACCTTCGGCTTCGGCTACGCCACTCCCTCCGGCAACGGCTGGATCGACGGCGGATCGCCGACCCAGGGATTCCTGAGCCATGTCGCCGTCGGCCCGATGGAGTCCACGTTCCACGCCTGGGCCGGCGACGCCTGGGCGGACTGGCTGTTCATGCTGGGGCTGCTCGGCGTCGGCGTGGCACTGGTCGCGGGTGTCGGCCTGCGCCTCGCCGCCGTCGCCGGAAGCGCCCTGATGGCCCTCATGTGGATCGCCGAATGGCCGCCGGCCAAGCACCTCTCGGACGGCACGGCCAGCATGTCGACGAACCCCTTCGCCGACTACCACCTCGTCTACGCCCTCGTCCTGATCGCCCTCGCGGCCACCGGCGCCGGCGCCGTCTGGGGCCTCGGGAAGGCCTGGGCCCGCATCCCCTTCGTCAGCCGCAACCCCTGGCTGCGCTGACCGCGCCGCCGCCCGGCGGGCCCCGCCCCGGGGCCCGCCCGGTGGGCCGGTCGGTCCCCGCCGGGGACCTGCGGCCCCTGCTCCGCCACCCCCTGCCCCACGCACGCTGGGAACAGGTCCAACCCTCAGGAGGCATCACCATGGTCCGCACTGTCGTCGCAGGTCTCGACGGTTCCCCCGAGAGCCGGGCCGCCGCTGAATGGGCGGCCCGCGAGGCCAAACTGCTCGACCTGCCGCTGAAGATCGTCCACGTCTGGGAGCCGGTGCCGGACCCCCTGGCCCAGGCGCCCCTGCTCGGCGTCGAGACGCACCAACACTGGAGCGAGCGGATCCCGCGCGAGGCCGCCGAGGGACTGCGCCTGCGCCACCCCGGAGTCGAGGTGACCACCCAGCAGCTCGACGGGACGCCCGCGGACGCCCTCGTCGAGGCGGCCGAGGACGCGGACCTGCTGGTCCTCGGCTCCCGCGGCCTGAGCGGCATCCGCGGCTTCATGGTCGGCTCCGTCGGCCTGTCCGTCGTCGCCCACACCACACGCCCCGTCGTCCTGGTGCGCGCCGGGGAGCAGGCCGCCGACGAACACCGCCCGGACCTCGCGGGCATCCCGTCGGCCGCCACGCCCTACCTGCCCGTCCTGCTCGGTCTCGACGCCGCCCAGCCGCATCCCGACGTCATCGAGTTCGCCTTCGAGGCGGCCGCCAGGAGGGGCACCGCCCTGCGCGTCCTGCACGGCTGGAACCTTCCGCCGTACTACGTTTACGGCCTCACCGCCGACCTCCAGCTGCACGACGAACTCGTCGCGCAGCAGGCGGCCGCGCTCGCCGAGGTCCTGAGGCCCTGGCGGGAGAAGTACCCGGACGTCGAGGTCGTCGAGGAGGTCCCCGCCGGCAGCCCCGGCGTCCGGCTGGTGGACGCCGCGCGCGAGGCGTCGCTGGTGGTGATCGGCCGCCGCATCCGCCGCAGCCCCTTCGGCGCCCACATCGGCACCGTCGCCCACGCCGTCCTGCACCACTCCGCCGCCCCCGTCGCCGTCGTCGCGCACGACTGACCGACCCACCCCAAGGCCAAGGTTCAAGGAGCAGCAGCAATGAAGGCAGCCGTCGTACGAGCCTTCGGTGAGCCCCTCGTCATCGAGGAGCGCCCCGACCCCGAGCCGGGCCCCGGACAGGTCCGGGTCAGGGTCGAGGCGTCCGGGCTGTGCCACACCGACATCCACGCCGCCCGCGGCGACTGGCCCGTCAAGCCGAACCCACCGTTCGTGCCGGGCCACGAGGGCGTCGGCCTCGTCGAGGCACTCGGCGACGGGGTCACCCACCTGACCGTGGGCGAGCGGGTCGCCGTGCCGTGGCTCGGCCGGGCCTGCGGGCGGTGCGAGCACTGCCTGTCCGGCTGGGAGACCCTGTGCGAGCAGCAGATCAACACCGGCTACGGCTGCGACGGCGGCTACGCGGAGAAGATGCTCGCCTGGGCCGACTTCGCGCAGCCCGTCCCGCCGGGCGTCGACCCCGTCGACGCGGCGCCGCTGACCTGCGCGGGCGTCACCACGTACAAGGCCCTCAAGGTCGCGGGAGTCCGGCCCGCGCAGCTCGTCGCCGTCTCCGGCGTGGGCGGGCTCGGCCATCTGGCCGTCCAGTACGCGAAGATCGCCGGCGCCTCCGTCGCGGCGATCGACGTCACCGACGAGAAGCTGGAACTCGCCGCCGAGCTGGGCGCCGACCTCGTCATCGACGCCCGCAAGGAGAACGTGGCGCAGGCCCTGAAGCGGCACGGCGGCGCCCACGCCGCCATCGCCCTCGCCGTGAACGAGGACGCCTTCGCCGCCGTCAACGCCGGGCTCCGGCGCGGCGGGAAGCTGGTCATGGTCGCCATGCCGGCCCACGGCACGGTCCAGGTCCCGATCTTCGACACCGTCCTCAACGGCACCTCGGTGATCGGGTCCATCGTCGGTACCCGGCAGGACCTCGCCGAGGTCTTCCGGCTGCACGCGGCCGGCCGCACCCGGGTCATCCGCGAGACCCGGCCGCTCGGCTCCGTCAACGACTCCATCGACGACGTGCTGCACGGCAGGGTGCCGGCCCGGATCGTCTTCGACCTCGGCGCGGGACGGTGAACGCCGGGGAGCGTCACCTGGTCGTCGGCGTCGACGGTTCCGAGGCGAGCCTGCGCGCGGTGGACTGGGCGGCCGACGAGGCCCACTTGCGCGGGGTGCAGCTGAGGCTGGTCCACGCCTGCCCGTCGGAGCGCCACGAGGACGCCACGCCCGCCCAGGACACCGGCCGGGCCGGACCATCTGCCCCCCAGGACGTCGTGGGCGCCGCGACCCGGCGCGCACACGCCCGGCAGCCCGGGCTGGAGGTCGCCTCCACGGTCGCCTTCGAGTCACCCGGGCGGGCCCTGACGGAGGCCGGCCGCGGTGCCGCGGCCGTGGTCGTGGGCACACGGGGCCGCGGCGGCATGGCCGAGCTGCTGCTCGGATCGGTGAGCCTGACGGTCGCCGCGCACGCCGAGTGCCCCGTCGTGGTGCTCCGCGGCAGCCACGACAACCAGGTCACACCCCCCGTGCACGGCAAGGTCGTCGTCGGTCTCGGCGACGGTGCCGAACACCCCGGGACGCTGCGCTTCGCGTACGCCGAGGCCCGCCGTCGGGGAGTCCCCCTGGAGGTCGTGCGCGCCTGGCGCCGCCCCGCGCGCGAGCGCGGGGACCTTCCCGGGTCGGTCGAGGCCACGGCGAGGGCGCACGAGGAACGGGCCGAGAGGGCGCTGGACGAGGCGCTGCGCGAGACACCGCCCGACGTGAAGCTGATCCGCCGGACCGTCGAGGGCACCGCCCGGCGGGCGCTGGTGGACGCCTCGCACTGGGCCGACCTCCTCGTCGTCGGGGCCCGGCGCCCCGCGGGCCGCGCAGGGCTCCCACCGGGCCGGGTCGCGCACACGGTCCTGCATCACTCGGCCTGTCCGGTGGTCGTCGTACCGCAGCGGACGTGAATCCCCTAAAGGCTCGCCGCGTGATCCGGGACGTAGTTCTGCAGATCGCGCGGCGGGCGCTCGTAACCGGTCGGAGCCGGCCGCTCCGGCAACTCCAGCACGGGCGGGGGGACGTCCTGGTACGGCACCGAGCCCAGCAGGTGAGCGATCATGTTCAGCCTCGCCCGCCGCTTGTCGTCGCTCTCGACGACGTACCACGGTGCCTCACCGATGTCGGTGTGCACGAGCATCTCGTCCTTGGCCCGGGAGTACCTCTCCCAGCGGGTGATGGACTCCAGGTCCATCGGCGACAGCTTCCAGCGCCGCAGCGGATCCTCCAGACGGCGCCGGAACCGGTCCTGCTGCTCGGCGTCACTGACCGAGAACCAGTACTTGCGCAGCAGGATCCCGTCCTCCACGAGCATCCGCTCGAAGAGGGGGCATTGACGCAGGAAAAGCTGGTACTCCGCCTTGGTGCAGAAGCCCATCACATGCTCCACGCCGGCCCGGTTGTACCAGCTGCGGTCGAACAGCACGATCTCCCCGGCCGCCGGCAGATGCTCCACGTACCGCTGGAAGTACCACTGCGTGCGCTCCCGCTCGGTGGGCTTGGGCAGCGCGGTGATCCGTGCGACGCGCGGGTTGAGATGCTCGGTGACTCGTTTGATGGTGCCGCCCTTGCCCGCCGCGTCCCGCCCCTCGAAGATGACGACGAGTCGGGCGCCCTCGGCGCGCACCCACTCCTGAAGCTGCACCAGTTCCGTCTGAAGACGCAGCAGTTCCCTCTCGTACGCCCTGCGCGGCACCTTCTCCGCCTTGCTGCCGGTCACGCCGCCTCCCACCGCCCGAAGAACACCTGTTGACGACCCCGACGAAGACGCCACCGACGATCCAGGAGTCACCCATGCCCGAGGTCGAACATCAGAACAGCACCGTACTGACCGACGACGAACTGCGCACCCTGGACGCCCACTGGCGCGCCGCCAACTACCTGGCGGCGGGCCAGATCTACCTGCTCGCCAACCCCCTGCTGCGCGAACCCCTGCGCCCCGAGCACATCAAGCCCAGGCTGCTCGGCCACTGGGGCACCTCGCCCGGCCTGAACCTCGTGTACACCCACCTCAACCGGGTCATCGCGGCACGCGGCCTGGACGCCCTGTGCGTGTGGGGCCCCGGGCACGGCGGGCCCTCCGTGGTCGCCAACTCCTGGCTGGAGGGCAGCTACAGCGAGACCTACCCCGACATCGGCCGCGACGCCGAGGGCATGCGGCGGCTGTTCCGGCAGTTCTCCTTCCCCGGCGGGGTGCCCAGCCACGTGGCGCCCGAGACGCCCGGCTCCGTCCACGAGGGCGGCGAGCTGGGCTACGCCCTCTCCCACGCCTACGGCGCCGCCTTCGACAACCCCGGCCTGGTCGTCGCCTGCGTGATCGGCGACGGCGAGGCGGAGACCGGCCCGCTCGCCGCCTCCTGGCACTCCAACAAGTTCCTCGACCCGGTGCACGACGGCGCGGTCCTGCCCGTCCTGCACCTCAACGGCTACAAGATCGCCAACCCGACCGTGCTCGCCCGGCTGCCCGAGGCCGAGCTGGACGAGCTGCTGCGCGGCTACGGCCACGAGCCGCTGCACGTCAGCGGTGACGACCCGGCCGCCGTCCACCGGGCCATGGCCGGCGCCCTCGACACCGCCCTGGACCGCATCGCCCGCTTCCAGCGCGCCGCACGTGCGGAGGGCGCCACCGAACGCCCGCGCTGGCCGGTGATCGTGCTGCGCACCCCCAAGGGCTGGACCGGCCCCGCCGAGGTCGACGGTGTGCCCGTGGAAGGCACCTGGCGCGCCCACCAGGTCCCCCTCGCCGGGGTCCGCGAGAACCCGGAGCACCTGCGGCAGCTGGAGCAGTGGCTGCGCTCGTACCGGCCCGAAGAACTGTTCGACGCCGACGGGCGACCGGTTCCGGACGTTCTCGCCTGTCTTCCCCGGGGCGCCCGCCGCCTGGGCTCCACCCCGCACGCCAACGGCGGACTGCTGGTCAGGGAGCTGCCGATCGACTCCCTCGACCGGTTCGCGGTGCCGGTGGACAAACCCGGCACGACCCTGCACGAACCCACCCGGGTCCTCGGCGACCTCCTCGCCCAGGTCGTCCGGGACACCCAAGACCGCCGCGACTTCCGGGTCGTCGGCCCCGACGAGACCGCCTCCAACCGGCTCCAGGCGGTCTTCGACGGCAGCGGCAAGGCGTGGCAGGCCGAGATCCTCCCGGTCGACGAGCACCTCGACCGGCACGGCCGGGTGCTGGAGATCCTCTCCGAACACACCTGCCAGGGCTGGCTGGAGGGCTACCTCCTCACCGGCCGGCACGGCCTGTTCTCCTGCTACGAGGCGTTCGTGCACATCGTCGACTCGATGGTCAACCAGCACATCAAGTGGCTGAAGACCTCCCGGGAACTGCCGTGGCGGGCGCCCGTCGCCTCCCTCAACTACCTGCTCACCTCGCACGTGTGGCGTCAGGACCACAACGGCTTCTCGCACCAGGACCCCGGCTTCGTCGACCACGTCCTGAACAAGAGCCCCGAGGTGGTCCGGGTGTACTTCCCGCCGGACGCCAACACCCTGCTCTCCGTGGCCGACCACGCGCTGCGCAGCCGTGACTACGTCAACGTCGTGGTGGCCGGGAAGCAGCCCTGCTTCGACTGGCTGTCCATGGACGCCGCCCGCGCCCACTGCGCCCGCGGCGCCGGCATCTGGGACTGGGCGGGCAGCGAGAACGGCGGCGAACCCGATGTCGTGCTGGCCTGCGCGGGCGACGTGCCCACCCAGGAGGTGCTGGCCGCCGCCCAGCTGCTCCGCCGCCACCTGCCCGAGCTGGCCGTGCGGGTCGTCAACGTCGTCGACATCGCCCGGCTGATGCCGAGCGGGGAACACCCGCACGGCATGGCCGACTTCGAGTACGACGGTCTGTTCACCGCCGACAAGCCGGTGATCTTCGCCTACCACGGCTACCCGTGGCTCATCCACCGGCTCGCCTACCGCCGCACCGGCCACCACAACCTGCACGTACGCGGCTACAAGGAGTCCGGGACCACCACGACACCGTTCGACATGGTCGTCCGCAACGACCTCGACCGCTACCGGCTGGTCATGGACGTCATCGACCGCGTCCCCGGCCTCGCGGTCCGCGCCGCCGCCGTGCGCCAGGACATGGCCGACGCCCGCACCCGCCACCATGCCTGGATCCGTGAGCACGGCACGGACCTGCCGGAGATCGCGGAGTGGAGCTGGAACGCCTGACGGCTCCACGAGGGACCACGGACCCGCCCGGCCGCCTTCCCGGCCGGGCGGGTCCGGTGCGTCCGGCCACCCGCCCGGCCGGAGGGGGCCGACCGGCCCCACGGTCGCGCCCGGACAGCCCATGGGACCGCGCGGTGAATCGCCGGACCCTCGAAGGAGACGGGAAGACGACAAGGAGATCCGCGATGACAGACGACGCGCTCGGCCGGCCCCAGGTGCACGCACTGCTCGCGGACGGCACCACGGTCCGTATCCGTCCGGTGCGGCGGTCCGACCACGACCAGGTGCGGGGGCTGTACGAGGAGATGTCCCCGGAGAACCTGCGGCTGCGGTTCTTCACCGCGGGCCGCGCCTCCGCGGGGCCGGCCGCCGACCGGGCCTGCGCGGCGGACCGGCCCGGCCGCCGGGCGCTGCTCGCCGAGACCGCCGGGCGCGTCATCGGGATCGCCGAGTACGACACGGCCGGATCCGCGCACTCCGCGGAGCTGGCCGTCGCCGTCGCCGACGGACTGCACCACCGGGGCGTCGGCACCCTGCTGCTGGAGCACCTGGTCTCGGCCGCCCGCGCCGACGGCATCACCTCCTTCACCGCGGACGCCCTCAGCGAGAACCACGAGGTGCTGCGGCTCTTCGCCGACCTCGGGCTGCGCACCACACGCCGCTTCGAGGGCCCCGAGGTGCGCTGCGAGATCGCCCTCGATGCGAGCGACACCTACCTCTCGGCCGTGGAGGAACGCGGCCGGGCCGCCGACGTCGCCAGCCTCGGCCCCCTGCTGCGGCCCCGCACGGTCGTCGTGATCGGCGCCGGACGCACACCGGGTTCCGTCGGCCGCGCGGTCCTCCACCAACTGCACTCCGGCGGCTTCACCGGCCGCCTGTTCGCGGTGAACCCCGGGGCGCAGGCGATCCTCGGCGTGCCGTCGTACCCGGCCGTGGGCGCCGTTCCCGCCACCGTCGACCTCGCCGTCGTCGCGGTGCCCGCCGCCCAGGTCCCCGACATCGCCGAGCAGTGCGGGAAGGCGGGCGTACGAGCCCTCCTGGTGGTGACCGCGGGACTGGACGCGGAACAGTCCGAGGCGCTGCTGACCGCCTGCCGCGGCCACGGCATGCGCCTGGTCGGACCCAACTGCCTCGGCGTCAGCAACACCGATCCCGCCCACCGGCTCGACGCCACCTTCGCCGCGGACCGCCCCGACCCCGGCACCGCGGGAGTCGCCGTCCAGTCCGGGGGCGTCGGCATCGCCCTGCTCGACGGCCTGTCCCGGCTCGGTATCGGCGTGTCCTCCTTCGCCTCGCTCGGCGACAAGTACGACGTCAGCGGCAACGACCTGCTCCAGTGGTGGGAGAGCGACGGCCGCACCGACCTGGTCCTGCTCCACCTGGAGTCCTTCGGCAACCCGCGCGCCTTCTCCCGCACCGCCCGCCGCGTCACCCGCCGCATGCCCGTGCTCACCGTGGACGCCGGCCGCACCGACGCCGGCCGCCGTGCCGCCGCCTCCCACACCGCGGCGGCGGCCACCCGCACCATGACCCGGGGCGCCCTGTTCACCCAGGCCGGCATCACCGCCACCGAATCCTGCGGCGAACTCCTCGAAGCCGCCGCGCTCCTGCACTCCCAGCCGCTGCCCGCCGGCACCCGCGTCGCCGTCGTCACCAACGCGGGCGGCGCCGGGGTCCTCGCGGCCGACGCCTGCGCCGAGTCCGGGCTCGTCCTGCCCACGCCCACCCCCGATCTCGCCGAGGACCTGCTGGCGCTGCTTCCGGAGGGGGCCGCCGTCGGCAACCCCGTCGACGCCACCGCCGCCGTCTCCGAGGAACAGCTCACCGCGTGCGTCGACCGGATCACGCGCTACGGCGGCATCGACGCCGTCCTGGTCGCCCTGGTGCCCACCGCCGTCGCCGCGGCGACCGGCGACGACCTGATCCGGGCCCTCACCCGGGCCCCCGGACCACGGCCCAAGCCGGTCGTCGCGGTACGGCTGGAACAGGCACTGCCCATGCGACTCCTGCCCGCCGAGGGCGGCGGCACGGTCCCCGCCTACGCCGAACCGCAGGCCGCGGCCCGTGCCCTGGCCCACGCCGCCCGCCGCGCGGCCTGGCTGTCCCGGCCCGTCGGGACCGTCCCCGACCTGGACGGCGTCGAGACGGCGCGGGCCCGCGCCGTGGTCGACGCCTATCTCACCGCCCACCCCAGCGGCGGCTGGCCCGAGCCCCGCGTGGTCGCCGAACTCCTCGACTGCTACGGCATCCCGCAACTGCCCTGGGCCTGGGCCGAGTCCGAGGACGACGCCGTGCTCGCCGCCGACCGGTTGCGCGGCGCCGACGGACGGGTCGTCCTCAAGGGCCACTGGCCTGGCCTGCTGCACAAGAGCGCCCAGCACGCCGTCCACCTCGATCTCCGCGGTGACCAGCAGGTGCGCGCCGCGTTCCGTGACCTCGACACCCGCTTCGGGAACCTCCTCACCGGGGTGATCGTCCAGCCGCTCGCCCCGCGCGGCACCGAACTCTTCGCCGGCGTCGTCCAGGACGAGGTGTTCGGACCCCTGGTCCTGTTCGGGCTCGGCGGCACCGCCACCGAGGTGCTCGCCGACCACGCGGCCCGCCTCGCCCCGCTCACCGACCACGACGTGCACGATCTGATCACCGCCCCGCGCTGCGCCCCGCTGCTGTTCGGAGCGGACGGCGGCGGGCCCGTGGACCTCGCCGCTCTGGAGAGTCTGCTGCTGCGACTGTCCCGGATGGCGAGCGATCTGCCGCAGCTCGCCGAGGCGGACCTCAACCCCGTCCTCGCCACACCGGGCGGCGTCACGGCGCTCGACGCGCGCGTTCGCCTGCTGCCCCGCAGGCCCCAGGACCCCTATCTGCGCAGGCTCCGCTGAGGGAGGGAACGCACATGAGGCACGACAAGGTCGGCTCCGTGATGACCACGGAGGTCGTCCGCGCCGAGTACGGAACCCCGTTCAAGGAAGTGGCCAGGCTGCTGGCCGAGCACCGCGTCGGCGGACTGCCCGTGGTCGACGAGGACGAACAGGTCCTCGGAGTCGTCTCCGAGACGGACCTGTTGCTGCGGCAGGCCGCGACGCCCGACCCGTACGAGCCGGCGAAGCACGCCTGGTTCGCCTCCCTGACCGGTCGCGGCCGCACTCGGGCCGCCAAGGCCGAGGCCCGCACCGCCGGCCGGCTCATGACGCATCCGGCCGTCACCGTGCACGCCGAGGACACCATCGTCGAGGCGGCCCGGACCATGACCCGGCACGGCGTGCGGCGACTGCCCGTACTGGACGAGGAGAACCGGCTCGTCGGCATCGTCTCCCGGCGGGACCTGCTCTCCGTCTTCCTGCGCCCCGACGCCGGGATCCGGGCCGCGGTCGTCGACGAGGTGCTCGTGAAGGCGCTGTGGCTGAGCCCGCGGGCCGTGGACGTCTCGGTCACCGAGGGCGTGGTCACCCTCAGCGGACAACTGGAGCGCAGGAGCGAGAAGGAGATCGCCGTCTCCATGACCCGGCAGATCGACGGAGTGGTCGCCGTCGTCGACCACCTGACCCACCGGCTGGACGACTCCCGGCTCCAGCCCGACCAACAGGCCCTGCACGGCGTCGCCGACGACTGGCTGCGCCGGCTGTGAGAGGAGGCGGACCGTCATGACCGAGAAGGTGCTGGTCGCCTACGGGACGACGAACGGATCGACCGCCCGGATCGCCGAGGCCGTGGCCTCGGCCCTGCGCGAGGAGGGCTGCGCCGCCGAGGCACGCCCGGCCGCCGAGGTCGCCCGCGTCACGGAGTACGACGCCGTCGTGGTCGGCGGTGGACTGTACGCCGGACGCTGGCACAAGGACGCCCGGCGCTTCCTGCGCCGGCACCGGGCCGCCCTCGCCGAGCGCCCGCTGTGGCTGTTCAGCAGCGGCCCGCTGGACCCGTCGGCGGGCGAGCGGGACATCCCGCCCGTCGCCGGACTGCGGCGCGCCATGATCCGCCTGGACGCCCGCGGTCATGTGACCTTCGGCGGCTGCCTGGAGGAGGGCGCCAAGGGGCGGATCGCCAAGATGATCCTGCGCAGCGGAAAGGGCGGCGACTTCCGCGACTTCGACCGGATCGAGGCGTGGGCGGCGGGCGTCGCCCGGGACCTGGCCAAGGTCTGAGCACGCCAGGGGCGCCGGACGCGGGTCCGGCGCCCCGCTGCCGGGTCGGCCCGGGTGCGCGGCGCGACCGTTCAGCAGATCCTCGGCAGTTGCTCGCCCAGCGGCATCTCCACGATGCGGAGGGCACCGACCAGGGTCCGCACCGTCACCCGGCCGCCCGGCCCCTTTGCCAGTACGGTGCCGATCCGCACGGCCGACCGTCCCTCGGGCCGCGAGCGCAGCGCCGCCAGCGCGGCATCGGCCGATCCCGCCGCGACGAAGGCGACCAGACAGCCCTCGTTGGCGACGACCAGCGGGTCCAGGCCGAGCAGGTCGCAGGCGGAGGCGACGGCCCGCGGCACGGGCACGGCGGCCTCCTCGATCTCCACCGCGACCGACGAGTCGCGGGCGATCTCGTTGAGGGCCGCCGCGAGCCCGCCCCGAGTCGGGTCGCGCAGCACACGCACCGCCTCCCCGAGCGGTGCCAGGCCGGCCACGAGCTGGTGCAGGGGGCGGGAGTCCGAGGCGATGTCGGTGTCGAAACCCAGGCCGTCGCGGGTGCTGAGCACGGTCGTGCCGTGCAGCCCGACCGGGCCGGACAGCAGCACGGCGTCCCCGGGCCGGGCGAGCGCGGCGGAGGGGCGCAGCAGGGGATGCCGCCGCCCGACGCCGGTGGTGTTGACGAACAGCCGGTCGGCCGCTCCCCGCCCGACGACCTTGGTGTCCCCGGTGACCACCGGCACTCCGGCCGCCTGCGCGGCCTTGCCCAACGACTGCGTGACGGAACGGAGTTCGGCCAGGGGCAGCCCCTCCTCCACGATGAGTGAGACCGACAGCGCCAGCGGCCACGCCCCGCGCATGGCCAGGTCGTTGACCGTGCCGTGCACCGCGAGCGAGCCGATGTCGCCACCCGGGAAGAACAACGGACTCACGACGAAACTGTCGGTGCTGATCACCAGGTCCGGGTGACCGGGCAGCAGCGCCGCGTCCTCCAGGGGCCCGCCCCCAACCCCGAGGGCGGGCAGGACCAACCGGTCGAGCAGCTCCGCGGTCAGGCGTCCCCCGGCGCCGTGGCCGAGCAGGACGACCTCGTCCTCGTGGTACGGGCCGGGACAGCCGAGCGTCATGGCGTGCTCCTCGCGGGGACTCGCCCGGCCGCGTGGAAGGCGGCGCAGGTGCCCTCGGCCGACACCATCGGCGCACCGAGGGGGTGGCGGGGGGTGCAACGGGTGCCGTAGGCGGAGCAGTCGGTGGGCAGCCGGGCGCCGGTGAGGATCGCTCCCGCGATGCACTCGGGGTCCTCCGCGGGGCGGAGCCCGCCCACCTCGAAGCGGCGGGCCGCGTCGAACCGGCGGTAGCGCCCGGCGAGTTCCAGGCCGCTGCCGGGCAGCTCCCCGATCCCGCGCCAGGACCGGTCGGCGACGCGGAAGACCTCGCGGACCGCGTCCTGGGCCTCGGTGTTGCCCGAGCGGCGCACGGCCCGCGCGTACTGGTTCTCCACCGTGTGACGGCCCGACTCCAGCTGTCGTACCGCCATGAGGATGCCCTCCAGCAGGTCCAGCGGCTCGAACCCGGTGACCACGATCGGCACCCGGTGGCGGGCGGCGATCGGTTCGTACTCGCGCCAGCCCATCACCGCGCACACGTGCCCCGCCGCCAGGAACGCCTGCACCTCGCAGTCCGGGTCGTCCAGCAGGGCCTTCATCGCGGGCGGCACCAGGACATGGCTGACCAGCACGGAGAAGTTCGTCAGCCCCAACCGGGCCGCGTGCAGGACCGCCGTCGCGTTCGCCGGAGCGGTGGTCTCGAAGCCGACGGCGAGGAACACCACCTCGCGGTCCGGACGCTCCGCGGCCAGCCGCACGGCGTCCATCGGGGCGTACACCACCCGGATGTCGGCGCCGCGCGCCCGCAGGGACAGCAGGTCGGTGCGGGTGCCCGGCACGCGCAGCATGTCCCCGAAGCTGGTGAGGGTCACCTCGGGGCGGGCGGCGATCGCCAGGGCCCGGTCCAGGGTCTCCAGCGGGGTGACGCACACGGGGCAGCCCGGACCGTGGATCATCCGCATCCCGGCCGGCAGCAGTTCGTCGATGCCCTGCCGGACCAGGGTGTGCGTCTGGCCCCCGCACACCTCCATGATCCGCCAGGGGTGTGCGGCGGCGCGCCGCAGCTCGTCCAGCAGCCGCCGGGCCAGTACGGGATCGCGGTACTCGTCGAGGTACTTCATCGTGGGGCCAGGTCCAGCCGGATGTCCACGACGCCCTCCACCGACCGCACCGCCCTGGCCAGCATGGGCAAGAGCGTCCGGTCGGGCAGGGTGCCGCCGAGGGTGACCACGCCCTCGGTCACCGAGACCGTCAGCGGGGTGGTGAACGGCAGCCGCCCGAGGACGCTGCCGCGGATCTCCTCCGCGATCTCCTCGTCGTCGCGCAGGAAGACCTTCAGCAGGTCGCTCCGGCTGACCACGCCCTGCAACAGACCGACGGAGTCCACCACCGGCAGCCGCTTGACGTGCCGTCGGGCCATGATCCGGGCCGCCTCACCGAGGGTGGCGTCCGCGTGCACGGTCACCGCGGGAGCACTCATCAGCTCGCCCGCGGTCACCGCGCCCGCCTTCGCCCGCTCGACGGGGTCGCCCTCGTCGGAGTCGCGGAACTCCTCCTTGCGCAGCAGGTCCGCCTCGGAGACCACCCCGACCACGCGGCCCTCCCCGGCCAGCACGGGGACCGCGCTGACCTTCCACTGGTCGAGCAGTTCGACGACCTCCTTGAAAGGCGCCTCCCTGCCCACGGCGACGACGGTGTGCGTCATCACGTCGCTCACACGGTGCGGAGATTCAGACATCGCTGCCTCCCGGGTTCGGGCCCTGCGTCCTGACGACCGTCAGGTCGAGGAAATGGGTGGAGCACGAGATGCACGGATCGTGGTTGCGGATCGCCCGCTCGCACAGATGCGTCAACTCGGCGTCGGCCAGGTCGCCTTCGCTGAGCGCTTGCTGGGCCAGCCGGCGCAGGTCGGCCTCGATCGCCCCCTGGTTCTGCGCGGTGGGAGGAACCAGCACGGCGCCGGCCACCGTCCCGTCCGCGGTGAGTTCGTAGCGGTGGTAGAGGACCCCGCGCGGGGCCTCGGTGGCACCGTGCCCGACCCCCGCGACCGGCGGGACCTCGATGTACGGCCGCTCGGGCGGCTCGTAGGCGTCGATGAGTCGCTGTGCCTCCGTGACGGCGTACACCGTCTCCACGGCCCGCACCAGGATGGAGCGGAACGGGTTGCGGCACACGGCACCGGCCCGGGGGTCCCCCAGACCGGCCTCCACGGCCGCCTCCCGCGCGACCGGGGACAGCTGTGCCCCGCCGATCGCGAACCGGGCGAGGGAGCCGGTCAGATGGGTCCGCCCGTCGAGTGCGGAGTGCAACGCGGTGGAGTGAGGTACCTGGGTCTCGGTGACGCGCCGGGTGAAGTCCCGTACGGGGAAGGAGTGCCGGGTGCCGTCGGGGCGCAGCACCGTCGGCGTGCCGCTCTCGATCGCGTAGGTGCCGGGTGCGGCCAGGGCCAGCAGGTCGGCGTCGATACGCGCTTCGGGGAAGTCGAAGCCGGACACCCAGCGCACGGTCTGCCAGGCGTCGTCCAGGGCGACCTTCAACGCCTGGGACAGCGACCGGAGTTCGCCGCGGGACGGGGTTCGGTGGAATCCGCCGAGGCGGACGTTGACCGGGTGCACCGCCCGGCCGCCGAGCAGCTCCATCAGCGCGTTGCCCGCCTTCTTGAGCCGGAGCCCCCGTTCCACCTCGGCCCGGTGCGTCCGGGCCAGCTCGATCGCGCCCGCGCTGCCCAGGAAGTCGGGTGCGTGCAGCAGATGGATGTGGAGGGCCTGGCTCTCGATCCACTCGCCGCAGTACAGCAGCCGCCGCAGATCCCGGATCGCCGCAGGGACGCGCACCCCGCACGCGTCCTCGATCGCCGCGCAGGCGCTCATCTGGTAGGCGACCGGGCAGATCCCGCACACCCGGGCGGTGATGTCCGGCGGCTCGGTGTAGGAGCGTCCGCGCAGCAACGCCTCGAAGAAGCGCGGCGGTTCGTAGATCTCCAGCCGCGCCTCGGTGACCGTGCCGTCGCGCACCCCGAGACGCAGCGCGCCCTCACCCTCGACCCGGGTCAGTGAGCCGACGTGCAGCACCCGCGAGCCGCGATGCGTCACCGCTCCCACTCCCTCTCGAAGGCGGGCGCGTTAAAGGTGCGCAGGAACCGCTCCACGGCGTCGTCGTCCATGCCGTCGCGGCGCAGCAGCGGGATCATCGCCCGCATGTTCACCGACCCGGACGGGCCGAAGCAGCCGTAGCAGCCCCGCCCGTACGCGGGGCACAGGGCGCCGCAGCCCGCGTGGGTGACGGGACCCAGGCACGGGATCCCGCGGGCGACGGTGACACAGACCGTTCCGCGCCGCTTGCACTCGAAGCAGACGCTGTGGTTCGGCACGTCGGGCCTGCGCCCGGCGAGGAACGCGGTGATCACCTCGATGAGCTGCCGCCGGTCGACGGGGCAGCCGCGCAGTTCGAAGTCGACGTCCACATGGTCGGAGACAGGGGTGGAGGTGGCCAGCGTCGCGATGTACTCGGGCCGGGCGTAGACCGCGCGCCGGTACTCGTCGACGTCGGCGTAGTTGCGCAGTGCCTGGATGCCGCCTGCCGTGGCGCACGCCCCGATCGTCACCAGGTGGCGGGAGGCGGCCCGGATCGCGCGGATCCGTTCGGCGTCCTCGGCCGTGGTGACCGAACCCTCGACCAGGGACAGGTCGTAGGGCCCCGGTTCGACCGCGCTGGACGCCTCCAGGAAGTGGACGATCTCCACCTGCTCGGCCAGCGCGAGGAGTTCGTCCTCGCAGTCCAGCAGGGTGAGCTGGCAGCCGTCGCAGGAGGCCAGCTTGAACACGGCGAGCGTGGGTGTCATCACAACTCCCTGACCGACAGGGGGAACGCCGCACGTTCCCAGTCCACGACCGGTCCGTCCCGGCACAGCAGCAGCGGGCCGAGCTGGCAGTGCCCGCAGTGGCCGGTCGCACAGCGCATGTTGCGCTCCAGCGAGACCCTGATCCGGTCCGGCGGCAGGCCGCGCGCGGCCAGTTCGCGGGCGGTGGCCCGGATCATCGGCTCCGGCCCGCACAGGAACGCCGAGGCGTCGCCGGGCACGAACTCCGCCCGGTCCAGCAGATCGGTCACCAGACCTACGTCGCCGCGCCAGGAGTCGTCGGGCCGGTCGACGGTCACCCCGGTGCGGGCGGTCGGCCAGCCCTCGATCTCCGCACGCGCGACGAGATCGGCCGGGGTGCGCGCGCCGACGAGCACGTTGACCCGCCCGTACGCCTCCGGCTCGGCGAGCGCGCGCAGGATCAGGGGCCGCAGCGGCGCCAGCCCGATCCCGCCCGCGATTACCACCAGGTCCCGCCTGCGGGCCCGCTCCAGCTCCCAACCGGTGCCGTAGGGCCCGCGCAGGCCCAGCACGTCGGCCACCCGGGCGTCCCGGATGCCCGCCGAGACGGCACCGACCGCGCGGACCGTGTGCGCGAGACCGCCGGTGGACTGCACGGAGCTCGCGGAGAGCGGGATCTCGCCCCGCCCGAAGCAGTGCACCATCGCGAACTGTCCGGGCGCGAAGTCCGCCAGCGGCGGGCCGGCCGGCTCCAGCCGCAGCGTCACCGTGTCGGTGGTCTCCGGTGTGCGGGCGACCACCCGGTAGGGCACCGGTACGTCCGTCATGGGATGCTTCCCCCGCCGTCCGGGCCGTACAGGTCGAGGAGGCGGGTGCGGGCCGCGCGCAGCCGGTGCGACAGCACCCGGCCCACCCAGTGCTCGACCGCCCGCCCGAACTCGCTGTCGTCCAGGCACATCAGCCGTACCGCGACCGCGTCGAACTCGTAGGCCCGCACCGGTGTCACGGTCCGGGCGCCGAACTGCCACACGTGCGGCTCGTACAGCCAGGACCAGCCGATGAGGTCGCCCGCGCCGAGCGTCTCGACGACCGTCGCCCGGCGGCCGGGCACGTGCAGGTCCAGGGCGAGTCTGCCGTCGCGGACGATCCAGAACCGGTCGGCCCGCCCGCCCTCGTTGAACAGCCGCCTGTCCTGCGGGAAGTGCACCTCGCGCCCCACCCGCAGCAGCCGGTCACGGACCTCGGCGGGCAGGGCGTGGTTGACGTGCAGGGTGATCGAGGGGGCCATCGCTCAGGTCTCCGTTCCGTGGTCGGTGCTCTCCCGGGCCTCCGCGGCGAGCGCGGTGACCTCCTCCGTGATGTCGATGCCGACCGGGCACCAGGTGATGCACCGCCCGCAGCCGACGCAGCCGGACGAGCCGAACTGGTCGTACCAGGTGGAGAGTTTGTGGGTCAGCCACTGCCGGTACCGGCCGCGCGCCGTGGCCCGCACGGGGCCGCCGTGCAGGTTCGAGAAGTCGAGGTCGAAGCAGGAGTCCCAGCGCTGCCAGCGTTCGGTGTGGTCACCGGTGAGGTCGCTGACCTCCTCGGTGGTGGTGCAGAAGCAGGTCGGGCAGACCATGGTGCAGTTGCCGCAGGTCAGGCAGCGCTCGGCGACCTCGTCCCAGCGTTCGGCGTCAGGACTCGCACCGAGCAGCTCCCGGACGTCGACCGGGGGCAGCGCGCGTCCCATCCGGTCGCGGGCGTCGTCGACGGCGGTACGGGCCGCGTGCTCGGACTCCTCGTCCGCCGCCCGGTGCGGCACCCGGGCGAGCAGTTCGGCGCCCGCGTCGGACCCGACACGCACGAGGAAGGAGCCGTCGATCTCGGTGAGCGCCAGGTCGTAGCCGGGGTCGGCGGCGGGCCCCCCGCCGGTGGAGACGCAGAAGCAGGTGGCGCCCGGCTCGGTGCACTCCGCGGCGATCAGGAAGGCACCGGCCCGCCGCTTCCCGTAACCGGTGTCCGCGTAGTGACCGCCGGTCAGCACCCGGTCCTGGATCGCGATGGCGCGCAGATCACAGGGCCGGACACCGAGGAAGGCGTACGACGGGACCTCCGGGTCCTCGGCGGTGTAGGCGACCCCCTCCGAGGCGGTGCGGTCGGCGCTCCACACGCGCTCCCGGGCCGGGTGGAGGAAGTTCTTCCAGGACTGCGGGCCCGCGCTGTGCGCGAAGGCGGCTCCGTCCTCCCGGCGGACCAGCCGGTAGCGTCCGGCGTCCAGCTCGACACCCCAGCCGAAGGGGAGTTCGTCGGCCGAGGCCAGCTCGGCCAGCACGATCGCCCCGTCCTTCACGGTCGGTCCCACGACGGTCTGCCCCTGTGCCCGCAACGCCGCGACCAGGGCGTTCAGACCGGAGCGGTCGAGTACGGCCGGGGCCGCGGTGACGGTCATGGCGGACCTCCTCGCACGGGTGCGCCTCAACCCTCAGCTTCGGGCCGGGCGTGTGTCGGACGGCAGGGGCTGACCGGCCCCGTGTTCGGGCCGACCGTCCTCGGGACGCCGGGGCAGAGGTTCCCCCAGCTCGCCCGCCACGGCGTCGGCCATGGCCCGCAGGACCTCCAGCGTCCGGTGCGCCTCCGCCTCGTCGACCTCCGTGATGGCGAACCCGACGTGCACGATGACGTACGTCCCGACGCCGGCCCTCGGAGTGCAGTCCAGGCAGACCTCGCGGCGGATCCCGTCGAAGTCGACCGTGGCCATCCGCAGCCCCGCGTCGTCGTGAATCTCCAGTATCCGCCCCGGAATGCCCAGGCACATTCGCGCTCACCTCTCTCCGGACAGCCGGGCGGCCGCGACTGCGGCCTGCCCGTAGCTGATGCCGCCGTCCCCGACGGGCACCTGGCCGCCGACGAGGACCCGCAGCCCCTGGGCCCGCAGCCGGCGCCGCACCTCGGTCACCAGCCGCCGGTTGACGAAGCACCCGCCGCCGAGGCAGACCGTCCGGGGCGCGCCCTCGGCCACCGCGCGCTCGACGAGCTCGGCCGTGGCCACGGCCAGGGTCAGGTGGAAGGCCGCCGCGAGGTGTGCCACGGGCTCCCCGGCCAGCCGCCGGTCCAGCAGATCGGCGAGGGTGACGGAGGAGTCGTAGACCCACAGTCCCTGGGACCGCACGAGCCGGTGGGCGAGGGGGACCGCGTGCGTGTCACCCGCCGCCGCCTCCACCAGGACGGCCGCCTCGCCCTCGTAGCTCACCCGGTCGGCGAGGCCGAGCAGCGCGGCCGCCGCGTCGAAGAGCCGACCGGCGCTGGACGCCCTCGGGCAGTTGACGTTCCGGGCCACCATGGCGCGCACGGCGGCCACCTCATCGGGATCGAGGCGGTCGACGAAGGGCCGGGTGAGCCACGGGCAGGGGCGCGACGAACCCAGTGGCTCGGCGCCCAGCAGGTGCCCGAGCGCGGTGCGGGAGGGATGGCGTACCGCCGCGTCCCCTCCGGGCAGAGGCGCCGTCGCGAATCTGCCGACGCGGCGGTAGCCGCACAGATCGGCGACGAGGATCTCGCCGCCCCACAGGGTGCCGTCGTCGCCGAGGCCGAGACCGTCGAAGGCGACGCCGAGGAACGCTCCCCGCACCCCGTGCTCCGCCGCGCACGCGGCCACGTGCGCGTGGTGGTGCTGCACGGGGACCAGGCGCAGCGGCTGTGCCCTCGCCCACTGCGTGGAGAGGTAGCCGGGGTGCAGGTCGTGGGCCACGGCCACCGGCTCGATCCCGCTCAGCCGCTTCAGCCCCTCGTACGACGTCAGGAAGGCCTCGTGGGTCCGTACGTCGGACAGGTCACCGGTGTGCGGTCCGAGCACGGCCCGCCCGGCCCCGGCCAGGGTGAAGCTGTGCTTGAGCTGGGCTCCGGCGCCGGCGACCGGTTCGCGGACGGCGAGCGGCAGGGCGGCGGGGGCGAGGCCGCGGGCCCGGCGGACGGTGATCCGGGCGCGTCCGGCGAACTGGACCACGGAGTCGTCGTACCGCGACCGGATCGGCCGGTCGTGGGTGAGGAAGCCGTCCGCGAGCCCGGCCAGCGACGCGTGTGCCTCGTCGTCGTCCACGGCGATCGGCTCGTCGCCGCGGTTCCCGCTGGTGACCACGAGCGGTCGGGCCAGCGTGTCGAGGAACAGGTGGTGCAGGCCGGTGGTGGGCAGGAACAGACCGAGGCGGCGCAGGCCCGGAGCGACCTCGGAGGTCACGGCGCCGCCGCCGCGTCGTCGGCGGGCGAGCAGCACCACCGGACGCTCGGGGGAGAGCAGCGCCTGCCGCTCGGTGGCGCCCAGCGACGCCAGCCGGGCCGCTGCCGCCAGGTCGGGCACCATCACCGCGAACGGTTTGGCCGGGCGGCGCTTGCGCAGGCGCAGCCGGGCCACGGCCCTCGGATCACCCGCGTCGCACACCAGTTGGTAGCCCCCGAGTCCCTTCAGCGCGACGACACCGCCCTCGTCGACGGTCCGCACCGCGGCGCGCAGCGCGTCCTCCCCGCGCAGCTCCGCCCAGGCGAGCCGGGGCCCGCAGACGGGACAGGCGACGGGCTCGGCGTGGAAGCGCCGGTCGGCGGGGTCGGCGTACTCGTCGGCGCACCGCGCGCAGAGCGGGAAGCGGCGCATGGTGGTCCGGGCGCGGTCGTAGGGCAGATCCTCGATGATCGTGGCGCGCGGGCCGCAGTCGGTGCAGTTGATGAAGGGGTAGCGGAAGCGGCGGTCGCGCGGGTCGCGCAACTCGCTCAGACAGGCCGCGCACAGGGCCGTGTCGGGCGGGATCTCGCGAACGGCCGGCTCCGCCGGGCCGGGGGCGCTGGGGCGGACCTCGAAACCGTCGGAGCCCGCCGGGAACGCGGAGGCGTCCTCGAACAGGACACGGCGGACGCGGGCGAGGGCGGGCGCCTCGGCCCTCAGCCGCTGGGCGAACTCCTCGACGCGGTCCCGCTCCCCGGCGACCTCGCCCTCCACATGGCCGTTGACGTTCGCCACCCAGCCGTCCAGACCGAGCGCGGACGCGGTGCGGTGGACGAAGGGCCGGAAACCGACCCCTTGCACGACTCCGTCGATCCGGAAGCGCCGCGCGTTCACGACCGCTCCCCGGACGTGCCGTCCCAGTACGGCGCGATCTCCTCCTCGACGGCCCGCACCAGCACGTCGACGGCAGCCGCCACGGCCGGCGTCAGCCCGGTGCCGAACGCACTGTCGGCGCCCTCCACGGCGTACACGACGAGGCGTCGTGGAAGCCGGCGGAGCACCCGTGCCAGTTCCACGGCCTCGCCCAGGCCCAGTCCGTGCGAGCTGGTGGCCGAAGGCACCGGCGGCAGCCCCGGGTCGAGGGTGAGTCGGTGCACCCGGCCCGGGGCCGGGGGATGCGCGTGGGCCGCGTCCACGACGACGGCCAGCCGGGCGTCCTCCCACAGCCCGATCAGCCGCGCGGGATCGCCGTCACAGGTGGCCAGTACGGTGTCCGACGGCAGGAGGTGCCGAGCCGAACGCTCCCGCAGCCGGGCGATCACCTCCCAGCCCACGCCGTCGTCGCGTCGGTAGTCGTTCCCGACGCCGATCACGGCGATCCGTGCAGTCCCGCTCATGGTCCTCACCCTGCGCCCGGTCCGCCCCGCCCCACAGGGGCCGAAGGACCCCCGTCCAGGGGCCGAAGCGCCCCTCACGGCACCGTCGGCACCATGGCGACCGGGCCCTCGGCGTGCCGCAGGAGCGCGAGGGCGGTGCCGCCCGAGCGACGTCCCACGACCACGAGTTCCGCGTGGGCGGAGGCGTGGGCGAGCGCCTCGGCCGTGGGGAGCAGGCGCACGTCCTCGACGACCTCGACCTCGGGATACTTCTCGCGCCAGGGCCGCAGCGCGTCGGACAGCAGCCCCACCTCGTGGTCCTCCCAGGCGGCCCGGTCCGCTTCGAGCACCGGCCAGGGCAGACAGGGACGGCTCGCGGGCAGCCGCCAGGTGTGCACCGCGCGCAGCCGGGTGCCGTGGCGCTGCGCCGTCGCGAAGGCCAGGTCGAGCGCGCCGCCCGCGGGGTCACGTGCGTCGACGCCCAGGACGACACCGGCGGGGCGGCGCTGCGGTCCGGGTGAGGCGAGCGTGCCGGGCACCAGGACCACCGGGCCCGCGGAGTCGGTGACCAGGGCTGCCGCCGTTGTGCCGACGGGCGTTCCGGTGTGCGTGCCGGCCCCGCGCAGACCGGTCACGAGGAGTTCGGCCCGGGCGCCGGCCGCGCGCAGTTCGGCCTTCGGCGCCCCGGTCAGCACGCGCCCGTGAACCATGAGATCGGGGTGCCGGCGCACGAGTTCGGCCACGGCGTGATCCACCACGGCCTCCGGCCGGTACGGCCAGCGCTCGACGGCGTGGGGTGCCGCGTGGACGACGCGCAGCGGGATGCCGCGCGAGAGTGCCTCACGCGCCGCCCAGTCCGCGGCGGTACGGCTTCGGGCCGAGCCGTCGACACCGGTGATGATCATTCGTTCCATGGTCCGCTGCCTTCCGGCCGGGGAGCCGGGTTTCCCGGCCGCTCCAGCCTCCGTCCGGGTCCGCCCCTCGGGACAGGGGCCGAACGGACCCGGGCGGGCACCCTGCGGCCCATGCGGTGCCACGGCTCCCGGGGTGAAGCTGGACAGGAGATCGGTCCGACCTCAGGAGGTGTGCGCCATGCTGTTGCCCGTCGTCGCCGGAGTCGACGGTTCCGCCGAAAGCCTCGCCGCTGCCCAGTGGGCGGCACGCGAGGCGATCCGCCGTGAGCGGCCGCTGCGTCTCGTGCACGCCCGAGGCCGGGGGCCCGGCCGGGACGGCGAGCGTGCGGCCGCGCACCGCCATCTCGCCCGGAGGGTCCTGCGTCGGGCGGAGGAGCACGTCAGCCGCACCAACCCGGGGGTCACGGTCGAGGCCGAGCAGGTCGAGGGCCTCGCGAGCGGCGCGCTGGTGCGCGCCTCCGAGGGGGCCGAACTGCTCGTCCTCGGCTCCCGGGGGCTGAGCGGGTTCACCGGGTTCCTGGTCGGTTCCGTCGCCCTCGCGGTGGTGGCACGTGCCGCCCGCCCGGTCGTCCTCGTCCGTGCGGGGGAGGAGGCCGCCGACGAGCACTTCGCGGCACCCGACGGTACGCCCTCGGTCCGCACCGGACACCGGGACGTAGTCCTCGGCCTGGACCTCGGTGACCCCTGCGACGAGGTGATCTCCTTCGGCTTCGAGGCGGCCCGGGTGCGGGGTGCCCGCCTCAGGGTCGTCCACGCCTGGGACCCGCCCTCGCCGTTCGGTCCCGGACCTGGCGAGGTCGGCCTGGCCGACCCTCCGCGCCAGGCGGCCGAGTGGCTCGGCTTCATGACGGCCGTGCTCCAGGTGTGGCGCGACAAGTTCCCGGACGTGGAGGTCGTCGAGAAGGTCGCCGCGGGAAGCGCACGGTCCGTGCTGGTGCGGGCCTCTTCCGGGGCCGGCCTGCTCGTCGTCGGCCGTCGTGCCGGCGCACGCCCCACCGTCCCGCGCTCCGGCCCCGTCACCCACGCGGCCGTCCAGCACGTCGGCTGCCCGGTGGCCGTCGTCCCCCACGAGGGAGAGGCCCACCGACCATGACCGCGCCGATCAAGTTCGTGTACGAGTTCGCCGAGGGCGGCCGGGACATGGCCGGCCTGCTCGGCGGCAAGGGAGCCGGACTCGCCGAGATGACGAGGATCGGCCTGCCCGTCCCGCCCGGCTTCACCGTCACCACGGAGGCCTGCAAGGTCTACCTGGCGACCGGGGAGGAGCCCGACGAGCTGGGTGTGGAGGCGGCCCGCGCCCTGGTGCGGCTGGAGGAGGCCATGGGCCGCGCCCTGGGCGCGCCCGAGGACCCGCTGCTGGTGTCCGTGCGCTCGGGTGCCCGCTTCTCCATGCCCGGCATGATGGAGACGATCCTCGACGTCGGCCTGAACGACGACTCCGTCGGCGGGCTGGCGAAGGCGTCCGGACAGGAACGGTTCGCCTGGGACTCCTACCGCCGGCTCGTCCAGATGTTCGGCCACACCGTGATGGGCGTCGACGGCGACCTCTTCGAGCAGGCCATCGCCGAGCACCGGCAACGGCGGGACGCCGCCACCGACCACGAGCTGGACACCGGTGAACTCGTCCTGCTCACCGAGGAGTTCAAGGCCATCGTGCGCGAGGAGACCGGCGAGGAGTTCCCGCAGGACCCCGCCGACCAGCTGGCCCGCGCCGTCCGTGCCGTCTTCGACTCCTGGAACACCGAGCGGGCCCGCGTCTACCGGCACCGCGAACACATCCCCGAGGACCTCGGCACCGCGGTCAACGTCCAGGCGATGGTCTTCGGCAACCTGGGTTCCGACTCCGGCACCGGGGTCGCCTTCACCCGCGACCCCGCCACCGGCGCACGCGGCGTGTACGGCGACTACCTGCCCGACGCCCAGGGCGAGGACGTCGTCGCCGGGGTCCGGGACGCGCTGCCGCTGAGCGAACTGGAGCGGCTCGACCCCCGCGCGTACGCCGAACTCGGCCTTCATCTGCGCACGCTGGAGGGGCACTACCGGGACCTGTGCGACGTCGAGTTCACCGTGGAGCGCGGGCGTCTGTGGGTCCTGCAGACCCGCGTCGGCAAGCGCACCGCGGAGGCCGCCTTCCGGATCGCCCACGATCTGCGCGCGGAAGGTGTGCTCGACGCCGACGAGGCCCTGCGACGGGTCGACGGAGCCGGACTGACCCGGCTGATGTTCCCCCGCTTCGCCGCCACCGGGGACGACGTGCCCCTCGCCCGGGGCGTGCCCGCCTCGCCCGGCGCGGCCGTCGGCGCCGCCGTCTTCGATTCCGCCGAGGCGGTACGCCGCGCCGGAGCCGGGGAACACGTGGTCCTGGTCCGCCGTGAGACCACCCCGGACGACCTGCCCGGCATGATCGCCGCCGAGGCCGTGCTCACCAGCCGTGGCGGCAAGACCAGCCACGCCGCCGTGGTCGCGCGCGGCATGGGCAAGGTCTGCGTGTGCGGTGCCGAGGCGCTCGCCGTGGATCTCGCCGCCCGCCGCTTCACCGCCCCGGACGGAACCGTCGTCGAGGAGGGCGACACCGTCTCCGTCGACGGCACCGCCGGCACCGTGCACCGGGGCGAACTCCCGCTCACCGCCTCCGACGTGGGCGACGCGCTGGAGTCGGGCACCTCCACCGGCCCCCTCACCGAGGCGGTCCTGGCCGCTCTCGCGCACGCCGACTCGGTACGCCGTCTCGACGTCCGCGCCAACGCCGACACCCCGGAGGACGCCGCCCGCGCGCGGGCACTCGGCGCCCGGGGCATCGGACTGTGCCGGACCGAGCACATGTTCCTCGGCGAGCGCCGGGCCCTGGTGGAGGCGATGATCCTCGCCCGCGACGACCGTGCGCGGGAACGGGCGCTGGCCGCCCTGCTGCCGCTGCAACGGGACGACTTCACCGCGATCCTCGCGGCGATGGACGGCTTCCCGGTGACCATCCGGCTGCTCGACCCGCCCCTGCACGAGTTCCTGCCCGACCGCACCGACCTCGCGGTCCGCCTCGCCGCCGCCGAGGATCCCGACCCGCACGACCGGGACCTGCTCGCGGCCGTCGAGCGGACGGCCGAGCAGAACCCGATGCTGGGCCTGCGCGGGGTCCGGCTGGGGCTGGCCGTGCCCGGCCTGATGGCCATGCAGGTACGGGCCGTCGCCGAAGCCGCGACCGCCCGACTGCGGGCGGGCGGCACGCCCCGGGCGGAGATCATGATCCCGCTGGTCGGCACCGTCGAGGAGCTGCGGCTGGCCCGCGCGGAGACGGAGCGGGTGCTGGCCGAGGTCGCGGCGGAGACCGGGACGGACCTCGACTGCCCGATCGGCACCATGATCGAGCTGCCGCGGGCCGCGCTCACCGCCGGGCGGATCGCCGGGGCCGCCGACTTCTTCTCCTTCGGTACCAACGACCTCACCCAGACCACCTGGGGTCTGTCCCGCGACGACGCCGAGGCGTCCTTCTTCCCGCTGTACCTGGAGAAGGGCGTCTTCGAGGTGTCACCGTTCGAGACGATCGACCAGGAGGGGGTGGGACGGCTGGTGGAGCTGGCCACCGAGGCCGGGCGGGCCGTGCGGCCGGGGCTGGAGACGGGTGTCTGCGGCGAGCACGGCGGTGACCCGGAGTCGATCCACTTCTTCCACCGGACCGGCCTGGACTACGTCTCCTGCTCGCCCTTCCGGGTCCCGGCCGCCCGGCTGGAGGCCGGCCGGGCCGCCCTCGCCGACGCGGAGGACGACGGCGGCGACGGTCGGTGACCCGGCTCGGCCCGGGTTTGGAGCCCCCGGCCCCGGCAACCCGCACGGAGTGACCACGACGACTTCGCAGCAGCAGCTCTTCCGGTACCTGGAGGACCGCTTCGCGTGCGCGCAGGCGTGCACCGAGTGCGCGCGCGCCTGCGCGGTGCGCGCGGCCCAGGCCTCCCCCGACGGCTCGGAGCAGGAGGAACTCCTCCGGCGCAAGGGGATCATGTGCGCCGAGGTGTGCGACGCCACCTGCCGCGTCCTGTCCGACCAGGCCCTCATGGACGAGGACACCATCCGCGTCCAGTTGGAGTGGTGTCGCGCGGTGTGCCTGGAGTGCGCCCAGGTCTTCGACGGCCGGCTGGGCGCGGAGGACGGCGCGAAGGCCTGCCGGGAGGCCGCCCAGGCCTGCACGGACCTCCTGGCCGCCCTGGACTGAGACGACGCCCGGGGGAGCGGGGGACGCCTTCGGCCTTCCCAATTTCTGCAACAGGTTCTACCGTGTGCGCCGTCAGGACCGGCCGAGGGAGACCTGGAGGCGCCGTGCATCTGGACCACACCCCCGAGCAGCAGCGGCTGCGCACCGAACTGCGCGCCTACTTCGCCGAACTGGTGCCGGACACGGCCCGCGCCCGCCACGCCGACCCGGCCGAGCAGAAGCGCTTCTACCGCGAGACGATCCGGCGGCTCGGCGCGGACGGCCGGCTCGGCATGGGCTGGCCGAAGGAGTACGGCGGCCACGGCCTGACCGCGATGGAGCAGTTCATCTTCTTCGACGAGGCCGCCCAGGCGGGCGTCCCGCTGCCGCTGATGGCGCTCAACACGGTCGGCCCGACGATCATGCGGTTCGGCACCGACGAGCAGAAGGCGTACTTCCTGCCACGGATCCTCTCCGGCGAGATCGACTTCGCGATCGGCTACAGCGAGCCCGACGCGGGCACCGACCTCGCCGCCCTGCGCACCCGGGCGGTACGCGACGGCGACGACTACGTCGTCAACGGGCAGAAGATCTGGACGACCAACGGCGACACCGCCGACTGGGTCTGGCTCGCGGTGCGCACCGACCCCGCCGCCCCGGCGCACAAGGGCATCACCATGCTGCTCGTCCCCACCAGCGACCCCGGCTACTCCTGCACCCTGATCAACACCCTCGCCGGACACGACACCACCGCCAGCTACTACGAGAACGTCCGGGTCCCGGTCTCCCGGCGCGTCGGCCCCGAGAACCTGGGCTGGCGGCTGATCACCAACCAGCTCAACCACGAGCGGGTCACCCTCGCCGCCCACGGCACCATGGCCGTCCGCGCCCTGCACGACGTCCAGCGCTGGGCCGGCGAGACCAAGCTCGCCGACGGCCGCCGCGTCATCGACCTGCCCTGGGTCCGCCGCAGGCTCGCCCGGACCCATGTCCGCCTCGACGCCCTGAAACTCCTCAACTGGCAGATGGTGCAGGCCGTCCAGGACGGAACCCTCACCCCGCAGGACGCCTCCGCCGTCAAGGTCTACGGCTCCGAGGCCCGCCGGGACGCCTACGCCTGGCTGATGGAGATCGTCGCCGCGCCCGCAGCGCTCAAGGAGGGCTCCGCCGGCGCCGTCCTCCACGGCGAACTGGAACGCGGCTACCGCTCCGCCGTCATCTTCACCTTCGGCGGCGGCAACAACGAGATCCAGCGGGAGATCATCTCCTGGACAGGGCTGGGGATGCCGCGCGTACGGCGTTAACCTGCCCCCATGGGCGATCCCGGGCTGTTCACCCCGAACTCGGTCACTTGGCAGATGCACGGCGACCCCATGATGTGGGTGGCCGGCGTACGCGCCCTGTACCTCCAGGCACTGCATCCCCGCGCGGTGCGCGGTGTCACGCAGAACTCCGACTTCCGGCGCGACGCCTGGGGCCGACTGCTGCGCACCGCGAGTTTCGTCGGCACAATCACCTACGGCACCACCGACGCCGCCGAGGAGGCGGGCCGCCGGGTGCGGCGCATCCACGCCCGGCTCACCGCCACCGACCCCGGGACCGGTGAGGAGTACCGGGTCGACGAGCCGGAACTGCTGCTGTGGGTGCACTGCGCCGAGATCGACTCCTATCTGAGCGTCATGCGCCGCTCCGGATACCGGCTCAGCGACGCCGAGGCCGACCGGTACGTCCGCGAACAGCGCGCCGGCGCGCGGCTGGTGGGCCTCGACCCCGCCGACGTACCCGCCGATCGGGCCGGGCTCGCGGCCTACTTCGAGCGGGTGCGGCCCGAACTCGCCGCCGGGGCCGAGGCGCGCGAGGTGGACGACTTCCTGCGCCGCCCGCCGACGCACCCCCTGCTCGTCCCGGCCCGCGCCCTGCTGTGGCGGCACGTGGCGCACCTCGCCTACGACGCCCTCCCGCCCTTCGCCCACGAGCTGTACGGCAGAACAGCCCCCGCGCCCGCCGCCGTCGACCGCCGGCTGCGCGCCACCGGGCGGGTGCTGCGCGCCGTCCCCGACCGGCTGCGCTGGCAGCTGCCGCCGAAGCACATCCTGCGCGCCATGGCCCGGCTCGGGCCGGGCGCCCGCCCGGCACCGTACAAACTTGGACGAGACCTCGCCATACTGGACGAGTCAGGGCGGGCGACCACAGCGACGGGGGCGGGCGCGGGAGATGGAGGACAGCGGACTCGTCCAGGGCCGGTACCGACTGCTGGACCTGATCGGGCGCGGCGGCATGGGCGAGGTGTGGCGGGCACGTGACGAGTCGCTCGGCCGCCATGTCGCCGTCAAGTGCCTCAAACCGCTCGGCCCGCACCGCGACCAGTCCTTCACCAGGGTCCTGAGGGAACGGTTCCGCCGCGAGGCGCGGGTGGCCGCCTCGCTCCAGCACCGCGGTGTCACCGTCGTGCACGACTTCGGCGAGTCCGACGGCGTCCTCTACCTCGTCATGGAACTCCTCGACGGCCGCAACCTCAGCCAGCTCCTGGAGGACAACAAGCACCATCCACTGCCCGTGCCCGCCGTCGTCGACATCGCCGACCAGGTCACCGCGGCCCTCGCCTACACCCACCAGCAGGGCATCGTGCACCGGGACCTGAAACCCGCGAACATCGTGCGGCTGACCGACGGAACCGTGAAGATCTGCGACTTCGGGATCGCCCGGCTCGGCGCCGACATCGGGTTCACCTCCCGGCTGACCGGCACCGGCATCGCCATGGGCACCCCGCACTACATGTCCCCGGAGCAGATCGGCGGCTCCGAGGTCGACCGGCGCAGCGACCTGTACTCGCTGGGCTGCGTGCTCTACGAGATCGCCACCGGCGTCCCGCCCTTCGACCTCGACGACGCCTGGGCGGTCCTGGTCGGACACCGCGACACCCCGCCCCGGCCGCCCCGGGAGCACCGCGCCGAACTCCCCGGCTACCTGGAGCGGATCGTCCTGGACCTGCTGGCCAAGAGCCCCGAGGACCGGCCGCAGGACGCCCGCGAGGTGGGCCGCAGAATCGGCCTGGGCCGCGGCACCTCCACCTACGTGCCCACCGTCGTCACCCCGCGCCCCGAACTGCGCCCGCCCGAGCCGTCGCCCCCGCGACCGCGCACCCCCGAACCGCCCGGCCGCGAGCCCCGGATGCCCTCCTGGACCCGGGGCATGACCACCGGCCACAAGGCCACCGGCGCCGGACTGCGCGGCACACCGCCGGACGCCGGGGCCGCGCTGACCGGCGAGTGGATCCCGCGCCCCGCCACCGGACGTCCCGAGGCGCCCGTACCCGAGGCCCCGGCCGCCCCCGACCCGGCCGCCCTCGTCGCCCTGGCCGGCCGGCACAACGCGGGACTCAGCCTCGGCCGGCTGGGCCGCTGGGCCGAGGCGGGGGAGGTGCACCGGGCGGTCGCCGCCGAACGCGAGCACCTGCTGGGTCCCGACCACCCCGACACCCTCGCCAGCCGCTTCGAGGTCGCCGTCACCCTCAGCCGCACCGGCCGCGCCGCCGACGCCCTGCGCGAGTACAAGCACGTCACCCGGGCCAGGAGCCTCGCGCTCGGCCCCGACCACCCCGACACCCTCGCCGCCCGCCAGGAAATGGCCTATGTGCTCGGCCAGTTGGGCCGCCACTTCGACGCCCACCAGGTCTACCTCTCGGTCCTCGCGGCCCGCGAGCGCTCCATGGGCGCCGACCACCCCGACACCCTGCGCTGCCGCCACAACCTGGCCTTCAACCTCAGCCGGCTGGGCCGTCTGGAGGACTCCTACCGCATGGCCCGCGACGTCGCGGCGGCCCGGGCCAGGGTGCTCGGCCACGACCATCCGGAGACCCTGGTCACCCGCTACGAGGTCGCCTACGCACAGGGACAGCTGGGCCGTTGGGCGGACGCCCTGCGCACCTACCGGGAGGTCGCCGAGTCCCGCGCCCGCGCCCTGGGCCCCGACCACCCCGACACCCTCGCCACCCGCTACGAGGTCGGGATCAGCCTGGGCCGCCTCGGGCGCAGCACGGAGGCCCTCCAGCTGTACCGCGAGCTGATCGACGACCGCACCCGCGTGCACGGCCCCACCCACCCCGAGACCCTGCGCGCCCGCCACGGCCTCGGCGTCAACCTCGGGCGGCTGAACCGCTGGGAGGAGGCACTCGCCGAGTCCCGCGACGTGTGCGCGATCCGCGAGCGCGTCCTCGGCCCCGACCACCCCGACACCCTCGTCAGCCGCCGGGAGGTCGCGGTCGGGCTCGGCTGGCTGGGCCGCTGGCCGGACGCGCTCGCCGAGTACCGCAAGGTGGCCGCCGCCCGCGAACGCGTCCTCGGCCCGACCCACCCCGACGCCCTCGCCAGCCGCAACGACGAGGCCCACTGCCTGGAGCAACTCGGGCGCTCCGCCGAGGCGGTCGAGCTGTACCGCAGGGTCGCGGCCCTGCGGCAGCAGGCGGCGCCGGGCGGGCAGTGACCCCGCGTCCGGACGGGCGCGCCCGTCCGGACCTGATCGCCGCGCAGCCCTGGCCGACCTAGATCATCCCGTGTTACCAAGAACCATGGCTGCACACGAGGGACACCCGGGACATCGCGCGTACGACGCCGTCATCGTCGGCGGCGGCCACAACGGACTGGTCGCCGCCGCCTACCTGGCGCGGGCCGGGCGGTCCGTGCTGGTGCTGGAGCGGCTCGACCACACCGGCGGCGCGGCCATCTCCACCCGCCCCTTCGCGGGCGTCGACGCACGGCTCTCCCGCTACTCCTACCTGGTCAGCCTGCTGCCCAAGAAGATCGTGCGGGACCTGGGCCTCGACTTCCGGGTGCGCACCCGCACGGTCTCCTCGTACACCCCCGTCGAGCGGGACGGACGGGCCACCGGGCTGCTGGTCGGCGGGGGCACCCGCCGCACCCGGGAGGCGTTCGCGAAGCTCACCGGAGGCGAGCGCGAGTACGCGGCCTGGCAGCGGTTCTACGGACTGACCGGTGAGGTCGCCAAGCGGGTCTTCCCCACGCTCACCGAGCCGCTCCCCGACCGGGAGGAACTGCGCCGCCGGGTCGACGACGAGGACGCGTGGCGGATCCTGTTCGAGGAGCCGATCGGGGTCGCCGTCGAGGACCGGTTCGAGGACGACCTGGTGCGCGGTGTCGTCCTCACCGACGGACTGATCGGCACCTTCGCCGACGCCCACGACGCGAGCCTGAAGCAGAACCGCTGCTTCCTCTACCACGTCATCGGCGGCGGAACGGGCGACTGGGACGTGCCGGTCGGCGGCATGGGCGCCCTCACCGACGCCCTCGCGGCCGCGGCCCGCACGGCCGGCGCGGTCATCGCCACCGGCCACGAGGCCGTCCGCATCGACACCGACGGGACCACCGCCGAGGTCACCTACCGCACGGCCGACGGCGAGGGCGTCGCCGCCGCCCGGCACGTCCTGGTCAACGCCTCCCCGCAGGAGCTGGCCGCCCTGACCGGCGACACCGTCGACGACCCCGCCGAGGGCGCACAGTTGAAGGTGAACATGCTGCTCAAGCGGCTGCCGAGGCTCCGCGACACCTCCGTCGACCCGCGCGAGGCGTTCGCCGGGACCTTCCACATCGCCGAGGGCTACGAGCAGCTGGCCACCGCCCACGCCGAGGCCGCCGCGGGGAAGCTGCCCGGCGCCCCGCCCTCGGAGATCTACTGCCACTCGCTGACCGATCCGACGATCCTCGGCCGTGAGCTGGTCGAGCGCGGCTACCAGACGCTCACCCTCTTCGGACTGCACACGCCCGCCCGGCTCTTCGAGCGGGACAACGACGCGGTGCGCGAGGAACTGCTCAAGTCCACGATCGCCCAGCTCGACGCCCATCTGGCGGAACCGGTCGCCGACTGTCTGGCGACGGACGCCGAGGGCCGGCCGTGCATCGAGGCGAAGAGCCCGCTCGACCTGGAGCGCGATCTGCGGCTGCCGGGCGGCAACATCTTCCACCGGGACCTGTCCTGGCCGTACGCGGAGGACGGCACCGGACGCTGGGGTGTGGAGACGGCACGCCCCAACGTCCTGCTGTGCGGGGCGGGCGCGGTGCGGGGCGGCGGGGTGAGCGGAGTGCCGGGCCACAACGCGGCGATGGCGGTGCTGGAGCGGTCCGGCACCTGAGCGGTGCGGCGGTACCGGCGCGTACGCGGACGTTCCGGCACCTGAGCGGCTGGGCGGTCCCTGCGCGTACGCGGACGGGACCGCCGGTCGTTCAGTCCTCCGAGAGGGCCCAGCCGGACGCGGCGATCCGGGCCGCGTCCGCCGGGCGGGCCTCGTCGAAGAGCACCTCGCGGCCGCTGTCCACGCGCAGCCCGTCCACATAGGCGCCGCGGCCGACGTAGAGGCGGTCGGTGGCGTACCGCCAGCGCACCAGGAGCCGCCCGCCGGCCGGAAGGCCCGCCGTCAGCCGGTGCCAGGTACGCCCCGACCAGCCGGTGACCGACCCCGCGGGATGCTCCGTCGGTTCTCCGCCGCGCCCGGCCGTGGTGAAGGGCACCGGCTGCCAGGTCGTGCCGTCGTCCGCGCTGGCCTCCAGCACCAGGGAGTCCGCGACGGGCTCGGTGTCCCACCACAGGTCGCAGCGCAGCCGCGCTCCGCCGGCCGAGGTGTCCAGCGCGGGGAGGCCGAGCGTGGCCGTGGTGGAGTTCGCCATGCCGGAGTGCCAGGCGGTGCGGCCGTGCCGGGGCCGGACCGGGACGGCTCGCGCCAGCTGGTTGGCGGCGGCCACCCGGGGCGCGGAACCTGACCGCCAACCGCGCACCGGATGAACCGAGTTGCCGAGCACCACGAGGAACGAGTCGGTGCTGGGGTCGAGGACCAGCGAGGTGCCGGTGAACCCGGTGTGGCCGGCCGTGCGCGGGGTGGCCATGGCCCCCATGTACCAGTGCTGGTAGAGCTCGAAGCCCAGTCCGTGCTCGTCGCCGGGGAAGTCGGTGTTGAAGTCGGTGAACATCAGCTCCACCGACTCGGGCGTCAGGATCCGCTTCCGGCCGTACGTACCGCCGTTGAGCAGGGTCCGGCCGAGCACCGCGAGGTCCCAGGCGCAGGAGAACACGCCCGCGTGCCCGGCGACCCCGCCGAGGCTGAACGCGTTCTCGTCGTGCACCTCGCCCCACACCAGCCCCCGGTCCAGCCCCGACCAGGGCTTTCGGGCGTCCTCGGTGGCGGCGATCCGGGGCTTCCAGGAGGCCGGCGGGTTGTAGCGGGTGCGGTCCATGCCGAGCGGGCCGGTGATCTCCTCACGCAGGAGGGTGTCCAGGCGGCGGCCGGTGATCCGTTCCAGGACGAGCTGGAGCGAGATCAGGTTGAGGTCGGAGTAGAGGTACTCGGTGCCCGGCGGGTTGAGCGGGGCCTCGTTCCAGATGAGACGCAGCTTCTCCTCGTACGTCGGCGCGCTGTACAGCGGGATCCAGGCCCGGAACCCCGAGGTGTGGGTGAGCAGCTGACGTACGGTCATGGACTCCTTGCCCGCCGCCCCGAACTCCGGCAGGTAGGAGGCGACCGGTGCCTGGAGCTCCAGCGCGCCGCGTTCGATCTGCTGCACGGCGAGGATCGAGGTGAACAGCTTGGAGACCGAGGCGAGGTCGAAGACGGTGTCCGCGGTCATCGGGATCTGCTCGCCGGCGGGGAACTCCACACCGGTGTCGGTCTTCTCGTCGTACGAGGCGTAGCGCACCGCCATGCCGATCGGCTCGTGCAGGGCCACCGTGCCGCCCCGGCCGGCCAGCAGGACGGCCCCGGCGAACCACGGGTACTTGGGGGAGGGGCCGAGGAACGCGGAAGTGTCGGTGACGAGTTGGCGGAGGTGACCGGCGAGCAGGCCGGCCCGTTCCGGCGATCCGTGGCGGAGGGTGCTGCGGCCGGAGGACGCGGCCGCCGGGCCCGCCGGGAAGGGGGCCAGGGCCAGGGCGCCGCCCAGGGCCAGGGCTCCTCGGGCCAGTTGGCGCCGGCTCGGGCCGCGTCTGCTGTCGGTCATCGAGGTACCTCCCGCGAGTCCGCCTGAAAGTATCTTTCCGAGATCACCTTGCGCGCTGAAACTTTCCTGTCAGGGAGTGGGTCGTGTCAACCGGGCGCAGCCGCCCAATAAATCTGACGGTGCATCAGAAAAACCCTTCCGTCCTTCCGATGAGTCCGGCATCCTGCGCCCATGCAGACGGAGTTGAGCAAGCGCCTCGGCATCGAGCACGCCGTCTTCGGCTTCACACCGTTCCCCGCCGTCGCCGCGGCCATCAGCCGGGCCGGTGGATTCGGCGTGCTCGGCGCGGTCCGGTACACCGCCACCGACGAGCTGAAACGGGACCTCGACTGGGTCCAGGCGCACACCGACGGCAGGCCCTACGGGCTGGACGTCGTCATGCCCGCGAAGAAGGTCGAGGGCGTCACCGAGGCCGATGTCGAGGCGATGATTCCCGCGGGGCACCGCGCGTTCGTCCGGGAGACGCTCGCCAAGTACGGCGTGCCCGAACTCGCCGAGGGCGAGGCGTCCGGCTGGCGGATCACCGGCTGGATGGAGCAGGTCGCCCGCACCCAGCTCGACGTCGCCTTCGACTATCCGATCCGGCTGCTCGCCAACGCCCTCGGCTCACCTCCCGCCGACGTCGTGGCCCGCGCCCACGACCAGGACGTCCTGGTCGCCGCCCTGGCGGGCAGCGCCCGGCACGCGGAGAAGCACCGGGAGGCGGGCATCGACGTCGTCGTGGCCCAGGGCTACGAGGCCGGCGGCCACACCGGCGAGATCGCCTCCATGGTGCTCACCCCCGAGGTGGTCGAGGCCGTCGGCCCGCTGCCCGTCCTCGCGGCGGGCGGTATCGGCAGCGGACAGCAGGTGGCCGCGGCCCTCGCCCTCGGCGCCCAGGGCGTGTGGCTGGGCTCGCTGTGGCTCACCACCACGGAGGCCGACCTCCACTCGACGGCCCTGACCCGCAAACTCCTCGCCGCGGGGTCCGGCGACACCGTCCGCTCGCGCGCCCTGACCGGCAAACCCGCCCGCCAGTTGCGCACCGAGTGGACCGACAGCTGGGACGACCCCGCCGGACCCGGCACCCTGCCCATGCCCCTCCAGGGGCTCCTCGTCGCCGAGGCCGTCTCCCGCATCCAGAAGTACGAGGTGGAGCCGCTCCTCGGCACGCCCGTCGGCCAGATCGTCGGCCGGATGAACAGCGAACGCAGTGTCCAAGCCGTCTTCGACGACCTCACCCGGGGTTTCGAACAGGCGGTGGACCGCATCAACCGCATCGCCGGAAGGAGCGGCCAGTGACCAGCACACCCCCTCCGGGCTTCTGGGCCCAGGCGGCCGAGCACCCCGAGCGCGCCGTCCTCGTCGCACCGGACGGCGAGATCTGGAGCGCCGGGCGGCTGCACGGTGCCGCCAACCGCCTCGTGCACGGCCTGCGCGCCGCCGGCCTGGAGAGCGGGGACGCCTTCGCCGTCGTCCTGCCCAACGGCGTCGAGCTGCTCGCCGCCTATCTCGCCGCCACCCAGGCCGGGTTCTACCTGGTGCCGGTCAACCACCACTTCGTCGGACCCGAGATCGGCTGGATCGTCGCCGACTCCGGCGCCAAGGTGCTGGTCGCGCACGAACGGTACGCCGGGCCCGCCCGCGCCGCGGCCGGCGAGGCGGGGCTCCCGGCCACGCACCGGTACGCCGTCGGCACCGTCGAGGGCTTCCGGCCGTACGCCGAACTCCTCGACGGACAACCGGAGTCGGCGCCCGACGACCGCACCCTCGGCTGGGTCATGAACTACACCTCGGGCACCACCGGCCGCCCCCGCGGCATCCGCCGCCCCCTGCCCGGCAAGCTGCCCGAGGAGTCGTACCTCGGCGGATTCCTCGGCATCTTCGGCATCAAGCCGTACGACGACAACGTGCACCTGGTCTGCTCGCCGCTCTACCACACGGCCGTGCTCCAGTTCGCGGGCGCGTCCCTGCACATCGGCCACCGGCTGGTGCTGATGGACAAGTGGACGCCCGAGGAGATGCTCCGCCTCATCGACGCCCACCGGTGCACCCACACCCACATGGTCCCCACCCAGTTCCACCGCCTGCTGGCGCTCCCGCCCGAGGTGCGGGCCCGCTACGACGTCTCCTCCCTGCGGCACGCCATCCACGGCGCCGCCCCCTGCCCCGACCATGTGAAGCGGGCGATGCTCGACTGGTGGGGCCCCTGCGTGGAGGAGTACTACGCGGCCAGCGAGGGCGGCGGCGCCTTCGCGACCGCGCAGGACTGGCTGAAGAAGCCCGGCACCGTCGGCAGGGCGTGGCCCATCAGCGAACTGGCCGTCTTCGACGACGACGGCAACCGGCTGCCGCCGGGCGAACTCGGCACCGTCTACATGAGGATGACCACCGGGGGCTTCGCCTACCACAAGGACGAGCACAAGACGCGGAAGAACCGCATCGGCGACTTCTTCACCGTGGGTGACCTCGGACTGCTCGACGAGGACGGCTACCTGTTCCTGCGCGACCGCAAGATCGACATGATCATCTCCGGTGGGGTGAACATCTACCCCGCCGAGATCGAGTCCGCGCTCCTCGCCCATCCCGGCGTCGCCGACGCCGCCGTCTTCGGCGTGCCGCACGACGAGTGGGGCGAGGAGGTCAAGGCCGTCGTCGAAGCGGCCCCCGGCCACCCGCCGGGCCCGGCGCTCGCCGCCGAACTGCTCGGCCACTGCGCCGACCGGCTGGCCGGCTACAAGCGGCCCCGGAGCGTCGACTTCGTCGCCGAGATGCCCCGCGACCCCAACGGCAAGCTGTACAAGCGGCGGCTGCGCGACCCGTACTGGGAGGGCCGCACCCGGGCCGTATGACTGCGGCGGGTGACCGTGCCGCTCAGTCGAGGACCGCGGTCGCCTCGATCTCGACCAGGTGTTCGGGGACGTCCAGCGCCGCCACCCCGATCAGCGTGGCGGGCGGCGCGTGCGCGACCCCGAGCGCGGCCCGCGCCCGGTCGATGCCCTCCAGGAGCAGCGGCATCTTCTCGGGCGTCCAGTCGACGGCGTAGAAGGTCAGCCTCGTCACGTCCTCGAAGGACGCCCCGGCGGCGGTCAGCGCGGTGCCGACGTTGAGGTACGCCCGCTCGACCTGGGCGGCCAGATCGCCCTCGCCGACCGTGACGCCGTCCGCGCCCCAGGCGACCTGACCGGCGACGAAGACCGTCCTCGTGCCGGACGCGATCGCCACCTGCCTGTAGACGCCCACCGTGGGCAGTCCCGCGGGATCCAACAGGGTGACGGCCATGGCTCGCTCCTTCTCGTACTCTCTTGCGGTTACCCGGGAACCATAGGAGAGTTAACGCTGACCTGGAAGAACGCACTTTTCGGTGACTGGGGAACCTCATGGTGACCAAGCAGCTCAAGGGATCCGCGGGCTCGGCGAAGGACGAGGCCGATGTGACGCGGGCGGACTCCCTGGCACGGGAGATCTTCTCCGACATCGCCAACAAGTGGGCGTTGCTGATCATCGAGGCGATCGGTGACGGCACCCTGCGTTTCACCGAACTGCGCGACGCGGTCGAGGGCATCAGTCATAAGATGCTCACCCAGAACCTGCGCCTGCTGGAGCGCAACGGCCTGGTCGAACGGACCGTGCACCCGACCGTTCCGCCCCGCGTCGAGTACACCCTCACCGAGCCCGGCCGGGCCCTGCGGGCCACGGTCGACGGCATGTGCGACTGGACCCATCGCTACCTGGGCGCCATCGAGTCCGCCCGCGGCCGCTTCGACTCCGCCTGACCCGGCCCGCGCACCGCCCCGAGACCTGGAGTTCTCCCTATGCACAACCGGGCATCCGCCGCGCGGTCGTCCCTCGTGGCCCTGGTGGTGGCCGTCGTCATCGCGCTCGCCGCCGTCGTCACCGCACTGATGGTCACCGTCCTGCGGTCCGAGGAGCCGGCCGAGTCCGAGAAGCCGGCCGGTGGGCGGGTGACACCGCCTCCCGTACGCGCCGGTTTCGACTACCAGCTCGGCGGTGCCTACGACCCGCCCGAGGGGGTCTCCGTCGTGGCACGCGACCGCACCGCGGAACCCGCCGAGGGGCTGTACAACATCTGCTACATCAACGGCTTCCAGGCCCAGCCCGGCGAGGCCCGCGACTGGGACGCCGACCTGCTGCTGCGGGACTCCTCCGGCGAGGTCGTGATGGACGAGGACTGGGGCGAGGCGATGCTGGACGTCGGCACCGAGGCCAAGCGCGAGCGGATCGCCGAGACGATGTACGAGTGGATCGACGACTGCGCCGAGCAGGGCTTCCAGGCGGTCGAACCCGACAACTACGACACCTTCGCCCGCGCCCCGCGCGGAATGCTGACCGAGGACGACGCCAAGGCCTTCCTCACCCTCCTCGCCACCCACGCCCATGAGCGGGGCCTGGCCATCGGCCAGAAGAACACCCCCGAACTGGCCCCGGCCCGCGCGGAGGTCGGCGTCGACTTCGCGGTGGTCGAGGAGTGCGGGCAGTACGACGAATGCGCCGCGTACGCCGCGGAGTTCGGCGACGCCATGTTCGTGATCGAGTACACGGACCGGGGCATGGAGCGGGCCTGCGAGGGCTTCGGCGACAAGGTGAGCGTCGTCCGCCGCGACCTCGACCTCGTGGCGGAGGGCGCGAAGGGCTACCACCGCGAGGACTGCGGCACGACCTGACACGACCCGACGCGACCGGGTGCCGCCCCGGCGGGGCGGCACCCGGGACGTACGTCAGCGCCGTTCGCGCACCACCACCAGCCGCAGCGAGGGCGACGTCAGGATGTCCCACTCGCAGAAGCGGGACGTCACCCACTTCTCACCGGAGAACAGCCGCGTCTGGTCGCTGAAATGAGCCGAACCCGGGTTCGAGGACTGGGAGTACGACAGCAGCGTGCGGGCCACCGGGCAACGGCCGCCGTCCCAGCCCACCGCCTGGATGTAGCTCGACCCGGTCGACACCTCGGTGTAGCCGCCGCCGGCCGGGTTCCACACCGGCTCGACCTTGTTCCACACGCCCAGCGACTCGGTGCCGCCCGGTACCGCGATGCGCTTGCCGTTCCGTACGACGAACTGGTGCTCGCCGAGGGGCGCGTCGAGCGCGATGCCCGCCGCGCGCAGCTCCGCCACCGCGTCCGCCAGCGCCGTGGCGAAACCCGGGGCGGCGGTGTTGAGGGTGTGCGGTGTGCCCACCGGGTCCGCCGCCGAGAACGGCACCCGCCACAGCTGGGCCGCCGGGACGGAGGCGCTCAGCTTCCGCCAGAAACGGTCGAACAGCAGCGCGCCGCGGCTGCCGGTGTCCGTGCCGCGGTCCCAGGCGTCGAGCACCGCGCAGGCCCCGGACACGTCGACCGCCCTGCCGTCGCTGCCGGTCGCCGTCCCGCCGGGCAGCGCGGCACACGCCTTCGCCGCGTCCCCGGCGGCCAGGTCGCCCGCGGGCACCCGGTTGGCGAACTGCTGCGCCTGAAGGTCCCGGACGGTCAGCCGGCCGCGCTCGGCCATCGCGTCGACGTCCTCGATCGCCCCGCGGGTGCGCATCGAACGCTGCGTCCCGACGGTGCCGAAGACCCGCTCGTACCCGGTCAACGGCCGGTCCGCGTTGGCCAGCCAGGCACTGTCGTTGGAGTTCTCTGCGTACGGCGCGTCCTTCAGCGTCGGCAGCTTCGCCGGACCGAAGATGCCCGGCTGCACGGCGTCGGCGTCGGCACCGAGGGCGCAGGCCGCCCGGGAGCCGTCGAGGATCGCGAGCCCGGCGGAGGGGTAGGTGACCCTGCCGAGCGGGGTGGAGCAGGACTGCGCCAGTTCGTCGGTGATCCGGGGCAGCACCTGCGACTGGGTGAACAGGGTGTGGCCGGAGGAGTCCGCGGCGATCGTGTTCACCCACGGCAGGCCCTGCGTGCGCTTCAGGGCACCCAGCACCTCACCCGTGTTCCGGGCCCTGCTGAAGCCGAGCGCGGTGTCGGAGGCGCGCAGGTTCACCGCGTTGGGGTCGTTCACCGCGTACGCCGTCGTGGCCGTCCAGGGCAGGGGCAGCGTCGCGCCCATCGCGTTCACCACCGGCCCGTACCGGGTCCACCACTGGGTCCGGGTCACCGGCGCGCCGTCCCGCACGTCCACCGTGACCGTGCGCTTCGTCATGCGCTCGCGCTCGCCGTCGACGAGGTACACCGTCGGATCGGCCGGATCCAGCGTCAGCTGGTGCAGGTTGAGCGGGACACCGGTCGCCACGGTGTGGCTCCACGCCACCCGGGCGTTGTGGCCGATGGAGACGGTGGCCGTGCCCAGCAGCGAGCCGCCCGCCACGTTCAGCTCGCCGGGGATGGTCTGCTGCGACTGCCAGAACCGGCGGCCGCCCTGCCACGGATAGTGCGGGTTGCCCAGCAGCAGCCCGCGCCCGTTCGCGGTGGTGGCGCCGCTGAAGGCGACCGCGTTGGACCCCATGTCGGCGGTGTCGGCGGCGAGGAGCTCCCGCGCGGCTCTGGCGGTGTCCTCGGCGTCCGGGGCCCGCACGGCCGTCCCCGTCGGCGGCTGCGCCGCGGTGATGCCGTCCACGGCCCGTCCCTGACCGCCGAGCACCGCGAGCGCGAAACCGCGGGTGGCCACGTCGAGGGCGGTGACCGGGCGCACCCAGGCGGCGCCCGCACAGGCGGGATCGGTGATCCGGTTCTGCCGCAGCCACGCGTTGTACCCGGCGGCGAAGCCCCGCATCAGCTCCTCCGCCTGCCTGCTGGGGCCGCGCGGAGCGGGTTCGGCGAGCAGCTTCTCCACCGTGCCGGCCTCGCGCACCCCGCGGAAGTACAGGTCGCTGGAGAGGTTCTTCGCCGCCGAGGAGAGGGAGGAGTCCGGTGCCGCGTCGGGGCCGAAGAAGCGGGAGCGCTCCCCGCGTACGGTCACGAAGCCGTCGGCGAGCGTGCACACCTGGTCGGCGGCCTGCGCCCAGCCGGTGCCGAAGCCCAGGTTCGCGTAGTCCCTGGCGACGATGTGCGGGATGCCGTACTCGGTGTAGCGGATCACGGCCGACAGGCCGCCGTACGAGGGGTGTTCGCCGCGGTCCTGACGCTCGGCCGCGCTCGCCGGCAGCCCGGCGGTGGCGGTGAGCAGGGCGACGGCCGCTATGACGAACCGTCTCGGGCGGGTGCGCATCGAGCCTCCCAACGTCTGCGGGGGAAGGGGCGGTTGAGGCTACCAACCGGTATGTGTCAGGGGAACGTGTCGACCGTTCGGTCTCTTGACCTCCGTTCGGCGCGCACCGAGGATCAGCACTCATGACGCCCGGACACGGCAGCACCGTCGACGGGGTGCTGCGGCGCAGCGCCCGCCGCACCCCGGCACGCGTCGCGGTCGAGTACCGCGACCGGACCTGGACCTACGAGGAGTTCGACGCGGCGGTCTCCCGCGCGGCGACCGTCCTGCTCGCCCAGGGCCTCGCCCCCGGGGACCGGGTCGGCGCCTACGGCCACAACTCCGACGCCTATCTGATCGCCTTCCTCGCCTGCGCCCGCGCGGGCCTGGTGCACGTCCCGGTCAACCAGAACCTCACCGGGGACGACCTGGCCTACCTCGTCGGCCAGTCCGGCAGCGCGCTGGTACTGGCCGACCCGGACCTGACGGGACATCTCCCCGACGGCGTACGGTCGTTGCCCCTGCGGGACGCCGACGGCTCCCTGCTGGAGCTGCTCGGCTCGGCCCCCGCGCACGACGGTCCCGAGGCCCGCGCCGAGGACCTGGTGCAACTGCTCTACACCTCCGGCACCACCGCCCTGCCCAAGGGCGCGATGATGACGCACCGCGCGCTGGTCCACGAGTACCTGAGCGCGATCACCGCGCTCGACCTGAGCGCCGGCGACCGGCCCGTGCACTCCCTGCCGCTGTACCACTCCGCGCAGATGCACGTGTTCCTGCTGCCCTACCTGGCGGTCGGCGCCACCAACATCATCCTCGACGCCCCCGACGGCGACCGCCTCTTCGACCTGGTCGAGGCGGGCCGCGCGGACAGTCTGTTCGCGCCGCCCACGGTGTGGATCGCGCTGGCGAACCGCCCCGACTTCGCCACCCGCGACCTCGGCGCCCTGCGCAAGGCGTACTACGGGGCCTCGATCATGCCGGTGCCCGTGCTGGAGCGGCTCCGCGACAGGCTGCCGGAGCTGGCCTTCTACAACTGCTTCGGACAGAGCGAGATCGGTCCGCTGGCCACCGTCCTCGCGCCCGACGAGCACGAGGGCCGCATGGACTCCTGCGGCCGGCCGGTGCTGTTCGTCGACGCGCGGGTGGTCGACGAGGACGGCAAGGACGTTCCCGAGGGCACACCCGGTGAAATCGTCTACCGCTCACCGCAGTTGTGCGAGGGGTACTGGGACAAGCCCGAGGAGACGGCAGAGGCGTTCCGCGACGGCTGGTTCCGCTCCGGGGATCTCGCCGTGCGCGACGCGGACGGCTACTTCACGATCGTGGACCGGGTGAAGGACGTCATCAACTCCGGTGGCGTACTGGTCGCCTCGCGCCAGGTGGAGGACGCGCTGTACACCCACGAGGGCGTCGCCGAGGTCGCGGTGGTCGGACTGCCCGACGACCGCTGGATCGAGGCGGTCACCGCCGTCGTCGTGCCGCGCGGCGAGGTCACCGAGGACGAACTGATCGCCCACGCCCGGGAGACACTCGCCCACTTCAAGGCGCCCAAGCGGGTCGTCTTCGTCGACGCCCTGCCGCGCAACGCCAGCGGGAAGATCCTCAAAAGGGAACTGCGGGACCGGTTCGCCGCCACCTAGGATCGGCCCGTGCCGATCTTCACATCGTCCGACGGAACCAAGCTGGCCCACCACGAGCAGGGCGGGGGCGAACCGCTCGTCGTCCTGCCGGGCGGGCCCATGCGCGCCTCCTCCTACCTCGGCGACCTGGGCGGACTGCACACCCGGCGCCGTCTCGTCCGGCTCGACCTGCGCGGCACGGGGGAGTCGGAGGTGCCCGCGGACCCGGCGACCTACCGCTGCGACCGGCTCGTCGACGACGTCGAGGCGCTGCGGGAACGGCTGGGCCTGGACCGGATGGACCTGCTCGCGCACTCCGCCGGCGGCAGCCTCGCGATGCTCTACGCCGCCCGCCACCCGCACCGGGTGCGGCGCCTGGTGCTCGTCGCCGCCAACCCGTGGGCGCTGGGCACCCCGGCGACGCCCGAGCGGCGCAGGGCCGCCGCGCTGCTACGGGCGGCCGAGCCCTGGTTCCCGGAGGCGTACCGGGCCTTCGACGCCTGGCTCACCGGCGCCGGCGACGCCGGACCGGACATCGCGCCCTTCTTCTACGGCCGCTGGGACGAGGCGGCCCGGCTGCACGACGCCCGCGGGGACGAGGAGTTCAACGACGCGGCGGCGGGCGTGTACGGCTCCGAGGGCGCCTTCGACCCGCCCGCGACCCGGGCCGCCCTCGCCCGGCTGACCGCCCCCGTGCTGGTGCTGGCCGGGGAGCGGGACGGCGCCCCCGACCCCGACCTGGCCCGCGCGACCGCGGAGGTCTTCCCGCACGGCGAACTCGCCGTCCAGCCCGGCGGCGGCCACTTCCCCTGGCTGGACGACCCGGAGTGGTTCACGGAACGCGTCGGCGCCTTCCTCGACCGGGCCGACGCGGCCGGACCCGTCAGTCGCGCTGCGGACCGTACGCCGTCATGAACCGGTCCCGGAACTGGTTCATCGGCCACTGAGGGGCGTCCTCGGCGGGCTTGAGGCCGTCGGTCCAGCCCCAGTCGGCGACGCGCTCCAGCACCTTCGGATCGCGGGCGACGATGGTGACCGGGACGTCCTTGCTCCGGCTGCCCGCGGTGACCGTCGGCACCGGCTGGTGGTCGCCGAGGAAGACCAGCACCGTGTCGTCGTCGCCGTAGCGCTCCACGTACTCGACCAGGCTGCGCAGCGAGTACTCGATGGCGTTGGCGTACTCGGCGCGGACGCTGTCGGGGTCCTTCCAGACCTCCTTGGGGTCCTTGCCCTGTTCCTTGATGCCGTGGAAGACCGAGCCGTCCCCGAGGTCCTCCCAGTCGATCATGTGCGCGACCGGGGCCCACGGGTTGTGGCTGGAGGCCAGGATGATCTCGGCCATGATCGGCTCGCGGTCCTTCTTCCCGCGCTCCAGGCGCTCGAAGGCCTCCAGGCTGAACTGGTCCGGCACCGGCGTCCAGCTGAAGTACGGTCCGTGGTAGCCGAGTTGCTCGGAGTCGTAGATGTGGTCCAGAGCGAAGAACTCACCCTCAGGCCAGGCCCTGCGCACTCCGGGCACGATGCCCACGGTCCGCCAGGCGCCGGTCTTGCGGAAGTAGCTGTTCAGCGTCGCCCGGTCGCTGGTGGTCAGACTCCGGTACCGCTGCTGGTTCTTGATCCACAGTCCGGACAGGAACGTCGAGTGGGCGAGCCAGCTTCCCGCGCCCGTCACGGGGGCGCGCAGCCAGCCGCTCCGCGAGGCGAACCCGGCTTTCTCCAGCCGGTCGGTGCCCTCGTCGAGGACGGTGTCGATCTGCCCCGCCATCGCCGGGTCGTCGATCGCGACCCGGCCGTAGCTCTCGATGAAGGTGAAGAGCACGTCCTTGCCGCGCAGTCCGGTCAGCAGCTGGTCCGGCGGGGTGTCCGCGAAGGCGTCGACGGCGGCCTGCTTCTCGAAGACCTCCGCGTCCTTCAGTCCGGCCCGGACCTGCTCCACCCGGTTGTCGACGTAGTCCGCGTTGATCTTCGAGGCGAGGGGTACGTCGGTGAACTGCACGCCCAGCGTGACGCAGGTGATCCAGGCGGTGCCGAGGATCAGTGTGGTCCGCGCGGCGACCGGGCGGTGGCGGACCATCAGGTTCGTCAGCCGCACGGCCGACAGGATCGTGGCGACCAGGACGGCCACCAGCAGGACCAGCACCCCCGTCACGGCGAGGACCTGGCCCGTACGCCCGAACGACTCGCGCAGGAACTCGGTCGCGTCGTCGAGCAGGATCCAGTCCAGGACCAGGTCGAACGGGCGGGCCAGCACCTGGTAGAAGCCCATGTCCAGGATCTTCAGCACGGTCAGCGCACCGAGCAGCGATCCCGTCGCGACAGCGGCGATCCGGCGCCACCGGGGCGGCAGCGAGAGCAGCAGGCCGGCCAGCAGGACGCCCTCGGCCGGGATCCGCAGGAACGCGTCGAAGGTCAGCCGCTCCAGCCGGTTGGGCAGCAGGAGCGAGCACAGCAGGAGCGCGCCCGCCAGGACGGTGGTGGTCACGGAGACGCCCCGGGCCAGTCGCGGCCGGCGTGCCCGCCATCCGCGCGGTCCGGGGCGTTCCTCCGTGCCCTCCGTGCCCGTGTCCTCCTCCGCCTCGGCGTCCGGCAGTTGCCCCGCGACTTGCGACACCCGTGGTTCCTTCCCTGCGTCCCGTCATCATGCGTACGGTCGGCCTTCGACTTGTGTTCACCTGTCGAGCCGGTCGAGACGCACACGGTACGCGGGCCGGGGGACGGGGTGCCGGGGGACACCGCTGCCGGGCGGGTTCAGCCGCCGGACTTGGGCCGTTCCACGCACAGCGCCCAGATGATCAGCGCCGAGATCGCGATCAGCACCACCGACCACACCGGGTAGTACGGCAGGGAGAGGAAGTTGGCGATGATCACGAGGGCGCCGATGGCCACCCCGGAGACCCGGGCCCAGGTCGCCTCGCTGAACAGGCCGAAGGAGACCAGTAGGGCGATCACGCCGAGGATGAGGTGGATCCAGCCCCAGCTGGTCAGGTCGAACTTGAACACGTAGTTGGGCGTGTTGACGAACACCTCGTCCTCGGCGATGGCCATGATGCCCCGCGTGATGCCGAGTACTCCGGCGATCATCAGCATCACTCCGGCGAAGACGGTCATGCCCTCCGCCCAGCTCTGCTTCGCACTGGGCGGCCGTGCGCTCTGTGTCGACGTCATGCCGCTGCCCTCGTCTCTCGTCGTGCGGCCGGCCTCAGTGGCCGACTCCCGGAGTGGCTGATTCAGGCTGCTTGCGGGCGCCCGCCGGGGCGCTGTCGGTGAGGATCAGCTCCTTCGCCCGTCGGAACTCCTCGTCGGTGATGGAGCCGCTCTCCTTGAGCTTGGACAGCTTCGCCAGTTCGTCGGCGTGGCTCGGGCGTCCACCGCTGCCCGCGGTCTCCCGGACGTAGGAGTCGAAGGCGTCCTGCTGGGCGCGCGCCTGCTCGATCTCCCGGCGCCCCATGTTCTTGCCCCGGGCGATGACGTACACCAGCACACCCAGGAAGGGCAGGATGATGACGAAGACGAGCCAGCCCGCCTTGCCCCAGCCGCTCATCGCGTCGTCGCGGAAGATGTCCACGACGATCCTGAACAGCAGGATGAACCACAGGATCCACAGGAAGAACCACAGCATCGCCCAGAAGGTGCTCAGCAGCGGGAAGTCGTACGCGAGGTACATGCCTTGGCTCATGGTGTCGCCTCCGTCCGGGCACGGTGCCCGAGAGTCGTTGTCCGTTCCCAGCGTGCGCGTGACGCGGTGTGAGCGCTTCACCCTCAGGGGGTGAGACGGCGGACGGCGTGCCGCCAGGCGAGGGCGACCGCCAGTTCCATCACGCCCAGCAGGACCAGCCACAGGCCGAGCAGCCTGGTCAGGGCCACCGCGGACTCACTGGGCAGGGCCAGTACGACGATGCCGGCGACGATGCCGAGCAGGGCCGCGCCGAGCACCACACCGCGGTGCGGCATGCCCTTCGCGGCGAGCGCCGCGTAGGCGGTCAGCAGTCCGGACACCAGCCAGACCACGCCGACGATCACCGACAGCGCGGCGATCGTCTGGAGCGGGTTGCGCAGACACAGCACCCCGGCCAGGACGAACAGCACCGCGATCAGCAGGCCCGGCAGCCGCTCGCCGCGCTCCTGCCCGAACACCGCGACGAACCGGAAGCCGCCCGTGACGAGCAGGTACAGCCCGAACAGCACGGCCACGACATGGAGGGTGGCGTCCGGCCACACCAGCAGCAGGACGCCCGGCACCAGGGTGGCCAGGGCCGAGCCCAGCATCCAGGTCCACGAGGCACCGAGGCGGCCGAGGACGTCCTCGGGGTCGCCGGAACCCGTGAGCACCGTCCCGCCGGGTCGCTGCCCGGACCCGGGCGGCTGCGCCGACGTGTGCGATTCGGTCATGGCTCCTCCTCGCCCTGCGGGGCGCGCTCCCGCCGGGCACCGGCGGGACGGGTGGGTGGAGTTCCCACCCCGTCAGCGTGGTCCCTCGCGCCCCGCGGGGGATCACCCGCCAAGGGTGATCCGCACCGGGCGGCCGCGCGGAAGGGTGGAGACTCGGCCAGAGCCCTGGCCACCCGCGTTGACGAGGAGGCGGCCATGACCCCAGGGAGCGCGTTCTCCCACTCCCGGACCCCGGCCGAACGGGCCGCAGCGGGCAAGGAGGCACGCTCGCGGGTGCCGCGCCTGGCCCAGGCCCGGTTCGAGCCGGGACCGGGGCGTTTCGATCCGATCGACGTGATCGAGGGCCAGTCGGCGACCCGGCTCCAGGACCTGATCCCCATCCGCTACGGCCGCATGCTGGAATCGCCCTTCCGCTTCTACCGGGGCGCGGCCGCGATCATGGCGGCGGATCTCGGCGCCGCTCCGGACACCGGGCTCACGGTCCAGCTCTGCGGCGACGCCCATCTGCTGAACTTCCGGCTGCTGGCCTCCCCGGAACGGCACCTCGTCTTCGACATCAACGACTTCGACGAGACCCTGGCCGGACCGTTCGAATGGGACGTCAAACGGCTGGCCGCCAGCTTCGTCATCGCCGCCCGCGCCAACGGCTTCTCCACCGCCGAGCAGAACCGGGCGGTACGCGAGTGCGTGCGCTCCTACCGGGAGCGCATGCGGGAGTTCGCGGGCATGGGCACCCTGGACATCTGGTACGCCCAGGACGACGCCGACCACATGCGGACCCTGATGGCCGCGGCCATGGACAAGAAGGCCCGTCGGCGCACCGCGCAGGCCACGGCCAAGGCCCGCACCCGCACCCATATGCAGGCGTTCGAACGGCTGACCGTCAACACGCCCGAGGGCCGCCGGATCACGCCGGACCGTCCGCTGATCACACCGCTCGCCGACCTCGGCGGCCCCGAGGAGGCCGCGCAGTGGAAGGAACTGGCCGCCGTCGTCGAGCAGTACACGACCAGCCTGTCCTCCGAGCGGCGCCATCTGCTCCGCCACTTCCGGATCGCCGACATGGCCCGCAAGGTCGTCGGCGTCGGCAGCGTCGGCACCCGCTGCTGGATCCTGCTGATGCTCGGCCGGGACGACGACGATCCGCTGCTGCTCCAGGCCAAGGAGGCCCAGCGGTCGGTGCTCGCGGACCACACCGACGGCGACGACTACGACAACCAGGGGCGCCGCGTGGTCAGCGGACAGCGGCTCATCCAGACCACCAGCGACATCTTCCTCGGCTGGACCCATGTCACGGGCCTGGACGGCAAGGGCCGGGACTTCTACGTCCGCCAGCTGCGGGACTGGAAGGGCATCGCCCGCCCGGAGACCATGGACCCGTCGCTGCTGAACCTCTTCGCCCATGTGTGCGGCGCCTCCCTGGCCCGTGCCCACGCCCGGTCCGGCGACCCCATCGCCATCACCGCCTACCTCGGCGGCGGCGACCGCTTCGACCGGGCGCTGACCGAGTTCGCCCAGAGCTACGCCGACCGCAACGAGCGGGACTTCGAGGCACTGGCCGCGGCCGTGCGCTCGGGCCGGGTGACAGCACGCGACCTGTGACCGGAACCGGGTGAGCCGCCCCCGCCGAGGGGGCGGCTCACCCGGTCCCGGCGGGCGTCCGGCGGGGCGTCACTCGGGCTGCCGGCGCATCTCCACGATCCGCAGGCCCAGGGACTGGCAGCGGGCCACCAGGCCGTAGAGATGCGCCTCGTCGACCACCGAGCCGAAGAGGATGGTCTGACCGGCCATCACCACATGGTTCAGCTCGGGGAAGGACTTGACGAGCGCCTCCGACATCTGCCCGTCGACGCGGATCTCATAGCGCATGGCCGATCTCCCTGGCCGGTCTCCCGCGGAAGGCGTGGAGCGGGCGGAACAGCACCCCGCACTCCGATACTCCGGCCCCGGGCCGCCCGCGTCCTCACCCGGCACAGGTGATAGCCGGACAGGATCGCTCTCAGTACTTGACCTCTCAGTGCTTGACGAAGAGCTTCACGGCGACGACGACCAGGCCGAGCAGCAGGTTGACGACCGCCGTGACGGTCACCAGCCGCCGGGACGCCCCGGCCCGCACCGCCGCCCGCACCGACCACCCCACCTGCCCCGCGACCGCGACGCCGAGCGCCAGCCAGACGGCACCCTGCACGTCCAGCCCCAGCAGCGGGCTGACCGCCACCGCGAGGGCCGGCGGCAGACAGGCGCGCAGGATCGGCCACTCCTCCCGGCACACGTTCAGCACTTCCCGGCGGTCCAGCGCCCGGCGCGCCAGACGCTCCCCGAAGAGCTTGGCGTGCACATGGGCGAGCCAGAACACCACTCCGGTCAGGAGCAGCAGCAGGACCAGTTCCGCCCGCGGGAAGTTGCCGAGGGACCCCGCGCCGAGCACCACCGAGGCCGCCAGCAGCGAGCCGTAGACGCCGCCGGTGAAGTCCTCGTGGGCCCGCCGCTCGGCGCGGCGGGCCCGGCGTTCCGAGCGGTCGCTCCCGGCCTCCTCCGGAGCCGTCACGACCCCGCTCCGGGCTCGGGCGCGGCTCCGGGTGCGGGTGCCGCGCCGCTTCCCGGCGGCCGCACCTGGTCGCCGCGGCCGGGCAGCCGAGGGGTGATCAGGAAGCTCGCCAGGGTGATCCCGCCGGCCGCGAGGATCGCCGCCTTCAGGCCGCGCAGCTGCGCCGAAGCGTAGGCGTCGGCGACCGCGTCCACCTCGGCGGGCGGCAGCCCGGCGGCCTCCGCGGAGGCCCGGATCTCGTCGGTGGGGACGAAGGAGATCCCGGCCTGCAGGGCTACCGCAGCCTGCTCCTTCGTCGCCTCCGAGAGCCGCGGTTCGTCCTCCACATGGGTGGTGAACGCCTGCGCGAGGGCGCCGATCAGCAGCGAACCGATCAGGGCGGTACCCAGCGCCGACCCCAGGTTCTGGGCGGTGTACTGGAGCCCGCCCACCTCACTGCGCTCGTCCTCGGCGGCGCTGGACTGCACGACGTTGCCCAGCTGCGAGACGAGCAGCCCCATGCCCAGTCCGAGCAGGGCCATGGCCGCGCCGAACTGGACGTCGTCGATCTTCGGGTCGATGGTGGCGAGCAGCCAGAGGATCGCTGCCGCCAGGGTGAGCAGGGCGACCCTGACCAGGGTGCGCGGCGGGACCTGACGGGCGAACCGGGAGGCGCCGAGCGACGCGACGAGCATGGTCACCGAGACCGGCAGCAGCCGCAGACCGGTCTCGAAGGCGTCGAAGCCCTGGACGACCTGGAGATACAGCGGGATGGCGAAGAACAGCCCGAGCAGGATCAGGTTCTGGCTGAGCATCGTGCACAGCCCGGCCCGCAGCGCGGGCCGCTCCAAGACCGCCAGGTGCACCAGCGGGTCCTCGCCCCGCCCGGTCCGTCTGCGTTCCCAGTGCGTGAACGCGGACAGGACGAGCGCCGCGAGGCCGATCACGAACAGCGTCGGCGCGAACCCGAAGACCGTGAACGGCGGGTTGCGGGGCTCCACCCAGCCCCAGGTGCCGCTCTGGAGCACGCCCAGGACGCCCAGCCCGAGACCCGACGCGGACAGGACCGCGCCCACCACGTCCAGCCGGGGGCGCGGCCCGGTCCGCGGAACCTCCGTGATCATCTTCCGGCAGAGCAGCATCGCCGCCACGAGCACCACCTCGCCGGCGAAGACCAGCCGCCAGGTGAGGTACGTCGTCACCCAGCCGCCCAGCAGCGGCCCCACCGCGATACCCGCACCGGCCAGGCCGCCGATGACGCCGTACGCCACCGCACGGTCCCGGCCCCGGTACGACTCCGCGACCAGGGCCGCCATCGCGGGCAGCACCATCGCCGCGCCGAGCCCCTCGATCACCGACCAGCCGATCGCCAGCACCCCGACGGTCGGCGCCGCGGCGGTGAGGGCCGAGCCGACGCCGTAGACGCACAGGCCGATGAGGAACAGCCGGCGGCGTCCGAGGATGTCGCCCAGTTTCGCGCCGACCGCCATGAACGCGGCCATCATCAGCGCGTAGAGCGTGATGACGGCCTGGATGGCGGTGACCTCGGTGTCGAAGTCCTCGACCAGCTGGCTGATCGAGACGTTCATGACGGAGGTGTCCAGGACCATCAGGAACTGGGCCGTGCCGAGCACGATCAGAGCCCGCCAGGATCGCGCCGCCCGTTCGGCGGTCACACCAGGCCCCGTTCCCGGGCACGCCGCACGGCGTCGGTGCGCCGGTTGACGGCCAGTTTGCGGAAGACGCCCTTGAGGTGGGTCTTGACCGTGTTCACGGAGACGAACAGGTCGGCGGCGATCTCCTCGGTCGACATCATGTCCGCGAGCCGCACCAGCACATCGTGCTCGCGCGCGCTGAGTTCCTCCACGAGGACCGGTCCGTCCTCGCCGGGCCGGTCGCGCCCCGGCAGCAGCCAGCCCGCCGCGAGCGCCTCCGCCTGCCCGGTGCCCAGCATCCGCCGAACCCAGGGCCCGGCCTCCAGGAAGGGCCGGCGCAGTCGCTCCCGGCGGGCTTCCGTGAGGGCCCGGACGAGGAGACGGCGGGCGCCCTCCGGATCGCCGGTACGGTCGGCGGCCTGCGCGCGCACGAGCAGGGCCGGCACGGTGACGGCGGGACCGGCCTCGCCCTCGGCGGGCAGCGCGTCGAGGAGGCCGAGCGCCGGGCCGGGCCGTCCCGCAGCGAGCAGGGCGCGCGCGGTCTCCACCGCACAGGCGGCCTGATCGCCAGGGTCCTCCGGCAGCGCCCGTACGGCCGTCTCGGCGCGGCCCTCGGCCAGGTACGCGGCGCACACGACGGCGGCCGTGCGGTCCCGCGCCCAGGGCGATACCGCCTCGGCGCCGACGCGGGCCCCGGCCGCGGCGAGCGCAGCGGACGGGTCGCCCTGCGCCAGCAGCAGCCGCGCCGTGGTCAGGGCCCGTACGGCCGCCACCACCGGGTCGTCGAGCCCGGCCGGACCGGACGCCGCCGCCTCGTCGAGGAGCTGCCGCGCCTCGGCCGGCTCATGGCGCTCCACCGCGATCGCGGCCCGGACCAGATGGCCCATCCCGGAACCGGCGGACGGGGGCAGCCCGTACCGCTCGGTCTCGGACAGCGCCGCGAGCGCCGTGCGCTCGGCCCGGTCGAGCCAGCCGTCCAGATAGGCGATGAGCGCGAGATGACCGAGGCTCTCCTGGCGGGGCCGCGTCGTCGCGGCGCCCGGGGGGCAGTCCACGACGGTCTCCAGGGCGTCGCGGGCCTCCTTGAACCGTCCGGCCCACAGTTGCGTCGCGCCCAGATGGGTCAGGAGCAGGGCGTTGAGCTCGGGGTGCTGTTCGAGGAGCCGGGCGGGGACGTCGCCCTGGAGGAGCCGGGCGGCGTGGGCCGCCCGCTCCGCCCGGTCCGGGGCGCCGGACAGCCGGGCGGCGTGGGCCTCCAGCAGAGCGCAGCTGAGCCGGGCGGCGGCCGGGTCGGTCGCCTCGTCGGTCAGGGTCCGCTCGGCGTGGTGCAGATGGGCCAGCGCGCGGTCGGTCTCGTGGCGGTTGAGCGCGCGGGCCGCGCGGACGAGTTCGGCGGCCGGGGTGCGGGTGCCGGGCTCCATCCGGGCGAACAGGCCCGCCAGACCCTCGGCGCGCAGACCGGTGAACAACTGCCCGATGGCCAGGTCGTCGACGAGGGCGGCCGTGGTGAACTCCCAGTCGCCCGCCTCGGCGCCGTGGGCGAGCGCCTCCGGGAGGTAGCCCGCGGCCCGCAGCCAGCGCGCGGCCCGGCGGTGCAGCCGGGGCCGCGCCCCGGGCAGCGTCACCTCCAGATGGGACCGCAAAATCTCCCCGAAGAGGGGGTGCAGCCGGTACCACGAGTGCCCGAGGGACTCCACGAAGGCGTTCTGCCGGCGCAGCTCGTCCAGGATCGACTCGGCGTCGAGGCGGCCGGTGAGGGTGTTGGCGAGCGCGGGGGAGAACCGTTCCAGGACGCTGACCCGCAGCAGCAGGTCCTGGGTCTCGGCCGGCTGACGCCGGAGCACCTCCCCGAGCAGGTAGTCGGCCACCGTGCTCTGTCCGGCCTCGAACTCCTTGAGGTAGACCTCGGCGTCGTCGGCCTCCTGCGCGGCCAGGGCGCACAGCCGCAGGCCCGCCGCCCAGCCGCCGGTGCGGTCCACCAGGGACCGGGCGGTGTCCACGGACAGCCGCAGACCGTGCAGGCCGACGAGGCCCACCGCCTCCTCGGGGGTGAAGGCGAGTTCGGCGTTGCGGACCTCGGTGAGGGTGCCGGCCGCGCGGTAGCGGTGCAGCGGCAGCAGCGGCTCGTTGCGGGTGACCAGCACCAGGCGCAGACCCGGACCGGCGTGCTGGAGGACGAAGTCCACCTGTTCGCTGATGGCGGGTCCGGTCACCCGGTCGTACTCGTCGAGGACGACGACCACCGGCCGTTCACGGGCGGCGAGGGCGACGGCGAGCCGGGCCAGCAGTTTGCGGTCCACCCGGTGGGCGTCGGCCGGGAACCCCACGTCGGCGGGTTCGAGCACGCCCTGGTGGTGCAGGGCCTCCAGCAGATACGCCCAGAACAGGCCGGGCGTCTGGCCGGTGTCGGCGGTGAGCCAGACGACCGGCCCCTCCAGTCCCGCGGCCCAGTCGGCGACCAGCACGGTCTTGCCCGCTCCGGCCGCCCCGTTGACCATGGTCAACGGCGTCGAGCGGCCGAGGTCGAGCCGGCGGTGCAGACGTGGGCGGCGCAGGAAGGTGGCGGGGCGGGCCGGAATCGTGAAACGGCCGGGGAGGTAGGGCGCGCCCAGGGGGTCGACTCCCACGGTCGAGGGCATGTGCCCGCCCGGATCGACCGCAACCATGCCGACCACCACCATTCCTCAGGCCATGGTCAGTGTTCCTCCTCCAGAGTCCCAGCTTCCCCACCGGTCGGCACGCGAGAGGGCGCCCGACGGGCGCCGTCACCCCACGGACGGGTCTCTGACCTGGGGCGCAGGGCCGTCACCCGGAGGGCGCAGCGAGGCGCGGAGCGGGCCGCCGCCGAGTCGGTACGGGGGCCCCGCGGGGTTGCCGAACCGGACCTGCGGACCTGCGGACCCGCGCCCGACCGCCATCAGCCCTGCGCCGCCCCGGCGACCTCCCGCGCCCACCGGTAGTCGGCCTTGCCGCTCGGCGAGCGGCGGATCGAGTCGGTCACCACCAGGCGGCGGGGGATCTTGTACCCGGCGAGCCGGGACCGGCAGTGCGTCTGGATGTCGGTGAGCGACGGCCGCTCCGCCCCCTCCCGCAGCTGCACCACCGCCGCCACATGGTGGCCCCACTTCGCGTCGGGCACCCCGGCGACCAGGGCGTCGTAGACGTCGGGGTGGGACTTCAACGCCTGTTCCACCTCCTCCGGGTACACCTTCTCGCCGCCGGTGTTGATGCACTGCGAGCCGCGGCCGAGGACGGTCACCACGCCCTCCTCGTCGACGGTAGCCATGTCACCCAGCAGCACCCAGCGCGCGCCGTCCTTCTCGAAGAAGGTCTCCGCGGTTTTCACCGGGTCGTTGTAGTAGCCGAGCGGCACGTGCCCGCACTGGGCGACCCGGCCCACCACGCCCGGCCCGACCGGCTCCCCGGTCGCCGGATCGACGACCTGGGTACGGGAGTTGACGCGGATGCGGAAGCCGCGCTCGGGCCCAGAGTCGTCGGTGGCCGTGCCGTTGAAGCCGGACTCGGAGGAGCCGAAGTTGTTCAGCAGCAGGACGTGCGGGACCAGTTGGAGGAACTGGCGGCGGACCGTCTCCGACATGATCGCTCCGGACGACGACACCGAGAACATCGACGAGCAGTCGGTGCCCTTCATCGGTCCGGCGAGCGCGTCGATGAGCGGCCTGAGCATCGCGTCACCGACCAGCGACATGCTGGAGACCTTCTCCTCGGCGATCGTGCGCAGCACGTCCTCGGGCACGAACTTGCGGTGCAGCACGACCCGTTGGCCGAAGTTGAAGCCGATGAACGCGGTGAGCGTGGAGGTGCCGTGCATCAGCGGGGGCGCGGGGAAGAAGGTGATCCCGGACCCGCCGGCCGCGACCCGCTCGGCCAGCTCCTCCGGCTTGCCCACCGGGTCGCCGGTCGGCGCCCCGCCGCCGAGCCCCGCGAAGAACAGGTCCTCCTGGCGCCACATGACACCCTTGGGCATGCCCGTGGTGCCGCCGGTGTAGATGATGAACTGGTCGTCCCCGGAGCGCGTCGGGAACCCCCGCTCCGGTGAGCCGGACGCCTCCGCCTCGGTGAACGGCACCCCCAGGGATCCGTCGCCCGCCCCCACCCGGACCAGGTGCCGGAGCTTCTCCACCCGCGGCCGGGCGGCCGCCACCCGGTCCGTGAACTCCGCGTCGAAGACCACCGCCACCAGATCCGCGTCCCGGTAGAGGTAGACCAACTCCTCTTCCACGTAGCGGTAGTTGACGTTCACCGGCACGATCCGCGCCTTAAGGCACCCGAGCACCGTCTGGAGGTACTCGACGCCGTTGTAGAGGTGCAGCCCGAGGTGTTCGCCGGGGCGGATCCCGCGGTCCAGGAGGTGGTGGCCGATCCGGTTGGCGGCGGCGTCGAGTTCGGCGTACGTCAGCCTGCGCTCCGCGCCGGTGCCGGGGTGGTCGAGGTACACCAGCGCCTCACGGTCCGGCACCACGTCCACGACCGACTCGAACAGGTCGGCAAGGTTGTACTCCACCGCTCCTCCTGACCTCGCTGTCCCTCGGATGCCGGTCATCAGAGCAAAGGGCGGCAGGACTGTGAAGACTCCGCGCACAACAAATCTGACTGACAGTCAGAAAACTCTTGAAGTGCTCAGCCGCCTCCTGCAACCTGTTCTCGTTCCGGAGAGGGGAGACCGGCGATGAGTGGAACCGAACACCTCACCGTGCGGCGCGAGGGCGCCACACTCGTCCTCACGCTCAACCGGCCCGAGGCCAAGAACGCGCTCTCGCTGCCCATGCTGGTGGGCCTGTACGACGGCTGGACGGAGGCCGACGAGGACGACGACGTCCGCTCGATCGTGCTGACCGGCGCGGGCGGCGCGTTCTGCGCGGGCATGGACCTCAAGGCCCTGGCCGGCCAGGGGATGGCGGGTCAGCAGTACCGGGACCGGCTCACCGCCGACCCCGACCTGCACTGGAAGGCCATGCTCCGCCACCACCGCCCGCGCAAACCGGTGATCGCCGCCGTGGAAGGGCCCTGCGTGGCCGGCGGCACCGAGATCCTCCAGGGCACCGACATCCGCGTCGCCGGGGAGTCCGCCGTCTTCGGCCTCTTCGAGGTCAGGCGCGCACTGTTCCCGATCGGCGGCTCCACCGTCCGGCTGCAACGCCAGATCCCGCGCACCCACGCCCTGGAGATGCTGCTCACCGGCCGCCCCTACAGCGCCCGCGAGGCCGCCGACATCGGCCTGATCGGCCATGTCGTCCCGGACGGCACCGCCCTCGCCGAGGCCCTGGAGATCGCCGAGCGGATCAACGCCTGCGGTCCGCTCGCCGTGGAGGCCGTCAAGGCGTCCGTCTACGAGACCGCCGAGCTGACCGAGACCGAGGGCCTCGCGGCCGAACTCAAGCGCGGCTGGCCCGTCTTCGACACCGCCGACGCCAGGGAAGGCGCCCGCGCCTTCGCCGAGAAGCGGCCGCCCCGCTACGAGCGACACTGAAGGAGACCGGCATGCCCGAAGTCCTCAAAGCCCCCCTCGTCGTCGAGTTCCCCTTCACCCGCTCCCTCGGCCCCGTGCAGAGCGCCTTCCTGACCGGACTGCGCGAACGCGTCGTCCTCGGGGTCCGCACCGGCGACGGCCGCACCCTCGTCCCACCCGTCGAGTACGACCCGGTCACCGCCGAGGAGCTGACCGAACTCGTCGAGGTGGCCCCCACCGGCACCGTCACCACCTGGGCCTGGAACCACGCCCCCCGCCGCGACCAGCCCCTCGCCACCCCCTTCGCCTGGGTCCTGGTCCGCCTCGACGGCGCCGACACCGCCCTCCTGCACGCCCTCGACGCACCCGGCCCCGAAGCCGTCCGCACCGGAATGCGTGTCCGCGTCCGCTGGGCCCCCGAACGCACCGGCGCCATCACCGACATCGCCTGCTTCGAACCGTACGACGGCGAAGCCGCCCAACCCGGCGGCCACCCGGGAGAGTTCGAGAACCCCGTCACCGGCATCGTCGCCCCCGCCCGGCTCGACTACACCTACTCGCCCGGACGCGCCCAGAGCGCCTACATCGCCGCCCTCGCCGACCGCCGCAACGTCGGCGAACGCTGCCCGTCTTGCCGCAAGGTGTACGTCCCGCCCCGGGGCGCCTGCCCCACCTGCGGCGTCGCCACCACCGAGCAGGTCGAGGTGGGACCGGGCGGCACGGTCACGACCTTCTGCATCGTCAACATCAAGGCCAGGAACGTCGACAACGCGGACATCGAAGTCCCCTACGTCTACGCCCACATCGCCCTCGACGGCGCCGGACTCGCCCTGCACGGCCGGATCGCAGGCATCCCCTACGACCAGGTCCGCATGGGCCTCAGGGTCGAACCGGTGTGGACCGAGGGCGCCCGCTACCCCGACCACTACCGGCCGACCGGCGAACCCGACGCGGACTACGACACCTACAGGGAGCTGCTGTGACCCGCGAGATCGCCGTCGTCGCCTTCGCCCAGACCGACCACCGGCGCACCACCGAGGACCTCTCCGAGGTCGAGATGCTCATGCCCGTCCTGCACCAGGTCCTCGACTCGACCGGCCTGCGGACCTCCGACATCGGCTTCACCTGCTCCGGCTCCAGCGACTACCTCGCCGGCCGCGCCTTCTCCTTCACCCTCGCCCTCGACGGCGTCGGCGCCTGGCCCCCGATCTCCGAGTCGCACGTCGAGATGGACGGCGCCTGGGCCCTGTACGAGGCCTGGACCAAGCTCCTCACCGGCGACGCGGACACCGCGCTCGTCTACTCCTACGGCAAGTCCTCGCCCGGCCCGCTGCGCGACGTGCTCACCCGCCAGCTCGACCCGTACTACGTGGCACCCCTGTGGCCCGACTCCGTCGCCCTGGCCGCCCTCCAGGCGCAGGCCCTCATCGATGCGGGCGAGACGGACGAGCGCGAACTGGCCGGCGTCGCCGCCCGCAGCCGCACCACCGACAACCCGCACGCCCAGCTCCGAGGCCCGGTCCCGCAGGGCGACTACCTCGTCCGGCCCCTGCGCACCGGCGACTGCCCGCCCATCGGCGACGGCGCCGCCGCCGTGATCCTCGCGGCCGGCGACCGGGCCCGGGACCTGTGCGCCCGGCCCGCCTGGATCCGCGGCATCGACCACCGCATCGAGGCCCACTCCCTGGGCGTCCGCGACCTCACCGACTCGCCCTCCACCCGGCTCGCCGCCGAGCGGGCCGGAGCCTTCCTGCGCCCCGTCGACACCGCCGAGCTGCACGCCCCCTTCACCGCCCAGGAGGTCGTTCTGCGCAAGGCGCTCCGGCTCGGCGACGACGTGTGCGTCAACCCCTCCGGCGGAGCCCTCGCCGCCAACCCGGTCATGGCCGCCGGGCTGATCCGCATCGGGGAGGCCGCCGCCCGCGTCCACCGCGGCGAGTCCGACCGCGCCCTCGGCCACGCCACCTCCGGCCCCTGTCTGCAACAGAACCTGGTCGCCGTCCTGGAAGGGGACCCGCGATGAGCAAGGAACCCGTGGCCGTCGTCGGGATCGGCCAGACCAGGCACGTCGCGGCCCGCCGGGACGTCTCCATCGCCGGGCTGGTGCGCGAGGCGTCCCGCAGGGCCCTCGACGACGCCGAACTGACCTGGGCCGACGTCGACGCCGTCGTGATCGGCAAGGCGCCCGACTTCTTCGAGGGCGTCATGATGCCCGAGCTGTACCTCGCCGACGCGCTCGGCGCGGTGGGCAAGCCCATGCTGCGGGTCCACACGGCCGGCTCCGTCGGCGGGTCCACCGCGCTCGTCGCGGCGGGGCTCGTCGCCTCCCGCGTCCACGGCACCGTCCTCACCTGCGCCTTCGAGAAGCAGTCCGAGTCCAACGCGATGTGGGGCCTGTCCCTGCCGATCCCCTTCCAGCAGCCCCTGCTCGCCGGAGCGGGCGGCTTCTTCGCCCCGCACGTCCGCGCCTACATGCGGCGCAGCGGCGCCCCCGACACCGTCGGCTCACTCGTCGCCTACAAGGACCGGCGCAACGCCCTGAAGAACCCCTACGCCCACCTCCACGAGCACGACATCACCCTGGAGAAGGTCCAGTCCTCGCCCATGCTGTGGGACCCCATCCGCTACTCCGAGACCTGCCCCTCGTCCGACGGCGCCTGCGCGATGGTCCTCACCGACCGCGCCGGAGCCGCCCGCGCCCCCCACCCGCCCGCCTGGATGCACGGCGGCGCCATGCGCAGCGAACCCACCCTGTTCGCGGGCAAGGACGCCGTGTCCCCCCGGGCCGGCCAGGACTGCGCCGCCGACGTCTACCGGCAGGCCGGCATCGCCGACCCCCGCCGGGAGATCGACGCCGTCGAGATGTACGTACCGTTCTCCTGGTACGAGCCCATGTGGCTGGAGAACCTCGGCTTCGCCGCCGAGGGCGAGGGCTGGAAACTCACCGAGTCCGGGGTGACCGAACTCGACGGCGACCTGCCCGTCAACATGTCCGGCGGGGTGCTCTCGTCCAACCCCATCGGCGCCTCCGGCATGATCCGGTTCGCCGAGGCCGCCCTCCAGGTGCGCGGCCGGGCCGGGGAGCACCAGGTGGCGGGCGCCCGCAGGGCCCTGGGCCACGCCTACGGCGGCGGATCGCAGTTCTTCTCCATGTGGCTGGTGGGATCCGAGCCCCCCGACGCCTGAACAGGCTTCGCAAAGGTCCCCCTCACGTGGCCTGTTGGCACCCCGGACCGATCGCTAGGCTGGCCGCGGACGACGAACCGGGAGGAGCACGGACGTGGCCGAGAGCACCATCCAGCAGCAGCCGCCCATGGGTTGGGACAAGCCGGAGCTGGACCTCAGCAACGCCGACTGGCACTCGAGCAGCCGCGGTCTGGGAGACGTCCAGATCGCCTTTGTGGAGGGTTTCATCGCGATGCGCAACAGCGGCAGCCCCAAGAGCCCTTCCCTGATCTTCACACCCGCCGAATGGGGCGCCTTCGTGTCGGGCGCCCGGGAGGGCGAGTTCGACCTCACCTGAGACAGACCCCGCCGGACCCGGTCCGGCGGGCCGATCCGGGGACACGCGACCGCCCCCGCCGGCGGAACGAACTCCTCCGCCGGCGGCACGGCCCCGGCACCGGACGAGTGCCCTCGTGACGCGGTGGAGGCGGGGGGCGCCCACCCGTCATGGACCGGCTCCGGACACGTACCATGGCGGCATGTCGTTCCTCCGCCGCCGCAGCGCCACGCCCGCCGGGCCCGACTTCGACGTCCTGGCCATGGACCCGGGCGACTGGCCCGGCAATCTGGGCGCCGGGCTGCTGCCCGCCCCCGACGGCAGCTGCCAGGGTGTCTTCCTGCGCTACGACCTCTTCGGCGGCCGCGGCCCCGCGATGATCATCGGCAATCTCCCCGAGGGCTCCCCGGCCCGCGAGGTCGCCGAGGGCGAGATCCCCTTCGAGGTCGCCCAGCTGCTGCTGGCCCTGGAGAACGACGAGGAGATCACCGTGGTCAGCACCGAGGACGTCCCGGTGATGCAGGGCGACAACCTCCTCATCGTGCGTCGGCTGAAGCTCTCCGAGGGGCGGATCTCCTGCGTGCAGTTCGACCGCAGCGACAACGTCCTGGTGACCATCGCCGCCTGGGACCGCCCCATCACCGACGACCTCTACGCCCTGCTGAAGCCGCTCCCCGCGGAGCTGTTCCAGCAGGGCTGAGGCGGCTAGCGAGCCGAGGAGGACACCACCTCCACGTCCGCGGCCCGGACGAACGCCACCCGGTGGCCGAACTGGATCTCGTAGTACTGGTCCTCGCCGGTCACCACCCGGTGCGAGGCCGGGTCGAAGGTCACCGCGTAGTAGTACTGGCCGGGCACCTTGTCACCCACCACGTACGTCTGCCCCTTCGGCAGCTGGTACGGAAGGGGTGAGACCGGCTGGGCCGGTACCCCCTCCGGGTAGGCCGACGCCTCCGGGTACGCCCTCCCGTACACCGGGACGGACTCCAGGCCGTCCTTCGCCCGGACCACCGGCCCTCGCGCGGACACCGCGGTCGGTGCCTTCACCGGGTTGTGGAACCAGGCCCGCTGCCCGAGGTACCAGATAGCCGTCCAGTCCCCGTCGCGTCCGGCGACCGCGAACCGCTGGCCGGTGGAGACCCGGGAGGACAGGTCGTTCACCCCGGTCGTCGGCGTGATGCCCAGGCCGATGTCCTTGATCAGCGGGTACGACTCACCGGGCCCGGAGTACAGCCGCACCGCGCTCGAACCGTGCGGGGCGCACGGCTCGCCGGCCGCCGTGCAGCCCGTGTACGAGGGCCGGTGCGCGGCGTAGTCGGGGCGGATCGTGACCAGCCCGCCGTGCTTCCCCGCGGTCGGCGTGAGCGGCCGGCCGAGCAGCTCGAAGTAGTGCTGCCAGTCCCAGTACGGGCCGGGGTCGGTGTGCATACCGCGGATCGTCGCCGTGGTCGGGCCCGGCACCGTGTCGTGGCCGAGGATGTGCTGCCGGTCCAGCGGAATGCCGTACGCGCGCGCCAGATACCTCACCAGCCGGGCCGACGACCGGTACATCGCCTCCGTGTACCAGGCGTCCGGGTTCGCCAGGAACCCCTCGTGCTCCAGACCGATCGACTTCGCGTTCACGTACCAGTTCCCGGCGTGCCAGCCGACGTCCTTCGCCTTCAGGTGCTGGGCGATGTGGCCGTCGGTGGACCGCAGGGAGTAGTTCCACGAGACATAGGTCGGATCCTGGACGAGGTCGAGCACACCCTCCCAGGCGCCCTCCGTGTCGTGCACGACGATGTAGTCGATGCTCTGCGAGCCCGGCCGGTCGCCCAGATCGTGGTTGCCGTAGTCGCCGTCCCCGAACTCCTCGTACGGTGCCGGGATCCACTCGCAGGACACCGAGGCCGGGCACTCCGTGTCACCGGCGGCGGGGGCGCGCAGCCCGGCGTCCGCCAGCGTGCCGGTGTCGGGAGTGAGCCCAGGCCGCCCGGCCAGCGCGACCCGCTGCCCCGCGTCGGTGACCCGCTCACCCCCGCTGCGGAGCACGGTGAAGACCTCGTCGGCGTAGGCGGCGGCCGTCGCCCGGTCGTCGGCGCCCGAGAACAGCGCCACGGCTCCGTACCAGTCCGCCGGGTCCGCGCTCGGGGGCGCGCCCAGCCGCCGCTGGGCCGCCGCCAGCAGGGCCGCGCCGCCCTCCACATTGGCGGCCGGGTCCTCGCGCAGCCGTGCGGGGCTCAGCCCGGTCAGCGCCGCGGCTCGTTGCAGCGTCCGCAGCCGGGCCGGCACCTCGCCGGCCGACGGGATCCGCTGCTCGGGGACGAGCGCCGGGCGGGACGCGTCACCCCGGGCGTCCTCCGTGCCCTCGCTGTGGTGGGCGGCCCCGGCGAGCGCCGTGCGGGCGTCGGTGAGGTGCATCGGGCCGTAGCCGCCGGTCACGCTCGGCGCGCCGGCGTGCGCGTCCCACCGCGACTGGAGGTAGGAGACGCCCAGCAACACGCTCGGCGGGACGCCGTACTCGGCGGCGGCTTCGGCGAACGCCGCTTGCAGACGCTGCGCCGGGGACGGGGCGGGAGCGGGCGCCGCGCCCATCAGGGGGAGCAGCAGCGCGGCGGAGGCCACCGGAACGGCGGCTCTTCTCAGGGCGGTGACGGATCGTCGCAAGGCAGCCTCCTGTGACGGTCGGGGGCGATGAGCCGCGTGGGGCGGAACAACCCGTCCGTGCTACAGGTCGGCCGACGATCCGTCAATCACGCCCAGGGGGCTGTGCGGTGATGTGCGTACGAAGGTCCGCGGTGCGCCGCCGCTGCGGGCGCGCCGCGGACCGCCGTCCCCGTCAGCGAGTGCCGACGGCCGCGCGAACGGCCCGGCGGGCCATCTGGCAGTCGTCGTGCAGCCGCCTCAGCAGCAGCCGCTGTTCCTCGCCGGACGGCGCAGCACCCGGGTGGGCCGTTCCCGGTGCCGCCGGGGCCGTGTCGTGCATCGAACGCTGCACGGCCGTCTCGTAGGTGCGGATCTCCCGGGTCAGCACCAGCATCAGATTCACCAGGAAGGCGTCCCGGGAAGCCGGTCCCGCCGACTGGGCGATCTGGCTGATCTGCCGGCGCGCGACCGGCGCGTCCCCGAGGACCGACCACAGGGTCGCCAGGTCGTAGCCCGGCAGGTACCAGCCCGCGTGCTCCCAGTCCACCAGCACTGGACCGGCCGGCGAGAGCAGGATGTTCGACAGGAGTGCCTCGCCGTGGCAGAACTGGCCCATGCCCTGCCGGCCCGCCGAGTGGGCGATGCCGTGCAGCAGCTTCTGCAGGTCGCCCAGGTCCCGGTCGGTGAGCAGCCCCAGCTCGTGGTAGCGGGAGATGCGCGCCGGGTAGTCCAGCGGGGCGTCGAAGGTGCCGGCCGGCGGCCGCCAGGCGTTGAGCCGGCAGATCGCCGCCAGCGCCGCCCTGACGTCCGCCCGGGGCGGGGTCTCGACCGGGTGGCGCTGAAGCGCCGCGACCCGTCCCGGCATCCGCTCGATCACCAGGGTGCAGTTGTCCGGGTCCGCCGCGATCAGCCGGGGCACCCGCACCGGGGGGCGGTGCCGGACGAACGAGCGGTAAGCGGCTATTTCGTGCCGGATCCGCTCGGACCAGACCGGGGAGGGGTCCAGTAAGCACTTGGCGACCGCCGTGCTGCGCCCCGTGGTGCCCACGAGGAGCACGACCCGTCCGCTGCGGCGCAGCACCTGGACCGGGGCGAACTCCGGGCAGATCCGGTGCACCGACGCGATGGCCGTGCGCAGTTGGGCGCCCTGGGGGCCGGACAGGTCGAGTCTTCCGCTGAGCGGTGGCGTGCCGAGCCCGGGGGCGCGGCGCGTCCGGCCCGTCCCGAGGACGGGGGAGGCCGAGCGGGCGGGGTCGAGGTAGGGGCCGCTGCCCGCCGGGCGGGAGTGCAGCGTCCGGGGCGGGGCGGACACGGAGGACGATGCTGCGTACATGGGCTGGACAGATCCCTTCGTGTGCCTGCATTACCTGCTGAAGCGCAAGTGCGCTACCCGACCCGGACACCCGGGCGCACCCTGGGGAGTACGCCTTTTGCCTGGCGGCGACCGGGTCGGGGTGGCGCGTTCCTACCTGACACCCGTTGCCCAGTGGCACACCATCTGGCGCACCCTGGCGAACCCTGGCGAATAGTCGCCCGGCAACCCTCACCGGGCTACTGTCAACTCAGCCGAGAACCTGGGGGCTTGACGTGAACGGACAACCCAACTCCCGCCTCGCGGACCTGTTCGGCCTGGCCGGCTGGTCCAAGGGCGAACTCGCGAGGCTGGTCAACCGGCAGGCGGCGGCCATGGGCCACCCCCAGCTGTCGACCGACACCTCACGGGTGCGGCGTTGGATCGACATGGGAGAGATCCCGCGCGATCCGGTGCCGAGGGCGTTGGCGGCTCTGTTCACCGAGCGACTCGGCCGTGTCGTGACCATCGAGGACCTCGGTCTGGTCCGGCACGGGCGTACGGGAAAACGGCAGGGCGGCGGGAATGCGGAACATCCCGACGGCGTGCCGTGGGCGCCCGAGCGGACGGCTGCGGTCCTCACCGAATTCACGGGAATGGACCTCATGCTCAACCGACGCGGCTTGGTGGGCGCGGGTGCCGCGCTCGCCGCGGGATCAGCACTCAGCAGCGCCATGCACGACTGGCTGCACACCGATCCGACACTCAAGTCCGACGCTCCCCGACTCGACGATCCCCTGCACGCCGACCCCGCTGGGTTCGACCGCTACGAGGCCGCCCCCATCGGGTCGCAGGAGATCGAGGAACTGGAGCGCTCCGTGGAGGTGTTCCGGGCCTGGGACGCCGCCCGCGGTGGCGGGCTGCAACGCAAGGCGGTGGTGGGACAGCTCAACGAGGTGGGCGGCATGCTCGCCTACCACCACCCCGACCACCTCCAGCGGCGCCTGTGGGGCGTCGCGGCCAACCTCGCCGTCCTCGCGGGCTGGATGTCGCACGACGTCGGCCTGGAGCCCACGGCCCAGAAGTACTTCGTCATCGCCGCCCACGCGGCCCGTGAGGGCGGCGACCGGCCCCGTGCCGGGGAGGCGCTCTCCCGGGCGGCCCGTCAGATGGTGCACCTGGGCCGGCCCGACGACGCGCTGGACCTGATGAAGCTCGCCCAGTCCGGCTCCGGCGACGAGGTGCTGCCGCGGACCCGGGCGATGCTCCACACCATCGAGGCCTGGGCACAGGCGGCCATGGGCAAGGGCCAGGCGATGCGCCGCACCCTCGGACAGGCGGAGGACCTGTTCGTCTCCGACCGGAGCGACGTGCCACCGCCCAGCTGGATGCAGCTGTTCAACGAGGCGGACCTGTACGGCATGCAGGCGCTGTCCTACCGCACGCTGGCGGAGTTCGAGCCGACCGCGGCCGCCCATGCCCAGCACTACGCGGAGAAGGCCCTGGCGCTCCGCGTCGAGGCGCAGGAACGCTCAAGGATCTTCGACAACCTGTCCATGGCCTCCGCGTGCTTCATCGCCGACGACCCCGAACAGGCCGACCGCTACGCGCGCCTGGCGCTGATGGCGATGGGCTCCAACTCCTCGCACCGCACCTGGGACCGGCTGCGGCAGATGTACCGGCTGACCGCCGAGTACTCCAGCTATCCGAAGATCAACGAACTGCGGGAGGAGATCAAGCAGGCCCTGCCGAAGCCGGCGAAGGGCAGCGGCAGCGCACGGGCCTAGAGGGCTCGTGCGGGCCCGGTTCCACGGGCGCACCGCACAGGAACAGCGTCAGGAGGTCACCCTGGCGACCAGCACACAGGCGTCCCCGGCGCGCTCCGCCGTGCCGAACTCCTCCATGACCATCCGCACGCAGTCCTGAGCGGTGTCCGCCGTGTCCAGGCGCGGGGCCAGGTCGAGGAGACGGTGCACGGCGTCCTCCTCGCTGTGCCCGGACACCAGTTGGTCGGTGTGCAGGAGCAGCAGGTCGCCGGTCTCCAGGATCGTTTCGGCCTGGCCGTAGGCGGCACCGGTCGTCGCGCCCAGCAGGACGCCGTCCGGGGAGCGCAGTCGGCGCCCCGTCCCACCGCGGAACAGCAGCGGGGCGGGGTGTCCCGCCTGCGCCCAGACCAGGGTGCGGGTCCGGGGCCGGTAGCGGCAGCAGACGGCGCTGCCGAGGGCCGGCTGCACGGTCGCGTCGAGGAGTTGGTTGAGCCAGGACAGCAACTGTCCCGGCTCGGTGCCGGCCATCGCCATGCCGCGGACGGCGCCCAGCAGGGTCGCCATGCCCGAGGCCACGGCCACGCCCTGCCCGGTGAGGTCGCCGACGCTCAGCAGGGTGTCCCCGTCGGGCAGTTCGAGGGCGTCGTACCAGTCGCCGCCGATCGGTGAACCGGCGCCGGGAGGCCGGGAGTGGACCGCCAGGTCGAGCGTCTCGGGGCCCTGGAGCGGCCGGCGCAGCGAGCCCCGCCACGGCGGCAGTACCGCCTCCTGGAGCTCGGCCGCCAGCCGGTGCTCGGTCTGTTCGCGGTGCCGCGTGCGCTGGAGCGTCTCGTGGGTGTCGCTCACCGCGCGCTGGCTGCGCCGCAGTTGGCTGACGTCCCGGAGGACGGCCCACATGGACGCGGTGCTGCCGTCGGCGCCGAGCACGGGCTCGCCCATCATGTGGACGCTCCGCACCTCTCCGTCCGGGCGCAGGACGCGGAACTCCCCGTCGATGGGCTTGGCGTCGATGAGGCAGTCGGTGACCATCGAGGTCAGCTTCGGCCGGTCCGCGTCGAGCACCAGCGAGGGCAGTTCGTCGAGGGTGAGCGGGGGAGCGGACGGGTCCCGGCCCAGGATCTGGTACAGCTCGCCGGACCAACTGGCCTCGTCCGTCAGGAGGTTCCACTCGGCGCTCCCGACCCGGCTGAGCAGCGAGCCGCTGTGCGGTGCGGGTGGCGCGGGGTCGGCCGCGGGCGCCGCCGGTGTGGCGGGCACCGGCGGCGGACCCTCCCGCAGTTGGGCCAAGTGGGCGTCGAGGTCGTCGAGTTGGTTCAGGGCGAGGTCGCAGAGCGCGCGCTGCCAGCGCTCCTGGGGGTCCGTGCCGTCGTGGGGCGTGTCCCGTCGCACGGCGTCCACGTCGCCCTTCAGGCGCCGCGCCTGCGATATGAGCGCGTCGACCGAGCCGCGTCCGGGCGGCTGGGCTGCGGGGCGGTCCGCGGAGAGATGGGACGGCATGACGCACTCCGGTGAAGGGGACGGTACGGCCAAATGCGACGGAGGGACCGCTACGACTGTGGCACAGCCCGCGACGCGCTGTAAGGGATTTGGCAACACCCGATACGGTGGTGCACCTGGCATATGCCACAGTCTTTTCGGCGGGGTCACCTCGCATGAATGACGTATCCGGTGGAGCCGGTAAGTCGTATGCGGCGTACGTGATGTGACGGTCCGTCGAGGCGGTCGGGTGGGGGTCGTGGCGCGCGTTCGACGGGCAAGCGTTCGAGTATTCCGCGGAACCGTGGGGCGGCTTCGGGCGGTTTCATGACCGTAATGGGGAAGTGCCTGGATTCGCCGTGACGCAGGTCACGCCGGAACCTGCGGTTCCGACGTCATGCAAACGGCCACTTCGAGGTCGTAAAGGCAGACCGGCCGCAGCCGGCCTGACCACTGACCCGCGGGGGGACCGCCATGGACGTCACTCTGGAGCAGCCCGTACAGGCGCGGCTGATCACCGCCGACGAGCGGGAGCTGCCCGCCACCGCCACGCTCCGTTACGGCTCGGCGGATCCGCTCGCCGTCTACGTCGACTTCCCGGCCGAGGTCTCCCTGGACGGCGAGGGCGTCACCTGGACCTTCGCGCGGTCGCTGCTGGCCGAGGGGCTGCACGCCGCGGCGGGCGGCGGCGACGTGCACATCTGGCCGTGCGGACCGCTCCGCACGGTGATGGAGTTCCACTCGCCGTTCGGGCTGGCCCTGATGCAGTTCGACAGCTCCGCGCTGCGCGGCTTCCTGGTGCGCAGCTACGCGGTCGTGCCGGCCGGGCAGGAGGACGTCGCGGCGGCCGTCGAGGAGGGGCTCAGCGCGCTGTTCGGCAGCGTCTGACGGCCGCCGCCCGCCCTCAGTAGCGCAGGACGCCCGCGATGCCCGTCGCGTCGCCGAGCATGCCGTCCGGTACGAAGCGGACGTCGGCGCCGGTCTCCAGGCACTGCTCGACGATCTCGTCCACGATGTCCTCGCGGGCGTCGAGGTCGCCGCTCTCCGCCGGGGTCAGATGGTCCCCGCCGTCGTCGCGGACGGTGGCGCGGTAGTTCTCCTCGACGGCCAGCAGCCGTACCCGGCCCTCGCGGGCGCTCTGCCAGACCTCGTCGAGACCGGCCGCGTACGTCTTGTGTCCGCGGGCCGACTCCAGGTCCCGGGCGACCTCGTCGGTGCTCCTGCGGCTGTCGGCCGTCACCATGGGGCGCACCGCCTGCCAGACCGTCTCGGCCGAGGAGTCCGCGAGGCCGCCGTGCCGGATGTGGACGGCGCCGTGGGTGACGCTGCCGACCTCGTCGAGCAGCGACAGCGCGGCCGTCTCGCCGGTGACGTAGAGGGGCCGCGGATGACCGCGCAGCAGTCGGCCCATCGCGGTGTCGGCGTCCCGCAGGAAGTGCCGGGTGGACTCGTCGCGGAAGGTGCTCGGCAGGTCGCCGATCCGCTCCTGGCGCTCGGCGTCGAAGTTGTCCGTGCTCCGGGTCAGCGGGAAGCCGCCGGCCCGTTCCTCCACGACCCGGTCGCCGCCGCCGTTCCAGAGGGTGACGCGGTCGGCGGAGACCGACAGCACCCAGAACGGCCGCTCGGCGGCCTGCGCCGAGACGAGGTTGCGGGTGAGGAAGGTGTCCGCGAGGACCACGCGTTCGGGCACCGTGCGGGCCAGCGACCACACCTGGTGCTCACCCGGAGCGGCGAAGATCACCAGGCCGTCCTCGGCGTGCGTCAGATCCACCTCGGTGAGTGCTTCCTCCAGCTGCCGCACGACATCGGCGCGGCGCTCCCGGGTGACCGCCGGATCGGACTCCAGCTGCTTCTTGGCGTCGGCCACGACATTGCGCAGCCGGACCGGGTCCTGGGCGTTCTCGGGCTCACGGCGATGGGTCGGGGTGAGGACGGAGACAGCGGGGTACGGGCGCGGGCGGCGCAGTTCGGCGAGTGCGGCGGGACTCAGTGCATGCTCCATGACAGCACGATAGAGCCGATTGGCGTATCGGGCACAAGGGATCAAACCGGGCGGGCATACGCGACATTTCACTGTTAATCTCGCTCGGACCGCCGGATGGCGCCTCCGCATCGTCGAGCTGCGGTGATGCCCGATCGTCCAAGGACGCCCATGCCCGAGGCCGAGACCACGACCGAGCAGCCCCGCACCGCCAAGCTGAGCCTGCCGACGCTCACCATGATGGTGGTCGGCTCCATGGTCGGTGCCGGTGTCTTCTCCCTGCCGAGCCGCTTCGCCCAGGAGACCGGCGTCGCGGGTGCCCTGATCGCCTGGGCGGTGGCCGGCACCGGCATGCTGATGCTGGCCTTCGTCTTCCAGAACCTCGCGGTGCGCCGTCCCGACCTCGACGCCGGTGTCTACGCGTACGCCAAGGCGGGCTTCGGCGAGTACCTCGGCTTCTTCTCCGCCTTCGGCTACTGGGCCAGCGCCTGCGTCGGCAATGTGACGTACTGGGTGCTGATCATGTCCACCATCGGCGCCGTGGCACCCGCCCTCGGCGACGGCGACACCGTCCTCGCGGTGGTGCTCTCCTCGGCGGGTCTGTGGCTGTTCTTCTGGCTGATCAGCCGCGGAGTGAAGGAGGCGGCGGCCATCAACCGGATCGTCACCGTCGCCAAGGTGGTGCCGATCCTCGTCTTCGTCGTGATCGCGCTCTTCTACTTCGAACCGTCCGTCTTCGCCGACAACTTCGGCGGCGCCGACTACGCCGGCTCGCTGTTCCAGCAGGTCAAGGGCACCATGCTGGCCACCGTCTTCGTCTTCCTCGGCGTCGAGGGCGCCAGCGTGTACTCCCGGCACGCCCGACGCAGGCGGGATGTCGGCCGGGCGACCGTGCTCGGCTTCCTCAGCGTCTTCGCGGTCTTCGCCTCGGTGACCATCGTGAGCTACGGCCTGATGCCGATGGGCGAGATCGCCGACCTGCGCCAGCCCTCCATGGCGGGGGTGCTGGAGCACGCGGTGGGCAACTGGGGCCAGGTCTTCATCAGCGTCGGCCTGATCGTCTCCGTCCTCGGCGCCTATCTCGCCTGGACGCTGATGGCGGCCGAGGTGCTGTTCGTGGCCGCCAAGGACGACGACATGCCCCGCTTCCTCAAGCGGTCCACCCCCGCCGACGTCCCCATGCCCGCCCTGGTGATGACCACGACGCTGAGCCAGGTCTTCCTGGTCGTCACCTGGTTCTCGGACGACGCCTTCGACTTCGCCCTCAACCTGACCAGCGCGCTCACCCTGATCCCCTTCCTGCTCGCCGCGGCCTTCGCCCTGAAGATCTCCGCGGCCGGGGAACGGCAGCGCTCCACCGAACTGGTCGTCGCCGCCCTGGCGACCGTCTACACCGCTTTCCTCATCTACGCGGCCGGGCTGAAGTACCTCCTGGTCTCCCTGATCGTCTACGCCCCCGCCTCCGTGCTGTTCGTGATGGCCCGCAAGGAGCAGGGCAGACAGGTGTTCGGCCCCCGTGAACTCGTCATCCTCGCCGTGTCGGTGATCGGCGCGGTGATCGGCGTCCTCGCCCTGGCGCTGGGCTGGATCAGCATCTGAACCTCCCGGAAGGTGCAGCGTGAGCAGTCAACAAACCCCTCCCCCGTACGGCGTCCACTCCGAGGTCGGCCGGCTGCGCAAGGTCCTGGTCTGCGCGCCGGGCCTGGCCCATCGCCGGCTCACCCCGAGCAACTCCGACGACCTCCTCTTCGACGACGTGATGTGGGTCGAGAACGCCCAGCGCGACCACGCCGACTTCGTCAACAAGCTGCGGGAGCGCGGAGTCGACGTGGTCGAGCTGCACGATCTGCTGGCGCGGACGATGGCGGTGCCGGGCGCCCGCGACTGGCTCCTGGACCGCAAGATCGTCCCCAACGAGGTGGGACTCGGGCTCGTCGACGGCACCCGGGCCTATCTGGAGACCCTCGAAACGACCGAGCTGGCCCGCTACCTGATCGGCGGCCTGGCCACCGCCGACCTCCCCGACGAGCACCGCTCGGGCAGCATCGCCCTGGCCCGCGAGTCGACCGGCGTGCGCGAGTACCTGATGCCGCCCCTGCCCAACACCCTCTACACCCGCGACACCACCTGCTGGCTCTACGGCGGCCTCACCCTCAACCCGCTGTACTGGCCCGCCCGTCACGACGAGACGCTGCTGATGAAGGCGGTGTACACCTTCCACCCCGACTACGTCGGCTCCACGGTGTGGTGGGGCGATCCGGAACGCGACTGGGGACAGGCGACGTTCGAGGGCGGCGACATCATGCCGGTGGGCCGCGGCGTGGTGCTGATGGGAATGAGCGAGCGCACCTCGCGCCAGGCCATCACCCAGGTCGCGAAGGCCCTCTTCGAGGGCGGCGCCGCCGAGCACGTCATCGTGGCCGGGATGCCCCGGCTGCGCTCGGCGATGCACCTGGACACGGTGTTCACCTTCGCCGACCGCGACCTGGTCACGCTCTACCCGAACATCATGGACGGCGTCCACACCTTCTCGCTGCGCCCGAGCGACCGGGCGCCCGGTGTGGAGGTCGTCGACGAGGCCCCGGCCTCCTTCGTCGAGGTCGTCGCCAAGGCACTCGGGCTGCCGGAACTGCGCGTGGTGGAGACCGGCGGGGACGTCTACGCCTCCGAGCGCCAGCAGTGGGACAGCGGCAACAACGCGGTCGCGCTGGAGCCGGGCGTGGTGTTCACCTACGACCGCAACACCCAGACCAACACGCTGCTGCGCAAGGCGGGCGTCGAGGTGATCACGATCGTCGGCGCCGAACTGGGCCGCGGCCGGGGCGGCGGCCACTGCATGACCTGCCCGATCGTCCGGGACCCGGTCGACTTCTGACGCCTTCCGCGTGCGTGGGGTCAGGCGGCCTGCCGGACCGCGATCGTGCCCTGCGCGACCGCGCACAGCGCCGGAGCGGAGCCGCCGTCGACCGTCGACAGGTCGCAGCGCACGACCACGCTGGTGCGGCCGGCCCGGACGACCCGGCCGTGGGCGCGCAGGACATCGCCCCGGGCGGGACGCAGGAAGTCGATGGAGAAGCCCGCGGTGGTCAGCCCCGCGCCGACCACGGAACCCGCGGCGAAGGCCAGCGCGTTGTCGGCGGCGTAGCCGAGGACGCCGCCGTGGACGCTGCCGAACTGCTGGAGCAACTCCTCGCGGATGTCGACCTCCAGGACGGCCTCGCCGTCGCCGAAGGCGGTCAGACGGGCGCCCACCAGGGAGCTGAAGGGCTGCGCCGCGAGGATCTTCCGGGCCTGCTCAAGACCTGCGATCTCGTTCATCGTCCACCTCACTTCACTAGTGAACTGAGACTGGCGCGGGCCGGGCGGCTCTGTCAAGATCGGCCCATGTCCGAGCCCGACGAACGCCTGTACTTCCTGCTGCAGCGGGCCGCGCACCGGCTGCGCACCACCGCCGACCGGCGCTGCGTCGCGGCCGCGGGCGTCACCACCGCCCAGCTCGGCGCCCTGTTCGCCGTCGAGGAGCGGCCGGGTGCCACCCAGCAGTCACTGGCCCGCACCCTCGGTCTGCGCGAGTCCGCCGTCACCGCCCTGGTGGCCCGCCTGACCGGGGCCGGTCTCCTCGCCAAGTCGGCGCACCCGAGCGAACACCGGGCCGTGATCCTGGAGTTGACCGACACCGGCCGGACCGCCCTGGACGCGGCCCGCCCCGAGATCGACCGCTTCAACTCCGAGCTGCGCGCCCTGCTGGGCGACGAGGGCTTCACCCGCACCGCGACCGCCCTGCACCGCATCGCGTACGACGACTGAGATTCATACGACGACTGAGATTCAGTCGACTGCTGTTCGGACGGCTGCGGTTCGGACGGCTGGGGTGGTTTGGACGGCCGGGGTTCGGACGACTGAGTTCAGGCGGACGGTTCGGGGCCGCACGAGCTGCCGTCCGGGGGCAGGGAACCGTCCAGCAGGAAGTCGTCCACCTTGCGGTGCACGCAGGTGGAGGAGGCGTAGCCGGTGTGGCCGCCGTCGCGGTTGTCGAGGACCACGGCGGAGGAGCCCAGTCGCTCGGCGGTCTCCATGGTCCAGCGGTACGGGGTCGCCGGGTCGCCGCGGGTGCCGACGAGGAGCAGCTTCGGCGTGTCGAGGTCCTTGACCTCCTCGCGGATGAAGTCGGTGCCCTGGGGGCGGCCGTAGCACATCAGGATCTCGCTCAGGCGGTAGCGGCCGAAGACGGGGGAGGCCCGGTCGTACTCGGCGCGCAGCCGGGGCAGGTCGCGGGTGATGGACTCGGCGGTGGGGCGGTCGGGGTCGTCCGCGCAGTTGATCGCCATCAGCGCCGCCGGGAGGTTGTCGAGGGGGACGCTCTCGGCGTCGGTGAGACCTCCGTCGCCGTCCCCGTTCCGCGCGGGCCCGGCGATGCCGCCGTAGGCGAAGTTCATCACGCCGGAGGTGTCCCCGTCCTCCACCAGTGCGGCGAGGGCGCGTTGCAGCGACGGCCACAGCTCCTCGCTGTAGAGGCCCTGGGCCAGGGCGCCCGCGAGGTCCTGTCCGGTGAAGGAGTCACCGAAGTCCGTCGGTACGGGGTCCTCGTCCAGGGACCGCACGAGCCGTGCGATCTCCTCGCGGCCGGTGCGCGGGTCCTGACCGAACGGACAGGCGATGTCCTCGGCGCACCAGGCGATGAAGTCGTCCAGCGCCGCCTGCTGCCCCCTGGCGCCCACCAGGCCCTGCTCGGTGAGCGGTTCGGTGAGGGTGTCCACTCCGTCGAGTGCCATCCGGCCCACGTGGTCGGGGAACTGCTTGGCGTACACCGCGCCCAGCCGCGTCCCGTAGGAGAAGCCGAGGTAGTTGAGCTTCCTGTCGCCGAGGGCCGCACGCATCACGTCGAGGTCGCGGGAGGCGTTCACGGTGCCGATGTGCGGCAGTACGGGCCCGGAGTTGCGGGCGCAGGCCGCGGCCGTCCTGCGGATCTCCTCCAGCAGGGCCCGCGGATCGGAGTCGAGGTCGGTGGCGTCGTCCGTCACGTCGGAGGTCTCGTCGGTGCCGACGCCGCAGCTGACCGGAGAGGACCTGCCGACGCCGCGCGGGTCGAAGGACACCACGTCGTAGCCGTCGGTCAGGCTCATGAAGTCCTCGCCGCCGTAGGCGAGCTGGTCGACGCCCGCACCGCCGGGACCGCCGAAGTTCAGCAGGACCGAGCCCCGGGAGTCGCCGGTGGCCCGGTAGCGGGCGAGGGCGAGGTCGAGGGTTCCGGCGTCGGGGTCCCCGTAGTCGAGGGGGACGGTGACCTTCCCGCACTGGAGGTCCTCGGGCGCGTCCATGCCGTCGCACTTCCCCCACGACACCTTCTGGTCGTAGAAGCGGGCCAGGCCGGGGTCCTCGTCCGCCGCGGCGGGCAGCGCCGCCCCGAGCAGGGCGAGTGCCGCGGCCGGGACGACCGCGCAGCGTCCGAGGGCGGACCATTTCGACCGCTCGACCGGCATCGATGCCTCCAGGGCGCCCGTCGGCGGACCGGTGTGCGGCGCCCTCGAACACGATAAGCGGGGCGCGGGGGCGCCGCCTCCGGGCGGGCGGCGCATGCGCATCCGCCACCCTGCATGCGTATTCACCAGTTTTGCCACTAGTTCGATAACAGTGTCGCTCCATGGGGTGAAAGACCGATTAGCCATAACTCGATCGGTTCGGAGCCGTTCTATCCGGTGCGGGCGAGTGCCCGCGTCCACGTCTGGAAGGCAGGGAACCTATGCGAAGGGTTACCCGAAACGGTGTGTTCGCCGTCGCCGCCGTGTCCGGCGCGATGGCGGTGACGATGCCCGCGCAGGCCGACTCCGGGGCGGACGGAGCCGCGTCCGGCTCGCCCGGAGCGCTCTCCGGCAGCACCCTCCGGCTCCCCGTACACCTCCCGGTGAACGCCTGCGGGAACACCGTGAACGTGGTGGGGCTGCTCAATCCGGCCGCGGGCAACGCCTGCGCCGAGGAGGAGCCGAGCGCCGAACCCGCTCCCGAGCCGCCGTCCCCGCCGCGCTCCCACCCCGACCCCGAACCCCGGCCCGCGGCGCACACCCCGCACGGCCCCGGGGCCTCGCTCGCACGGACCGGCGCCGACCGGACCGTCCCGGCCCTGGCGGGGAGCGCCGCGCTCATCGCCGCCGGTGCGGTCCTCTACCGCCGGTCCGGCCGCCGCGCTTCCCGGTGAACCACCGGCGCGCGGCACCCCGACGGTGCCGCGCGCCGGGCGCGTCGGCTCACCGGGCCACGCCCGACAGCAACACCATCCCCGAGTCGCCGTAGTCGGGGAGCGTCGGGTCGGAGTCGATGTGGGTGACCGACAGCTCCCGCGTCAGGGGTGAGAAGACCGAACTGACCCGGTCCGGGTCGATCGGGCAGCCCGGCCAGCGCGAGGCCGGGCCGATGCGGTAGGTCGGCATGTTCTCCATGAAGGCCGCCACCAGGTACCCGCCCGGCGCGACACAGCGGACGAAGGCCCGGCAGAACGCGGTGAACTCGGCGAGATCCTCCGTGGCGCCCTCCGCGACGAAGTGCATCGACGCCAGACCGTAGGTGTCGGCCGGCAGGTCGCGCACGTCCGCGTGCACCACGTGCACCGGTGCCAGCGCGCGGGCCGGGGTCGGCGGCACGGCGGGGTTGAGCCGCCGGCACAGCGTGTGGAAGGGCTGCCAGCTCGCCTCGGGCCCGCACATGATCTGCCGCTCCAGATAGGCCACGTTCCCGGCGCCCGCCTCGACCGCCTCGATCCGGCGGCTGACCGCGGCCGCCAGCATCAGCGGATACAGGTTCGGGCCCGCCCCGAACTCCACCGAGCGGTCCACCGAGGCGGGCGGCAGACGCCGGTAGAAGGCCGAGTGGTGCGCGATGACCGCCGCGTCCGAGGGATGCACGTCCCGGTAGTTCTCCGCGAGGTAGTCGGCGACCGGCCAGCGGTCCCAGTCGACGTCGTCGTTGTGGGTCGTCATGGCTGCACCAGCCCCGGTGCCGGGGCCGCGGCGGCCCGCTCCGTCCGGCGGCGCAGCGGATACCGCTCCGCCAGCCGGGCCAGCGTGCCGTTCAGCCGTTCGACGTCCTCGTCGGAGTTGAGCGCCGTGAGCTGGACGCGGAAGCCGACCCGGTCGCGGGGCACGAGCGGGTAGGCGGCGAGCGTCACATAGATGCCCTCGGCCCAAAGGAACCGCCCGACCGCCTCCAGGCTGTCGGGATCGGCCAGCGGGATCTCCAGGATCGGCAGGCCGTCGCGGTTGAGGCAGTGCACGTCCAGACCGGCCAGGTGGTCCAGCACCCGGGCCGTCTTGCGGTGCAGATCGGCCCGCAGGGCGTCCCCGCGGCGGTCGTTGACCTCCAGGCCCGCGAGCGCGGTCGCCAGCGACGCGGTGGGCGAGGGGCCGGAGTACAGGTAGGGCGCCGCGGCCGTCTTCATCCGGTTCTTCAGCTCGGTCGGCAGGGCCACGAAGGCCAGCAGCGACGAATACGCCTTGGAGAACCCGGCGACCAGCACGATCCCCTCGTAGGACTCACCGGCGTACCGCACCACGCTGTTGCCGCGCGACCCGTAGGAACACGGCTCGTCGGGACCCCGCTCGCCGATCACCCCGAAGCCGTGCGCGTCGTCGACGTACAGCGTGGCGCCCCGGTCGCGGCACACGGCGGCGAGCGCCGCGAGGTCGGAGACGTTGCCGCTCATGCTGTTGACACCGTCCAGGCACACCACCCGGGGTCCGCCGGTGGGGGCCGCGGACAGCAGCGCGTCGAGTTCGCCGGGCCGGTCGGCGTGGAAGCGGCGCAGGGTGGCGCCCTGGCTGCGGGCCACCAGGCAGCCGTCGTAGACCGTGCGGTGGGCGGTGGCCTCCACGAAGACATGGCCCTGTTCCGCGAGGACCGGGATGACCGACGCGTGGATGAGGGTCAGGGTCGGCAGCAGCAGGGTGTCCGGGGCGTGCAGCAGCTCCGTGAGCCGCTCCTCGATCTCCGGGTAGAGCCGTGGACTGCCCAGCAGCCGGGACCAGCTGGGATGGGTGCCCCAGCGGCGCACCGCGGGTTCGACCTCCGCGATGATCTCCGGATCCCAGTCGAAGCCGAGGTAGTTGCACGAGGCGAAGTCGATCAGCCAGTGGTCGCGGCACCGGATGTGCCGGCCGCGCACCTCGTCCAGCACCGCGTCGCTCATCGGGCTGGTGCGCCGCAGCCGTTCGAGGTCCGCCGCCCGGTTCGGGCGGGCCGGCGCGGTGGCGCGCGCGGGCGCCGGACGCGCGGGCCGGGAGGCCGGCGTACGGCCGCCGCCGCGCCGCCGCAGGACCCGCTCGGTCTGGTCGATCGTCATCGGGCGGGCGAACAGATAGCCCTGCCCCAGCCGGCACCCCATGCCCGCCAGCAGATCCCGCTGTGCCGGGTCCTCGATGCCCTCGGCGATCACCTGGAGGCCGAGGGTGTCGGCGAGCCGCACGATGCCCTCGACCAGGGCGACCTGCTGGGTGTCGCGGGTGATGTCGTCGATGAAGGACTTGTCGATCTTCAGTACGTCGATGGGGAAGTCCCGCAGATAGCGCAGCGAGGAGAAGCCGGTGCCGAAGTCGTCGACCGCGATCCGTACGCCCAGGTCCTTCAGGGTGTGCAGGACGGCCTGCACCTCGGTGTCCCGCCGCAGCAGTACCGTCTCGGTCAGCTCCAGCTGGAGCGAGCCGGGCGTCAGCCCGGGGGTGCGCAGCGCGTTGCCGACCTGGTCCAGGAAGGCGCCGTCCCGGAACTGCCGGGCGGAGACGTTGACGCTGATGAACGGCTGGCCCTCGCGCGGCCGCGTGAGCGCGGGCAGCCCGGCGAAGTCGCTGACGGCGTTCTTCAGGACCCAGGCGCCGAGCGCGGCGATGTGCCCGGTCTCCTCGGCCAGGGTGATGAACTGCTCCGGCAGGACCGGCGGGCGCGGTGCGCCCGGCCAGCGCACCAGGGCCTCGAAGCCCACGACCTGGCCCACGGAGATGTCCACCACCGGCTGGTAGCGCAGGGTGAACTCCTCGTCGGCGACGGCCTGTGCCAGCCGGCTCTGCATGTCGTGCCGCTCCACCATCCGCGTGTGCAGCAGCTGCTGGAAACGCCGCCACTGCCGTTTGCCGGCCGCCTTCGCCGCGTACAGGGCGAGGTCGGCGTGGCGCAGCAGTTCCTCCGCGTCCGTGCTGTCCCGCGCGGTGGCCACGCCGACGCTCGCGGACACGGTCACCGTCTCGTCCGCCAGCATGAACGGCCGGGACAGCGCCTGGATCACCTGCGCCGCGAGCAGTTCCGCGTCCAGGGGCTCCCGGGCGTCCTCCATCAGCACGGCGAACTCGTCGCCGCCGAGCCGGGCCGCGGTGTCGGTGCGGCGCAGGGTGCGGGAGAGCCGGGTGCCGACGGCGTCCAGCAACTGGTCGCCCGTGGTGTGCCCGAGGGTGTCGTTGACCTGCTTGAAGTCGTCCAGGTCGATGAAGAGCAGACAGGTCAGCGCGGACTCGCGGCGGCCGCGGAGCAGGGCGCGCTCGATCCGCTCCAGCAGCAGGGTGCGGTTGGGCAGCCCGGTGAGCGAGTCGTGGAAGGCGCGCTGGGTCAGCTCCTGCTGGAGCCTGCGCTGCTCGGTCACGTCCCGCAGCGTGACGACCAGCCCGCCCACGGTGGGTTCGGCACGGAAGTTGGTGCAGCGCACCTCCACTTCGACGTGCCCGTCGCGCCGGTGCACCCACCAGTGGTCGTGTCCGGGCCGGGACTCGTCGTCCCGCATGGACGCCAGGGCGCGGGCCGCCCGGGGCCGGTCCCGGGCGTCCATCAGGTCGGGCAGGGAACTGCCCGCCAGTTCCGAGGTGCCGAAGACGGAGCCGGCCGACGGGCTGGCGTACCGGATGGTGTCGTCGTCCTCCACGATCAGGATGACGTCGGAGGTGTTGCGCACCAGCGTGCGGAAGTACGCCTCGCTCTCCCGGCGGATCACCTCCTGGCGCAGCTTCACCCGCTCGACGGCGAGACCGGCGTGCGAGGCGAGGATCTCCAGCGAGCCCCGGGTCTCGGCGAGCCGCCGTGCCGGCCCGCCCACCAGCAGCGCGCCCGCGGGGCCGTCCGAGGGCCGGTCGGGCTGGGTCATGGGACAGACCAGCACCGCCGGAAGGCCGGCGAACTCGGTGGCGAGGGCGGCGCCGAGGGCGTCGGGGGTCGTGAGATGGGAGGTGCGCAGGGCCGGGTCCTCGGTCTCCTCGCTCGACAGCACCCGGGTCCGGTGGCGTACGTCGGGTCCCAGGAACCGGTCGACGGCCGCCTCGCAGGAACCGGTCACGTCGGGCAGCCGGAACGCCGAGACCAGGGAGGCAGCGGCGTGGCGCAGCGCGAGTTCCCTCGTCACCGCCCTGCGGTGGGCCACGACCATGACCGCCAGACGCAGGATCACCAGCAGGAACAGCACGGCCGAGAAGGCCGCGATCACGGCGGCGTCGTGGGCGGCGCCGCGGATCGCCTCGTGCAGCAGGATGCCCGGCGCTATGAGGGTGGCGAGGGCCAGCAGCAGCAGTCTGCGCGCGGGGGGCAGGAGGGACTCGCGGGTCGGCACGGACGCGGTCAGCTCCACCATGGCCGGGTTGAGTGCGGCCAGGCCCCAGGCGGTGTACCAGACGATCCAGCCGGCGTCGAGCAGGGTGCCCGTCTGCCACATGCCGTTGAGCTGGAGGATGCCGTAGGCGATGTCGAAGAGGAGCAGCGTCGAGGTACCGATCACCAGGAACTGCACCGACCTGTTGGGCTTCAGCGGGGTCGGGGCCAGCAGGCGGACCAGCAGGGCCAGCACCAGCACGTCGCCCAGGGGGTAGGCGATGCTGATGGCCCGTTGCTGCCAGGTGAGGCCCTCCACCTCGGTGAGCGGCTGGACCAGGTACACCCACACCGGCAGCGCGAGGCCCGCGGTGAAGATCAGTGCGTCCAGCAGGCTGGGCAGGTCCTTGCCCGCCCACCGGTAGCGGACCAGTCCGGACAGGCCGATGGCGAAGAGCGGATAGGTCGCGAGGTAGAGGGCGTCGGACGGGGAGGGGAACGGGTTGGGGACGTCGAAGTACGTCTCCATCACGTTGTAGTAGGTGTCACCGGCGATGAAGGTGAGCAGTCCGGCCGCCAGGGTCCACCAGGGCCAGCGGTGGGCGGGTCGGTGCAGGTGGACGCCCAGCAGGACGGCGCCGACGCCCATCAGGCCGATCATGGCCCAGACCGGGGTGAGTGCGGCGGGGACGGTCAGGTAGACGGTGGTGGCGACCGCGACCAGCGTCACCAGTACGGCCGTCGGCCGCTGTTGCAGGTGCAAGCTCATGCGCCTCCCCGCCTGGGAGGGGCCCTGCCGTCCACCTGGCCGGGGCCTTTACCGATCTTAGGCAGCGCCGGTCGGCCCGTGCATCTTGGCGGGAGGGCGCGCCGATCAGTCCCGGCCGCGGTGGAAGCGCGTGTGCAGCGCGTGGACCTGGTCGGTCAGTTCGGGCACGGGGCCCTCCACCGTGACGCCGGGCGCCACGTCGTTGACCGGCAGGGCCCGCACCGGTGCTGCGGGCACGCCCAGTTCGGCCAGCCAGCCGGTGAGCTGCTCGGTCGAGGCGGCGTACACGATGCGCCCGAGGCCGACCCAGGCGTGCGCGGCCGCGCACATGGGGCAGTGCTCGCCGGAGGTGTACACGGTGGCGGCGGCCCGCTCCTCGGGCGTGAGGTGTGCCGCCGCCCAGCGGGCCAGCTCGAACTCCGGATGCCGGGTGCGGTCCCCGGACGCGACCCGGTTGTGGTCCTCGGCGAGCACGGTTCCGTCCGCCCCCACGAGCACCGATCCGAAGGGCTCGTCGCCCGCGTCCAGCGCCTGGGCCGCCAGCTCCACGCAGCGGCGCAGGTACGGCAGTTCGGAGTCCTTCACGGCCATGGCGTACGTCCCTTCTCGCGGGGGCGGTCCCGCTCCGGTGATCTTCTCCCGCACCCTACGCCCGCCGTCCGTTGCTACATGCTTTCGCGAGAGTTATAGTCTCTAACGTAAATGAGAAGCGATAGCCCGCCCGGCGCACCCGCGCCCCGCGCTCCTGACAAGGGGTCAGTCATGTCCGTTCCCGCCCAGTCCCTCCATGTCGTCCTCGGCTCCGGGCCCGCCGGTACGGCGCTCGCCGGTGAACTGGCCCGCAGGGGCCACCCGGTGAGGCTCGTGGACCGCAAGGGGGAGGGGCCCGCGCCCGCCGGCGCCGAGCGGTTCGCCGCCGACGTCGCCACCGGCGAGGGGGCGAGGGCGGCCGTCGCCGGTGCCGCCGTGGTCCACCACTGCGTCAACGTCGGCTACCACCTCCAGGTCGAGGTGATGCCCCGCGTCCAGGAGGCCGTCCTGGCCGCCGTCGAGGGCGTCGGCGCCCGCCTGGTGGTGCTGGACACCCTGTACCCGTACGGCGAGACCGGGGGAGCGGTGATGACCGAGGACACCCCGTGGCGGGCGACCACGCGCAAGGGGCGGATGCGCGCGGAACTGGACCGGCGCTATCTGGACGCCCACCGCGAGGGGCGGGTCCGTGTGGTCCTCGGCAGGTCCGCCGACTTCGTCGGTCCCGGCGTGCTCAACTCCACCCTCGGCGGGGCGGTCTTCCCGGCCGCGCTGACCGGGGGCGAGGTGCCCGGCATCGGTGACATCGACCTGCCGCACAGCTACACCGCCGTCGGTGACGTCGCCGCGGGGCTCGCCACGCTCGGTGAGCGCCCCGAGGGCGACGGCCGCGTCTGGCATCTGCCGACCGCGCCGGCCGTCAGCACCCGCGAGATCTTCCGGCTGATCGAGCAGCGGGTGGGCCGTCCGTTGAACGTCGTTCCGGTGCCCGAGGCCCGCCCCTTCGGCCCGTTCGACGCGGAGTTCATGGCCGAGTACGCGGAGATGTTCTACCAGCACACCGAGCCCCAGATCGTGGACTCCTCGGCGTTCGAGCGGGCCTTCGGGGCGGCCCCCACCCCGCTGGCCGAGACCCTCGACGCCACCGTGCGGTGGTACGCCGAGTGGCTCGGCCGGCGGTGATCAGCGGCGGGCCCGCGAGCGGTCCAGGGCGGCGACGCCGAGTGCGGCGAGGCCGATCTGGATGAGCCATTCGACCCAGTCGACGCCGTCGGTCGAGCGGACGTCGAACGCTCCCGCCAGGGCCGTACCCACCAGGGCGGCCACGATGCCCACGACGATCGTGAGCAGGATTCCGATGCGCTGACGTCCCGGCACGACCAGTCGGCCCAGGACGCCGATGACGATGCCGATCACGATCGCGCTGATGATGCCGGAGATCTCCATCTCCACCCCACCCTTTCTCCTCAAGTGCTCACCACGCGTGTGCCCTTGGGCCGCCCCCTCATTCCCGCGCCGATCGACGGATTCGAGCACCTGCGCGAGAGCGCACGGCGCCGGCCGGTCCGCTCGCCCGGGACCGGCCGGCGCTTCCTCCTCCGTTGTCTCCTGTTCCTCACTTCGTGGTCGTCACGGCTTGGGGGAGCTCTTCGCCGCCGTCATCGCGCACATCAGGCCCAGGATCACGGCCAGTGCGCCGATGACGATGTTGTTCCACACGACGCCCGCGTCCGGGCTGCTGCCGACGATCCACGGCGAGACGATCATCCAGGCGCCCAGCGCGCACATGGCCCAGCTCAGGCCGTACATGCGATCCGGGGCCCGGGTGAAGCCCAGTGCGAGCAGGGCGATGGCGATGCCGATGACCAGGTTGTGCGGTACGAGGTCGGGCTGGCTGGTCGTGTAGTGGACGATCCACGGGGACACCGCGCAGTACAGACCGAGCAGAAACACCGGTCCGTCCACGAGCGCCACATCACGACCGCCGAGCATGCGGGCGTAGCGTTCCCGCATTTCCAGTGCGTCGGGGTGACTGGTGATGTCACCTCTGGTGGGCGAGACGTTGGCCATGACTCGTCTCCTTTGACTAGCAGGCCTGACCGTTTCCGGGGCGGTATGCGAGGAAGCGCCACCCCCGTCCATTCTGCGCTTATTTTCCCTTTATGTGTAGAGGTCGGTACAGGTCCGTCTACACACTCAGCGCCTCCCGCACGGTGCGCTCGGCGTCCTGCCCGCCCTCCCCCTCCGAGGTGACCCGGCCCGCCTCCAGCACGCAGTACCGCTGCGCCGCCCGCATGGCGAAACCGACGTGCTGCTCGACCAGCAGCACCGACAGACCGCCGCGCGCGGACAACGCCAGGATCGTCTCCTCGATCTCCGCCACCACCGAGGGCTGGATGCCCTCGGTGGGCTCGTCCAGGAGCAGCAGCCGGGGCTCCGTGACCAGGGCGCGGGCGATGGCCAGCTGCTGACGCTGCCCCCCGGAGAGCAGCCCCGCCCTGCGGTTCGACAGCGCCCGCAGAGCCGGGAAGAGGTCCAGCGCCTCGGCGGTCGCCGCCTTGCCGCGCCGCCGGCCGTCGGCGACCAGCTGGAGGTTCTCGGCGGTGGTCAGGTGCGGGAAGGACTGCTGCCCCTGCGGCACGTACGCCATGCCGCGCGCCACCCGCTCGTGCGGCCTGCGTCGCGTGATGTCCTCGCCGTCCAGCCGTACGCTGCCGCTCACCGGGGTGAGCAGGCCGACGGCGGCGCGCAGCAGGGTGCTCTTCCCGGCGCCGTTGTGGCCCAGCACGGCGGCGACCCCGTCCTTCGGCACCCGCACGGACACGCCGTGCAGGACCGTGCTGCGGTGGTAGCCGACTCGTATGTCGTCGATCTCCAGCATCTACGCCTCCTGTACCGCCGCGTCGGCGGGTGCGTGCCCCAGATAGACCTCCTGCACCTTCGGGTCGGCCTGTACCTCGGCGACCGTGCCCTCGCTGAGCACCCGGCCCGCGTGCAGCACGCTGACACTGCGGGCGAAGGAGCGCATGAAGTCCATGTCGTGCTCGATGACGACGACGGTCCGCTCCGCGCTGATCCGCTCCAGCAGCTCACCGGTGGCCTGCCGTTCGTCGTGGCTCATCCCCGCGACCGGCTCGTCGAGCAGCAGCAGCCGCACGTCCTGCACGAGGAGCATGCCGATCTCCAGCCACTGCTTCTGACCGTGCGCGAGCGTCCCGGCGGGGGAGTCGGCCAGTTCGGTGAGCCCGATCGTCTCCAGCGCCCTCGCCACCGGCTCGGGAACCGACCTGCGCCGCCGCAGCATGGTCCACACACCGCGCCCGGCGCCGGCGGCGATGTCCAGGTTCTGAAGCACCGTCAACTCCTCGAAGACCGTGGCGGTCTGGAAGGTGCGGCCGATGCCCGAGCGGGCGATGCGGTGCACGCTCCGGCCGAGCAGCTCCGCGCCGCCGAACCGCACCGAGCCCTCGGCCCGCGCCAGCCCGGTGACGGCGTCGACCAGGGTCGTCTTGCCCGCGCCGTTCGGACCGATGAGGAAGCGCAGATCGCCCGGCCGGACATCCAGGTCCACACCGTCCACGGCGGTGAAGCCGTCGAAGGATACCCGCAGTTGACGAATCTCCAATCCTGCCGGCTGCTCGCTCATGCTGCTTCTCCCACGGAGAGGGCGGGGGTCCGCCGAAGGGTCCGGCGCCGCCGTACGATCGAGGCGAGCGAGGCCAGCCCGCCCGGCAGGAACGCCAGCGCGACGATGAACAACAGGCCCTGGAAGTAGGTCCACGCCGCCGGGAACTCCTCCGACAGCGCCGTCCTGGCCCAGGCCACGCCGACCGCGCCGAGCACCGCGCCCACCAGGGAGGCCCGGCCGCCCACCGCCGCGCCGATCACGAACTCGATCGACGGCACGATGCCGATCATCGCGGGTGAGATGATGCCGACCGCCGGCACGAACAGCGCGCCCGCGAGTCCCGCCATCCCGGCCGCCACCACGTACGCGACGAGTTTGACGTTGGCCGGGTCGTACCCGAGGAAGCGCACCCGCTCCTCGGAGTCCCGTACCGCCACCAGGAGTTCGCCGTAGCGGCTGTGGATCAGCTGCCGGGCGAGGGCGATCAGGGCCAGCAGGCAGGCGGCGATGACGAAGTACACCATCCGCTGGTTGACCGGGTCGTCGAGGTCGTAGCCGAAGAAGCCCTGGATGTCGGTGAGTCCGTTGGTGCCGCCGGTGGTGGCCTGCTGGCCGATCAGCCAGATCGCGAAGGCAGCGGCGAGGGCCTGGCTCAGGATCGCGAAGTACGCGCCCTTCACCCGGCGCCGGAAGATGAACGAGCCGAGGACCGCGGCGACCGCCATCGGCAGCAGCACGGTCGCGGCGATCGCGAACAGCGGGTTCTCGAACGGCTTCCACCACCAGGGCAGTTCGGTGGCGGTGCCGTACAGGGACATGAAGTCGGGCAGGTTGCCCGGACCCGCGTCGGCGATCTTCAGATGCATCGCCATCGCATAGCCGCCGAGCCCGAAGAACACGCCCTGCCCCAGGGTCAGCAGTCCGCCGCGGCCCCAGGCCAGACAGATACCGACCGCGACCATGGCCGTGCAGAGGTACTTGGCGAGCAGGCCGAGCCGGAAGTCGGACAGGGCCAGCGGCGCCACCGCGAAGAGCAGGGCGGCGGCCCCGGCGAATCCCGCCGCGGCCCGCGCGGAGCGTCCCTTGAACAGGTTCATACGAGACTCCTGGTGCGCAGCGTGTACAGCCCCTGGGGCCGCCACTGGAGGAACGCGACGATGGCCACCAGCACCAGCACCTTGGCGACGCTCACGGTGGTGGAGTACTCCAGCACCGCCTGGAGCGCCCCCAGGACGAAGGCGACGATGACGCTGCCCTTGAGCTGGCCGATCCCGCCGACCACGATCACCAGGAAGGCGTCGATGATGACGTTGGTGCCCATCGTCGGGCCGATCGGACCCACCAGGGTGAGCGCGACGCCGGCCACGCCCGCGAGACCCGAGCCGATGAAGAACGCCGTCCGGTCCACCTTCGAGGTGGAGATCCCGGACACCTCCGCGAGGTCCCGGTTCTGCACCACCGCCCGGATCCGGCGGCCCAGCGGGGTCAGCCGCAGCGTCAGCGCCAGGGCCACGACCGCCGTGACCGCCAGGGCGAGGATGAACAGACGGCTGTTGGCGAAGGTGAGCGGATCGTCGCCGCCGATGACGGTGATGTGGCCGGTGAGCCAGTCGGGCGCCCGGGTCTGCACGTTCGGCGCGCCGAAAATGTCCCGGGCGAGTTGCTGGAGCATCAGGGAGACGCCCCAGGTGACGAGAAGCGTGTCCAGTGGCCGCAGATACAGACGGCGAATCAGCAGCCATTCGAGCAGCGCGCCGAGGACGCCGGAGACGAGAAAAGCGACGGGAAGCGCGACCAGGAGCGAAATTCCCGCTCCGGAAATGGACTTCTGCAGGACGTATGTGGTGTAGGCGCCCGCCATGATGAACTCGCCGTGCGCCATGTTGATGACGTTCATCTGGCCGAAGGTGAGCGAGAGACCGAGCGCGATGAGGAGCAGGACGGCACCGATGCTGATGCCGGTGAAGGTCTGACCGAGGATCACGGTCACAGGGCGGCTCCGGGGGACGGACGCCGCGGGCCCCGCCGAGGGGCCCGCGGACGGTGACGGTCGGTCAGGAGAGGCCGGAGGCCCAGTCGTAGCCCTTGAGGTACGGGTCCGGCTTGACGGGCTCGCCGGAGTTCCACACCTCCTTGATCAGTCCGTCGGTGCCGATCTCGCCGATCCGGGCGGTCTTGTAGATGTGCTGGGTGGCGCCGTCCACGGTGACCTTGCCCTCGGGCGCGTCGAAGGTGATGCCGTCGGAGGCGGCCTTGACCTTCTCCGGGTCGAAGGACTTCGCCTTCTCGACCATCGCCTTCCACAGGTAGACGGAGGTGTAGGCGGCCTCCATCGGGTCACTGGTCGGCTTGTCCTGGCCGTAGGCGTCCTTGTACGCCTTCACGAACTTCTCGTTCGCCGCGCCCGGGGTGGTCTGGTAGTAGTTCCAGGCCGTCAACTGGCCCGCCAGGTACTGGGAGCCGATCGACTTGACCTCCTCCTCGGCGATCGAGACGGAGACGACCGGCATGGACTTCGCGGTGAGCCCGGCGGACTTGTACTCCTTGAAGAAGGCCACGTTGGAGTCGCCGTTGAGGGTGTTGAAGACGGCGTCCGCCTTCGACGCCTTCACCTTGTTGGCGATGGTGCTGAACTCCGTGGAGCCGAGCGGCGCGTAGTCCTCCCCGAGGACCGTCATGCCGTTGGCCTCCGCGTACGCCTTGATCTCCTTGTTGGCGGTGCGCGGGAAGACATAGTCGCTGCCGACCAGGTAGATCTTCTTCAGGCCCTTGCTCTTGAGGTAGTCCAGCGCGGGGACGATCTGCTGGTTGGTGGTGGCGCCCGTGTAGAAGATGTACGGGGACTGCTCCAGGCCCTCGTACTGCACCGGGTAGAACAGGAGCGACTTGTTCTTCTCGAAGACCGGCTTGACCGCCTTGCGGCTGGCGGAGGTCCAGCAGCCGAAGGTGGCCGCGACCCGGTCCTCCCTGATCAGCTTCTGGGCCTTCTCGGCGAAGGTCGGCCAGTCGGAGGCGCCGTCCTCGCTGATCGGCTCGATCTTCTTGCCGAGCACCCCGCCCGAGGCGTTGATCTCCTCGATCGCCAGCTTGAGCGCGTCTCGTACGGTGACCTCGCTGATCGCCATGGTGCCGGAGAGCGAGTTGAGCAGACCGACCTTGACCGTGTCGCCGCTGACGTCGGCCTGGGCGGCCTTGTCGGACGTCGAACCGCCCTCGTCGGTCTTGGCGCCGCACGCGGAGAGCACCACGGCCGCCGTGAGTGCCGCGCCGCCGGCCAGGAAACGCCGCCGACGTATACGAGAAGCGCTGGAGCCGTTGGAACCGCTGGAACCGCTGAACAATGGAACTACCCCCTCGGGTATGGAGGACGACAACCTCCTGAAGCGCGGTCCACAGACTCAAGTCCCCCTGTTTCCAAGGTGTTTCGCGCTACTTTCCCCAAGGCAACAAAAAACGCCCCGGTGTTCTGCGACCTGCGTTCGGAAAACGCATTCACAATTCGCCCGAGGCATTCTAATTACTTTCTGTGGGAAGTATCTTGGCGGCGCCCGGGGCCTGTCAAGGGCCGGGGCCCTGAAGGTCCAGCTCGGTCAGTACGTCGAAGTCGAGCCCCTCGGCGCGGGCCAGGTAGATCCGCTGCCGGACATGACGCCCCCTCAGACGCAGCAGCCCGCGCGGCCCTTCGTAGGAGACGGTGTCGGCCGCCGCGCCGATCGCGGTGACGTCGAGGGTGCCGGCCCGCCGCAGCAGCGCGGCGAGCAGCAGCACCCCCTCGTAGCAGGACTCGCCCAGACTGCCCAGCGCGGGCGCCTCGACGCCGTACCGGCCGGCGTACTGGCCGTGGAAGTCGAGGGTGCCCTGGTTGGCGAGCGAGGCGAAGAACCCGGCGGTGCTGTACAGGTCCTCGGTGGCCGAAGGACCGCTCGCCATCAGCATGTTCTCGTCCATCAGGGTGCTCAGCCGCAGACAGCGGGCGGGCAGACCGAAGGCGGCGAACGCCCGGTTGAAGCGCACCGCGTCACTGCCCACCAGCAGCATCAGCACGGCGTCCGCCTCCGAGCGTTCGATGTGCCGCAGCACGGGCTCGAAGTCATGCGTGCCCAGGGGGAGGTAGACCTCACCCTCGACCGTGCCGCCCGACGCGTGGGCGTAGCCGTGCGCGGCCCGTGCCGTACGGCGCGGCCACACATAGTCGTTGCCGACCACGAACCAGCGGCGCACCCGCCGCTCGTTCGCCAACAGGGTCATGGCGGGGCGTAGTTGGTCGTGCGGCGTCTCACTGGTGAGGAACACCCCGGCGGTGTGCTCGCCGCCCTCGTACAGGGCGGTGTAGACGTAGGGCACCCGATGGGCGATCCTCGGCGCCAGCGCCTGACGCACCGAGGAGATGTGCCAGCCCGTGACGCCCTGCACCACGCCCAGGTCCACCAGCGCCTCCACGTGGTCGGCGATCTCCCGCGGCGTGCCGCCCCCGTCCACCGGCACCAGCCGCAGCTCCCGGCCGAGCACCCCGCCCGCCCGGTTGACCTCCTCGGCCGCCAGCCGCGCGCACAGCTCGCAGGTCGGCCCGAAGATGCCCGCCGGCCCCTGCAGGGGGAAGACCAGCGCCACGCCGAGCACGGAGTCGTCGGCCGTGAACCACTCGGGGGTCGAAGGACGGTGCCGGAACATGGCGTCATGATTTCGGGTCCGCCCGGTGAACTCCAGCCTGTCTCCTACGATGTACGCACCCCGTGACCTAGGAGCACGATGCCAACCTCATCCGCGCGTCAGCCCCGAGATCTGGTGCAGCTCCTGACCCGGGCCGAACGGCTGGTCGCGCGCCGTCTCCAGCGGGTCCTCGACGAGGAGGGCTGCTCGCTGGACGCCTGGCGGGTGCTCGCGCTGCTCTCCGACGGGCAGGGGCACCACATGACTGCCGTCGCCGAGGCGGCCTTCCTGCCCCCGCCGACGCTCACCAAGCTCGTCGACCACCTCGTCGACCTCAATCTCGTCCACCGCCGTGTCGACCCGCTGGACCGGCGCCGCATCCTCGCCCACCTCACCCCGCGCGGAGCGGACTACTGGCGCCGCGTCGACCGGGCCGTGCGCGCGGACTGGCCCGCCCTGAGCGACGGCGACGACGAACTGCTGCGGGCCCTGCTGGACCGGCTCGCCACCGGACTCGACGAGTCCACCCGGGTGTGACCGGCGCGTCGCGCAAAGTTACCCACCTGGTCGGGGAATCAATTCGGGCACAGTAAAGGTTGGCATTTACATCCAACCGTTCGGGGCCGCACCCGTCGGCCCGCGCACCACCAGCGAGGCACCGTGAACGACCCAGCCGACACCGTGGCGCGACTGCGCGCCGCCTTCCGCACCGGCCGCATCAAGCCCGTCGAGTGGCGGGTCAGCCAGCTGCGCCGACTGCGTGACCTGCTCACCGAGAACGCCGGCGACCTGGCCGCCGCGCTCCACGCGGATCTGGGCAAGAGCGCCACGGAGGCCCAGCGCACCGAGATCGGCTTCACCGTCCGCGAGATCGACCACACCCTCGACCACCTCCAGGAGTGGCTGCGCCCCGAGGACGCCCCGGTCCCGGCCCACCTCGGCTCCGACGCGCGCGCCTGGACCCAGTACGACCCGCTGGGCGTCGTCCTCGTCATCGCCCCCTGGAACTATCCCGTCCAACTCCTGCTGACCCCGCTCCTCGGCGCGCTCGCGGCGGGCAACGCGGTCGTCGCCAAGCCCAGTGAGCTGGCCCCGGCCACCTCCGAGGTCCTGGCCCGGCTGCTGCCCGCCTATCTGGACCCCGAGGCGGTGGCGGTCGTGGAGGGCGGGGTGCCGGAGACCACGGCGCTGCTGGCCGAGCGTTTCGACCACATCTTCTACACCGGCAACGGCACCGTCGGCCGTGTCGTCATGCGGGCCGCGGCCGAGCACCTGACCCCCGTCACCCTGGAACTGGGCGGCAAGTCACCGGCGTTCGTGGACCGCGACGCGGATCTGGGGGTCGTCGCCGACCGGCTGGCCGCCGGCAAGTTCCTCAACGCCGGGCAGACCTGCGTCGCCCCCGACTACGTCCTCACCGACCCGGCGACCGCCGAGGCTCTGGAGACCGAGTTCGTCCGCGCGGTGGAGGCCCTGTACGGGGCCGACCCCGCGGCCTCGGGGGAGTACGGCCGGATCGTGAACGAACGGCACTTCGACCGGCTGACCGCGCTGCTCGGCTCCGGGCGCGCGGTGGTGGGCGGCGGCAGCGACCGCGCCACGAAGTACATCGCGCCCACGGTGCTGGCCGAGGTAGACCCCGCCTCGCCCGTCATGCGCGAGGAGATCTTCGGCCCGATCCTCCCGATCGTCACGGTGGCCGGGCTCGACGAGGCGATCGACTTCGTCAACGACCGGGACAAGCCGCTCGCCCTGTATGTCTTCTCCGCGTCCGAGGGGACGCGGGAGCGGTTCGCCGCCGAGACCTCCTCGGGCGGTCTGGGACACGGGCTGCCGCTCGCCCATCTCACCGTCTCCGACCTGCCGTTCGGCGGAGTGGGGGAGAGCGGCACCGGCAACTACCACGGCCGCTACTCCATCGAGACGTTCAGCCACCGCAAGGCGGTGCTGGCGAAGCCGCTCGGCTGACGGCCGGGCGTTCCGCGGAACACGACGGCGGGCCGCATCCCCTTCTGGGGAGGTGCGGCCCGCCGTCGGTGCGGGGCTCAGCGCGTGACGAGGAGGCCGCGGCTGCGCAGGACCCGCCGTTCGAGCGGGCTGAAGATCAGCAGGTCGATGGCGATGCCGACGAGCAGGATCAGGAAGATGGCCAGGAAGACCTGGGACATGCTCGCGTTGTTGCGCCC
>NZ_JBEZNL010000015.1:0-170744 GCF_040653275.1 Streptomyces sp. NPDC048002 | reverse complement strand
GCCCGGTTACATTCCGAACCCGGAAGCTAAGCCTCACAGCGCCGATGGTACTGCAGGGGGGACCCTGTGGGAGAGTAGGACGCCGCCGAACAAATTTTGATAAAGGGTTGGACCCAGGACTTCGGTTCTGGGTCCAACCCTTTTTTGCTGTCCGTCACTTGAAGTTCACGTTGCGGAACCACCATCCGTTTCATGGGTACTGCTGCAATGCTCAGGGCCGCCGGCGTCGGAGTCGGTGACGAGGTCGTCGTGCCGGCCTTCGGGAACGCAGATGTCGCCGAGGCCGTGATCCTGGCCGGTGCGCTTCCGGTGTTCGCCGACATAGATCCCGTGACGTACTGCTTGGACGCGCAGGCTGTCGAAGCGGTCGTCACCGCCAGGACCGCCGCTGTCGTCGTCGTGCACCGCTTCGGCAGGTCCGCCGACATCGCGCGGCTGCACGCACTGGGACAGCGGCACGGGCTCCTCGTGCTGGAGCAGGGGGAGTCCGAGGCGCCGTACGACGAGATCGCCCAGCGGCGGCAGCGGGCCGCCTACCTGGACGCGAAGCTGAAGGGTGTCCGCACGCCCGACGGGGGCGACGGGCACACCTACCAGCAGTACGTCGTGCGCGTACCCGGCAACGGTCGGCCCGACCGGGACGCCTTCGCTCGCGCCGTACGGGCCCGCGGTGTTGACTGCTCGGTGCCGGTGAAGACGCCCGTGCACCGGTTGCCCGAGTTCCGTCGCTGCGTGTCCCTGCCGGAGACCGAGCGGGCCGCCGACGAGACGCTCACACTGCCCGTCGACGCCGTGCTGACGCGCCGGGACATGCACCGCATCGTCTCCGCGTGCAACGCGCTGGGTGGTCTGTTGCAGGCCGCGGTGTAGTGATCGCCGCGGCTGAGGACCTGGTTCGAAGCACGCGCGAATTCAGGGTATGATCTCTCTTGTTGCCGCGCGGGAGACCGCGAAGGGAACAGGCCCCTATAGCTCAGTCGGTAGAGCGTCTCCATGGTAAGGAGAAGGTCAACGGTTCGATTCCGTTTGGGGGCTCAAGAAGAAGAGGCCTCCGCCCTCGTGGGCGGGGGCCTTTCTCATGTCCCCGGTGGCCCGGGGACCTTGAGGTCTCAGTCCGTGTGGAGGCCGGGCACGCGCATCGCCAGGATCGCCATGTCGTCGGACGGGGCGTCCGAGGCGAAGCGCTCGACGGCGCGCATGATGCGCGCGGCGACCGCGCCGGCCGTCAGCCCCGTACAGGTCGTCAGGACGTCGCTGAGGCCGTCGTCGCCGAGCATGCGGGTGCCTTCGCGGCGCTCGGTGACGCCGTCCGTGACGCAGAGCAGGACGTCTCCGGGATCGAGGGTGACCGTCTGCTCGTAGAGCTCCAGGTCCTCCATCACGCCGAGCAGCGGCTGGGGTTCGGCGGCCGGTTCGACCGTGCCGTCCTGGCGCAGGCGGAGCGGGAGCGGGTGGCCGGCGCAGACCACCTTGAGTTCGGCGCTGCCGTCCTCCTGGGGGCGCATCTCGCCGTACAGGAGGGTCAGGAAGCGGCTGCGGGCGCCCTCGTCGAGGATCGCGGAGTTGAGGCGCTCCAGGACCGCCGGGCCGCTGAGGCCCTCGCGGGCGAGGAGCCGCAGGGCGTGGCGGGCGAGGCCGGTCACCGCGGCCGCGTTCGGGCCGGTGCCGCAGACGTCGCCGATGGCGAAGCCGTACGCGCCGTCGCTGATCGGGAAGAGGTCGTAGAAGTCACCGCCGACCTCGTTGCCCTCGCCGGCCGCGCGGTAGATGACCTCGACCTCGACGCCGTCGATCTCGGGGAGTTCCGGCGGCAGGAGGCTGCGCTGGAGCGACTGGCTGATGGCCGTGCGCTCCGAGTACAGGCGGGCGTTGTCCAGGGCGAGGGCGGCCCGGCGGGAGAGGTCCTCCGCCAACTCCAGGATCTCCTGGCGGAAGTGTTCGTCCGTCGGCTTGCCGAGGGTCAGCATGCCGATGACACGGTTGCGGGCCACCAGGGGCAGGACGACGGTCTCGCCGCCCACGGCCGAGGCGGTGGCGAGGGTCGGGCCGATGCCCGAACCGGTCCGGGGGAGTGTCTCGCCCAGGCCGAGGCTGCGCATGGAGGAGCGCAGGGCCGCCTGGTGGGCCGCCTCGGCGGGCGCGGGCCAGATGCGGGCGCCCGGGGTGGGCACCGGGTCGGGCGGGGCGATCTTGGAGAGCAACGACTTGATGCCGTCGATGAGTTCCTCGTCCTCGTGCAGGACGTACGACAGGTAGGGCTCGGAAGCCTGGTCGGCGATCGTGTAGACGGCGCACCAGGTGGCCAGCGTCGGGACCGTCATCTGGGCCATCAGGGCGAGGGTCTGGTCGCGGTCCAGGGTGCCGGCGAGGAGGTCGGAGGCCTCGACCAGGAAGCTCAGGGAGCCGCGGCGCAGGCGTTCCAACTCGCCCAGGCGGGCGGACTCGACGGCCAGGGCGATGCGGTCGGCGGCGAACTGAAGGCGCAGGGCCTCTTCGTTGGAGTATCTGCCGGGGGCCTCGGCCGCGACGCCGAGGGAGCCGGTGAGGCGGCCCTCGACCTTCAGCGGGACGGTCACCACCGAGCGCATCCCGGTGCCGCCGAGCAGGGGGACGGCACCCGGGACGGCGGACAGGTCGTCGTGGACGGCCGGCATGCGCGCGGAGCCGTAGCGGCCGGGGCCCGCCTCGACGGGCACGCGCGCGAAGCGCTGGCGGGCGCTGGGCAGGCCGGTGGAGGCGCGGACCTCCAACTCGGTCTCGTCGTCGGTCGCCAGGAGCAGGAAGGCGGAGTCGCCGTCGAGCATGTCGCGGGCGCGCTCCACGGTGCGCTGGAGGAGACCGTCGAGGTCGTCCGGGGCGGGCGAGCCGATGAACACCTCGAAGGGGTCGGCGCTCTGTCCCTCGCCGGACCCGCTGTCGGAGGCCGGCATGCGCAACGGCGTCTGAAGGACCGCGCGTTCGTTGTCCCGGACCAGGAGGCAGACCGTGGAGGGGTCGCCGTCGGTGTCGCGGACCCGGAGGTGGGAGGCGTAGACCGGGGTGATCCGGCCGCTGGCGCCGCGGATGCCGTAGCTGCCCTCCCAGCGGGACAGTTGGAGGGCTTCCGCGATACCGGTGCTGGTGCCGGGGGTGTGCGGCCAGGCGGCGAAGTCGGTGAGGGGTTTGCCGGTGACCTGCTCCGCTGCGTAGCCGAAGAGTTCCTCGGCGTCCTCGTTCCAGGCGGAGACGGAGCCGGTGCGGTCGATCTGGATGACGGCGACGCGGACCCGGCCGTCGGCGAGGGGGAGGAGGTCGGCGGGGAGGGAGGGGCCGGCCGCCCTGGTGCCCACCGGGCGTTGGGGGAGGTCCAGTTGGAACCAGACCTGCTTGTGGGTGGGGGCGTACTCCACGCCCCAGCGGCCGGCCAGGGCCGCGCACAGCTGGAGGCCGCGGCCGCCCTCGCGGTCGAGGCTGCCCATGTTGACGGCGGCGCCCTGGAGCGGCACCTCGCGCTCCGGGTAGCGGTCCGCGACCTCGATGCGCACGCCGTCCTCGGAGCGCAGGCACAGCACGTCGGCGGAAGTGCCCGCGTGCACCACGGCATTGGTGACCAGTTCGCTGGTGAGGACGACGGCGTCGTCGACGATGTCGGCGAACCCCCAGCCCTGGAGGGTGTCCCGGACGAAGGAGCGGGCGCTCGCGACCGATCGTCCGACGGGCTCGAAGCTGGCGGCCGCGCGCGCGGTGATCACTGAACTCCTCGACCGGTTGTCGACGTGCAGGGCTCCGTGGCCGACCGGCTCCTGCCGCTGATGCGGCAGGCCGCCCTTCGGCCGGGGTTCCGAGGGCTGCTCCCCCGGGATCAGTCCGGTGGTCATGTTGTGCGGCCGCCCCTCCGATGCCCGCTCGTTTCCGTGCCACCGCCCTAGCCGGACGGACCGGTGCGGCTGGACAGCCGCTGCCAAGGTTACTTACCTTCGCCGTCCACGCGGATGCCGGTCTGCAGTGTTTCCGCCCGGAGGGTGTGCGGACGGTGTGCGAAGCTGCCGAACTGTTATGGCCGGGTTCGGCCGGGGTGAAACACTGGGCAGGCTTCTTGTGATGGTCCGGGCAGCCTGAGTGGGCCCGGTGCCCCGCGGGCAGCAGCCCGTGGTGCGGACTGATGCATCGGGCAGGATGACGCAGCAGCAACCGGCGTATCGAACAGGTGTGCCGGGAGTACGGCAGTGACGGTCGACCCCCGCGGGAGGGACACGTGGAGTCTGGCGCAGCGACGCGGGGCACGAAGGCGCGCGCGAAAGGCGGACAGGCCCAGATGAACCAGCGCAAACCGCGTGGCGGTACCACCGCGGTGGACACGGCCGCGCTGAACCGCCTGCTGGCGGCCCTGGTGTCGATGCGGGAGGGCAACTTCCGCAAGCGGCTCACGGTGTCCGGCGACGACGTGATGTCGGAGATCGCCGCGGTCTTCAACGAGGTGGCCGACCGTAATCTGCATCTCACCGGTGAGCTGTCCCGCGTGCGGCGTACGGTGGGCCGCGAGGGCAAGCTCACGGAGCGGCTGGAGACGGGCGCCTGCGAGGGCTCCTGGGCGGCCGCGATCGACAACTCCAACGCGCTGGTCGACGATCTCGTACGGCCCGTCTCGGAGGTCGGACGGGTCCTGACGGCGGTCGCCGAGGGTGATCTGTCGCCGCGCATGGAGCTGCGGACGCAGGCTCCGGACGGTGCCGGGCATCCGCTGCGCGGGGAGTTCCTGAAGGTCGGCCGTACCGTCAACAATCTGGTCGACCAGCTGTCCACGTTCACCGACGAGGTCACCCGGGTGGCCAGCGAGGTCGGTACCGAGGGCAAGCTCGGCGGGCAGGCGCGGGTGCGGGGCATGTCGGGTTCGTGGAAGGACCTGACGGACTCCGTCAACACCATGGCGTACCGGCTGACCGCGCAGGTGCGGGACATCGCGCTGGTGACCACGGCCGTGGCCAAGGGTGACCTGTCGCGGAAGGTCACCGTCCATGTGGCCGGCGAGATGCTGGAGCTGAAGAACACCGTCAACACGATGGTGGACCAGCTGTCGTCGTTCTCCTCCGAGGTGACCCGGGTGGCCCGCGAGGTGGGCACCGAGGGTGAGCTGGGCGGGCAGGCGCAGGTGCCGGGTGTGGCCGGGGTGTGGAAGGACCTCACCGATTCGGTGAACCTGATGGCCGGCAACCTCACGGCCCAGGTGCGCGGTATCTCACAGGTCACCACGGCCGTCGCCAACGGTGATCTGTCGCAGAAGGTGACCGTGTCGGCGCGCGGCGAGGTCGCGCAGCTCGCGGACACCATCAACCAGATGACCGAGACGCTGCGGATCTTCGCGGACGAGGTCACGCGTGTGGCGAACGAGGTCGGTGCCGAGGGCCAGCTGGGCGGCCAGGCCAATGTGCCGGGTGCCGCGGGCACCTGGAAGGACCTCACCGACTCCGTCAACACGGTCTTCCGGAACCTGACCATCCAGGTGCGGGACATCGCCGCCGTGACCACCGCGGTGGCCAGCGGTGACCTCTCGCAGAAGGTCACCGTCGACGTGGCCGGCGAGATGCTGGAGCTGAAGAACACCGTCAACGGCATGGTCGACCAGCTGTCGTCCTTCGGCTCCGAGGTCACGCGCGTGGCCCGGGAGGTCGGTGTCGAGGGCGAGCTGGGCGGGCAGGCGCAGGTGCCCGGGGCCGCGGGAACGTGGAAGGACCTGACGGACTCCGTCAACACCGCGTTCCGGAACCTCACCGGGCAGGTGCGCAACATCGCCCAGGTGACGACGGCGGTGGCCAACGGCGACCTGTCGCAGAAGGTCACCGTGGACGTCTCCGGCGAGATGCTCCAGCTGAAGAACACCGTGAACACGATGGTGGACCAGCTCTCGGCCTTCGCCGACCAGGTGACCCGGATGGCCCGGGACGTGGGCACCGAGGGCCGCCTGGGCGGTCAGGCGGTCGTGCCGGGCGTGTCGGGCACCTGGAAGGAGCTGACCGACTCCGTCAACTTCATGGGTGGCAACCTCACCTCGCAGGTGCGGCAGATCGCCCAGGTGACGACGGCCGTGGCGCGCGGCGACCTCTCCCAGAAGATCGACGTGGACGCGCGCGGCGAGATCCTGGAGCTGAAGAACACCATCAACACGATGGTCGACCAGCTCTCCGGCTTCGCCGAGCAGGTGACCCGGGTGGCCCGCGAGGTGGGCACCGAGGGCCGCCTCGGCGGACAGGCGCAGGTGCCCGGCGTGGCCGGTGTGTGGCGCGACCTGACCGACTCCGTGAACGGCATGGCCGGCAACCTCACCGCCCAGGTCCGCAACATCGCGCAGGTCGCCACCGCGGTGGCCCGGGGTGATCTGTCCCAGAAGATCACCGTGGACGCCCGCGGGGAGATCCTGGAGCTGAAGAACACCCTGAACACGATGGTGGACCAGCTGTCGTCCTTCGCGGAGGAGGTCACCCGGGTCGCCCGTGAGGTGGGTACGGAGGGGCAGCTCGGCGGGCAGGCCGAGGTGCAGGGTGTCTCCGGCACCTGGAAGGACCTCACCCAGTCCGTGAACTTCATGGCGAACAACCTGACCATCCAGGTGCGCAACATCGCCGAGGTCACGACCGCGGTGGCCAAGGGCGACCTGTCGAAGAAGATCACCGTCGACGCGAAGGGCGAGATCCTCGAACTCGTCACCACCGTCAACACGATGGTGGACCAGCTGTCCTCTTTCGCCGAGCAGGTGACCCGGGTGGCCCGCGAGGTGGGCACCGAGGGCATCCTGGGCGGCCAGGCCCATGTGCCCGGTGTGGTCGGCATCTGGAAGGACCTCAGCGACAACGTCAACCTGATGGCCAAGAACCTGACCATGCAGGTGCGGAACATCTCCCAGGTCGCGGCGGCCGTCGCCAACGGTGACCTGACCCGGACGGTGACGATCGAGGCGCGCGGCGAGGTGCAGCAGCTCGCCGACACCTTCAACACCATGGTGAAGACGCTGAGTTCGTTCGCCGACCAGGTCACCAAGGTGGCCCGCGAGGTGGGCACGGACGGCATCCTGGGCGGTCAGGCGCACGTGCCGGGTGTGGCGGGCACGTGGAAGGACCTCACCGACTCGGTGAACGGCATGGCGTCCAACCTGACCGGTCAGGTGCGGAACATCGCCATGGTCACCACCGCCATCGCCAAGGGCGACCTGACGAAGAAGATCGACATCGACGCCCGGGGCGAGATCCTGGAGCTGAAGACGACCATCAACACGATGGTGGACCAGCTGTCGTCCTTCGCGGAGGAGGTCACCCGGGTCGCCCGCGAGGTGGGTACCGAAGGGCAGCTCGGCGGCCAGGCACGCGTGCGGGACGTCGACGGCACCTGGCGCGACCTCACCGAGTCGGTGAACGAGATGGCCGGGAACCTGACCCGGCAGGTGCGCGCCATCGCGCGCGTGGCGACCGCGGTGACCCGCGGCGATCTGAACCTGAAGATCGACGTCGACGCCTCCGGCGAGATCCAGGAGCTCCAGGACTACATCAACAAGATGATCGCCAACCTGCGGGACACCACGATCGCCAACAAGGAGCAGGACTGGCTCAAGGGCAACCTGGCCCGGATCTCGGCGCTGATGCAGGGCCGCCGCGACCTCCAGGACGTGGCCTCGCTGATCATGAGCGAGCTGACCCCGGTGGTCTCGGCGCAGCACGGCGCGTTCTTCCTGGCCATGCCCGACGCGACCCAGACCGCCGAGGACCAGTACGAGCTGCGGATGCTGGGCTCGTACGGCTACTCGATGGGGTCCATGCCGACCTCGTTCCGGCCCGGTGAGGCGCTGGTCGGGACGGCGGCGCAGGAGAAGCGCACGATCCTGGTGGAGAACGCGCCCAGCGGCTATCTGAAGATCTCCTCCGGGCTCGGCGAGGCACCGCCCGCGCAGGTGATCGTCCTGCCGGTGCTGTTCGAGGGCCAGGTGCTCGGAGTGATCGAGCTGGCCTCGTTCACCGCGTTCACGCAGATCCAGAAGGACTTCCTGAACCAGATCGCGGAGATGATCGCGACCAGCGTCAACACCATCTCCGTCAACACCAAGACCGAGCAGCTGCTGAAGCAGTCGCAGGAGCTGACCGAGCAACTCCAGGAGCGGTCGGCGGAGTTGGAGAACCGGCAGAAGGCGCTCCAGGCGTCCAACGCCGAACTGGAGGACAAGGCCGAGCTGCTGGCCCAGCAGAACCGTGACATCGAGGTGAAGAACACCGAGATCGAGGAGGCGCGGCAGGTCCTGGAGGAGCGCGCCGAGCAACTCGCGGTGTCGATGCGCTACAAGAGCGAGTTCCTCGCCAACATGTCGCACGAGCTGCGCACCCCGCTCAACTCGCTGCTGATCCTGGCCAAGCTGCTCGCCGACAACGCCGAGGGGAATCTCTCCCCGAAGCAGGTCGAGTTCGCCGAGACGATCCACGGCGCGGGTTCCGACCTGCTCCAGCTGATCAACGACATCCTGGACCTGTCCAAGGTCGAGGCCGGGAAGATGGACGTCTCCCCGACACGCATCGCCCTGGTCCAGCTGGTGGACTACGTGGAGGCGACCTTCCGGCCGCTGACCGCGGAGAAGGGCCTGGACCTGTCGGTCCGGGTCTCCCCGGAGCTGCCCGCGACGCTCCACACCGACGAGCAGCGGCTCCTCCAGGTGCTGCGCAACCTGCTGTCCAACGCGGTGAAGTTCACCGACTCCGGGTCGGTCGAACTGGTCATCCGGCCGGCCGCGGCGGACGTTCCGGTCGCGATCCGGGAGCAGTTGCTGGAGACCGGTTCGCTGCGGGACGCGGACGCCGGGCTGATCGCGTTCTCGGTGACCGACACCGGCATCGGGATCGCCGCCAGCAAGATGCGGGTGATCTTCGAGGCGTTCAAGCAGGCCGACGGCACGACCAGCCGCAAGTACGGCGGTACGGGCCTGGGGCTGTCGATCTCCCGGGAGATCGCGCAGCTCCTCGGCGGCGAGATCCACGCGCAGAGCGAACCGGGCCGCGGCTCGACCTTCACCCTGTACCTGCCGCTGCACCCGAGCGAGCTGCCGCCGCAGGGGTACCAGCAGGCGATGCCCGCCCTGGAGGCCGGTGACCTGGTGGCGTCCGCGGCCGAGTTGTCCGAGCTGGCCGAGGCGGAGATCGAGACGCCGGCCGAGGTGAAGTCGTACCGGGAGACGCAGAACGGTGCCGCCGCGCTGTTCCGGCGCCGTCGCCGGCCCGAGCTGGAGCCCCGGCCTGCCCCGCAGGAGCAGTGGCCGTCGGTGGAGCGGGAGCCCGCGCCGCAGGTGCGCCGGGGCATCCGGTTCGGCGGCGAGAAGGTGCTGATCGTCGACGACGACATCCGCAACGTCTTCGCGCTCACCAGCGTCCTGGAGCAGCACGGCCTGTCGGTGCTGTACGCCGAGAACGGCCGTGAGGGCATCGAGGTGCTGGAGCAGCACGACGACGTGGCGGTCGTCCTGATGGACATCATGATGCCGGAGATGGACGGCTACGCGACGACCACGGCGATCCGCAGGATGCCGCAGTTCGCCGGGCTGCCGATCATCGCGCTGACCGCCAAGGCGATGAAGGGCGACCGGGAGAAGGCGATCGAGTCGGGCGCCTCCGACTACGTCACCAAGCCCGTCGACCCGGACCACCTGCTGTCGGTGATGGAGCAGTGGATGCGGGAGGAGTGACGGGATCGGTCGGGCTTCGTACGGGCCCCGTGAGCATGCCGTCACCTGGGCGTGCGGCGTCCTACGGTGTTCACACGGAGTACCCGACCCGCTGTGCCGGAAGTCGTGTAGAGGGGCGGGAAACGGGGAACGTTCTGGTCTCCTGCCGCGTTTCTGGTAAGTGCACAGTGACATCGCGGTGACAGGGTGTGGCGACGGGCGGGGTGCGGCTACCATGACCGGCACGAGGACGGGCGGCGCAAGGGAGTCGTCCCCCGGGGCGGCGCCGGTCGGTGCTGCCCCGAGTCCTGCGGACAGGGGAGGCCCCATGCCGGGGCGAGGAGGGCGGGCCATGGTGCAGAAGGCCAAGATCCTCCTGGTCGATGACCGGCCGGAGAATCTGCTGGCGCTGGAGGCGATCCTCTCTGCGCTCGATCAGACCCTGGTCCGGGCATCGTCCGGGGAGGAAGCGTTGAAAGCGCTGCTCACGGACGACTTCGCGGTCATTCTGCTGGATGTGCAGATGCCGGGGATGGACGGCTTCGAGACCGCCGCGCACATCAAACGGCGCGAGCGGACCCGGGACATCCCGATCATCTTCCTCACCGCGATCAACCACGGGCCGCACCACACCTTCCGCGGGTACGCGGCGGGCGCGGTCGACTACATCTCCAAGCCGTTCGACCCGTGGGTGCTGCGCGCGAAGGTCTCGGTGTTCGTCGAGCTGTACATGAAGAACTGCCAGCTCAGGGAGCAGGCGGCGCTGCTGCGGCTCCAGTTGGAGGGCGGCGGCAAGGTGGCGGGGACCGAGCCGAAGGAGCCGGCGGGGCTGCTCGCCGAGCTGTCGGCGCGGCTCGCGGCGGTCGAGGAGCAGGCCGAGGCGCTGTCGAAGCAGCTCGACGACGAGTCGGCGGACGCGGCGGCGGTGGCCACGGCGGCCCACCTGGAGCGCAAACTCACCGGACTGCGGCGGGCGCTGGACGCGCTGGAGCCCGGCACCGGCAGCGCCTCCTCGGTGCCCTCGCAGAACTGATGCCCCGATGACGCGTGTTGGAGGCGGCCTCCCGGTGAACGTGCGTCAGTTCAGCGCCGTCACAACGGCGACACGAACGGGTGAAGCAGTGGGCACACGTGTCCGCCGTCGTCTCCACCGGTAATCTCACACCCATGGCCTCACGTCCCTCCGCAGCCAAGAAGCAGCCCGCGAAGAAGGCGGCCGCTCCCGCGAAGGGTCCGGTGAAGAAGGCCGCCGCGAAAAAAGCCCCCGCGAAGAAGGCGCCCGCCAAGAAGGCAGCGGCGGGCCGACCCGCGCCCAAGCCGGCCCCCAGCCCCACCGGGGGCGTCTACCGCCTGGTGCGCGCCCTGTGGCTGGGCCTCGCGCACGCCGTCGGCGCGGTGTTCCGGGGGATAGGGCAGGGCGCCAAGAACCTCGACCCGGCCCACCGCAAGGACGGTGTCGCGCTGCTGCTGCTCGGCCTCGGCCTGATCGTGGCCGCCGGCACCTGGTCCAACCTGCGCGGTCCGGTCGGCGAACTGGTCGAGATGCTGGTGACCGGCGCCTTCGGCCGGCTCGACCTGCTGGTGCCGATCCTGCTCGCGGTGATCGCCGTACGGTTCATCCGCCACCCGGAGAAGCCCGAGGCCAACGGCCGGATCGTGATCGGTCTGTCGGCGCTCGTCATCGGCGTCCTCGGCCAGGTGCACATCGCCTGCGGCTCGCCCGCGCGCAGCGACGGCATGCAGGCGATAAGGGACGCCGGCGGTCTCATCGGCTGGAGCGCGGCGACCCCGCTGACGTACGCGATGGGCGAGGTGCTCGCCGTACCGATGCTGGTCCTGCTCACCGTCTTCGGGCTGCTGGTGGTCACCGCCACCCCGGTCAACGCCATTCCCCAGCGGCTGCGTCAGCTCGGGGTCCGGCTCGGGGTGCTGCACGATCCCGGGGTGTCGGAGTTCGCCGACGACGACGAGCGCTACGACGAGCAGTGGCGTGAGGGGCTGCCCGCGCGCGGCCGCAGGCGCGGCACCCCGCCCGAGGGGTACGACCCGGACGGCGCCGAGCAGGAGGCGCTTACGCAGCGACGGGGCCGTCCCCGCCGGTCGGCCGTCTCCCAGCCCGACATGGGCCGCCCCATGGACGCCGTGGACGTCGCGGCCGCGGCTGCCGCCGCGCTCGACGGGGCGGTGCTGCACGGCATGCCGCCCTCGCCGATCGTCGCCGACCTCACCCAGGGCGTCAGCGTCGGAGACCGCGAGGAGACCACCCCGGCACCGACCCCCGTTCCGGCCGCCCGGCCCCGTCAGGAGCGGCTGCGGGGCGAGGTCGCCGACCTCACCAAACCGGCGCCGGAGGCCCCCGCCGACCTGCCGCCGCGCGCCGAGCAGCTCCAGCTGTCCGGCGACATCACCTACTCACTGCCCTCGCTGGACCTCCTCGCCCGCGGCGGCCCCGGCAAGGCGCGCAGCGCGGCCAACGACGCCGTCGTCGCCTCCCTCACCAACGTCTTCTCCGAGTTCAAGGTCGACGCCGCCGTCACCGGCTTCACCCGCGGCCCGACCGTCACCCGCTACGAGGTCGAACTGGGCCCGGCCGTGAAGGTCGAGCGGATCACCGCGCTGACCAAGAACATCGCCTACGCGGTGGCCAGCCCGGACGTCCGGATCATCTCGCCGATCCCCGGCAAGTCGGCGGTCGGCATCGAGATCCCCAACACCGACCGGGAGATGGTCAACCTCGGTGACGTGCTGCGCCTCGCGGCCGCCGCGGAGGACGACCACCCGATGCTGGTGGCGCTCGGCAAGGACGTCGAGGGCGGCTATGTGATGGCCAACCTGGCGAAGATGCCGCACGTCCTGGTCGCCGGCGCCACCGGTTCGGGCAAGTCGTCCTGCATCAACTGCCTGATCACCTCGATCATGGTCCGGGCGACCCCCGAGGACGTCCGTATGGTCCTCGTCGACCCCAAGCGGGTGGAGCTGACCGCCTACGAGGGCATCCCGCACCTGATCACACCGATCATCACCAACCCCAAGCGGGCCGCCGAGGCCCTCCAGTGGGTCGTGCGGGAGATGGACCTCAGGTACGACGACCTGGCGGCCTACGGGTACCGGCACATCGACGACTTCAACCAGGCGATAAGGGACGGCAAGGTCAAGTCGCCGGAGGGCAGCGAGCGCGAGCTCCAGCCGTACCCGTACCTGCTGGTCATCGTCGACGAGCTCGCCGACCTGATGATGGTCGCGCCGCGGGACGTCGAGGACGCCATCGTGCGCATCACCCAGCTCGCCCGCGCGGCCGGCATCCACCTGGTGCTCGCCACGCAGCGACCCTCCGTCGACGTGGTGACCGGCCTGATCAAGGCGAACGTGCCCTCCCGGCTGGCCTTCGCCACCTCCTCGCTCGCCGACTCGCGCGTCATCCTCGACCAGCCCGGCGCCGAGAAGCTGATCGGCAAGGGCGACGGACTGTTCCTGCCGATGGGGGCCAACAAGCCCACCCGTATGCAGGGCGCGTTCGTCACCGAGGACGAGGTCGCCGCGGTCGTCCAGCACTGCAAGGACCAGATGGCGCCCGTCTTCCGGGACGACGTCACCGTGGGCACCAAGCAGAAGAAGGAGATCGACGAGGACATCGGCGACGACCTGGACCTGCTGTGCCAGGCGGCCGAGCTGGTGGTCTCCACCCAGTTCGGCTCGACGTCCATGCTCCAGCGCAAGCTGCGGGTCGGGTTCGCCAAGGCGGGCCGGCTCATGGACCTGATGGAGTCCCGGAACGTGGTCGGTCCGAGCGAAGGCTCAAAGGCTCGTGATGTTCTTGTGAAGCCTGATGAGCTGGATGGCGTGCTCGCGCAGATCCGCGGGGAGGCTTGAGACGAGGCCGGTGCGGGCGAGCCGCCGATGTCCGATCGTGACTCACCCGTAAGGGATCAGTGAGCAACCGTTTCCCTTCGACGCACGTCAAGTTGAGGGAAGCAAAAAGCTCCCGCCCCACCATCGGTGTGTCCGGCCATACCGATGGCGTACAAAGTCCCACCGTCCGGTTGCCCCTCCCTTTCGCACCCCCCCTAGACTGAACCTCCAGCACAGGTGGCTACACGCTCGAAAGGCGCCCCCGTGTCCATCGGCAACTCCCCTGAAGACGAGCGTCCGTTCGAAGACGTTTCCGACGAATCCCGCACCTCGGTCGGCCGTGCCCTCCAGCAGGCCCGCATTGCTGCCGGGCTGACCGTCGACGACGTCAGCAACGCCACCCGGGTCCGCCTGCCCATCGTCCATGCCATCGAGGCCGACGACTTCGCCCCCTGCGGCGGCGACGTCTACGCCCGCGGCCACATCCGGACCCTGGCCAGGGCTGTCGGCATCGACCCGGGTCCACTCCTCGCCCAGTACGACGCGGACCACGGCGGCCGTCCGGCGCCGACCCCGGCGGCCCCGCTGTTCGAGGCGGAACGCATCCGCCCGGAGCGGCGCGGTCCGAACTGGACCGCCGCCATGGTCGCCGCGATCGTCGCGGTGGTCGGCTTCGTCGGGTTCACCGCCTTCAAGGGCGGCGACGAGGGCGGCTCGGCGCAGGTCGCCGACGGCGCCACGCCGTCCGCCGGCAAGTCCGCCACGTCCGAGCCCAAGACCGAGAAGCCCGAGGACCCCAAGCCCGAGCCCTCGGACAGCGCCATCGCCGCAGCGCCCCAGGACAAGGTGACGGTCAAGGTCAGCGCCCCCGACGGCAAGAGCTGGATCTCCGCCAAGGACCACAACGGCCGGCTCCTCTTCGACGGGCTGCTCCAGCAGGGTGAGTCGAAGACCTTCCAGGACAGCGAGAAGATCAACCTCGTCCTCGGTGACGCGGGCGCGATCCAGCTCTACGTCAACGGCAAGAAGATCGACGACGACTGGCGCCCCGGCGCCGTGGAGCGCCTCACCTACACCAAGGGCGACCCGCAGGTCGGCTGAGAGCGGTGCAGGTCCGTACGGGGTTGGCCAAGATCGGCCAACCCCGTCGACGTGGGGTGTCAGCGAGACAAAGTAGTCTTGAGCCCATGCCTGAACGCCGTACCGTCGCACTCGTCACTCTTGGCTGCGCCCGTAACGAGGTGGACTCGGAGGAGCTCGCAGGCCGCTTGGAGGCGGACGGCTGGGACCTCGTGGAGGACGCCTCCGACGCGGACGTCGCCGTCGTCAACACCTGCGGCTTCGTCGACGCCGCCAAGAAGGACTCCGTGGACGCCCTCCTGGAGGCCAACGATCTCAAGGGCCACGGAAGAACCCAGGCGGTGGTGGCGGTCGGCTGCATGGCCGAGCGGTACGGCAAGGACCTCGCGGAGGCCCTGCCCGAGGCCGACGGCGTCCTCGGCTTCGACGACTACGCGGACATTTCCGACCGCCTCCAGACCATCCTGAGCGGCGGCATCCACGCCTCCCACACCCCACGCGACCGGCGCAAGCTGCTGCCCGTCAGCCCCGCCCTGCGTCAGGAGTCCGCCGCCGAGGTCGCCCTGCCGGGCCACGCCCCGGTGGACCTTCCCGAGGGCCTCGCGCCCGCCTCCGGGCCCCGCGCGCCCCTGCGCCGCCGCCTCGACGGCGCCCCCGTCGCCTCGGTGAAGCTCGCCTCCGGCTGCGACCGGCGCTGCTCCTTCTGCGCCATCCCCTCCTTCCGGGGCTCCTTCATCTCGCGCCGCCCGAGCGACGTGCTGAACGAGACGCGCTGGCTGGCCGAGCAGGGTGTGAAGGAGGTCATGCTGGTCTCCGAGAACAACACCTCCTACGGCAAGGACCTCGGCGACATCCGCCTGCTGGAGTCCCTGCTGCCCGAGCTGGCCGAGGTCGACGGCATCGAGCGGGTCCGGGTGAGCTACCTCCAGCCCGCCGAGATGCGGCCCGGACTGATCGACGTGCTCACCTCCACCCCCAAGGTCGTGCCCTACTTCGACCTCTCCTTCCAGCACTCGGCCCCCGACGTGCTGCGCTCGATGCGCCGCTTCGGCGACACCGACCGCTTCCTGGAGCTGCTCGACACCATCCGGAGCAAGGCCCCCCAGGCGGGCGTGCGCTCCAACTTCATCGTGGGCTTCCCCGGCGAGTCCGAGGCGGACCTGGCCGAGCTGGAGCGTTTCCTCAACCACGCCCGCCTCGACGCCATCGGCGTCTTCGGCTACTCCGACGAGGAGGGCACCGAAGCGGCGACGTACGAGAACAAGCTCGACGTGGACGTGGTCGCCGAGCGGCTGGCGCGGGTCTCGCAGCTGGCCGAGCAGCTGGTCTCGCAGCGCGCCGAGGAACGCGTCGGCGAGACCGTGCGGGTGCTGGTGGAGTCCCTCGACGAGGAGGAGGGCGTGTACGGCCGCGGTGACCACCAGGCGCCGGAGACGGACGGCCAGGTGCTGCTCACGAGCGGCGCGGGGCTGAGGGTCGGCCGTATCGTCGAGGCGAAGGTGGTCGGCACCGAGGGGGTCGACCTGGTGGCCGAGCCGCTCGACGGCGTGCCCGTACCCGGTGAGGAGGGGGCCAGATGACGGGAGTCCCGGCATCCGCCGCGGGCGGTTCCGCCAAGGCGGCGCCGGCCGGCCCGCCCCCCGGTGAGACCGGGGGCGCCAAGCCGGTCCGGGGCGGGAAGATCGCGGCGGCGGCCGTCAACCAGGCCAGCGTCTGGAACATCGCCAACCTGCTGACCATGCTCCGGCTGCTGCTGGTGCCGGCGTTCGTGGCGTTGATGCTGGCCGACGGCGGCTACGACCCGGCGTGGCGCTCGCTCGCCTGGGCGGCCTTCGCCATCGCCATGATCACCGACCTGTTCGACGGTCACCTGGCGCGGACGTACAACCTGGTCACCGACTTCGGGAAGATCGCCGACCCCATCGCCGACAAGGCGATCATGGGCGCGGCGCTGATCTGTCTGTCGGCGCTCGGCGATCTGCCGTGGTGGGTGACGGTGGTGATCCTCGGCCGGGAACTCGGGATCACCCTGATGCGTTTCCTGGTCATCCGGTACGGCGTCATCCCCGCCAGCCGGGGCGGCAAGCTCAAGACCCTCACCCAGGGCGTGGCCGTCGGCATGTACGTGCTGGCACTGACGGGGTGGCTGGCCACCCTGCGGTTCTGGGTGATGGGTGCGGCGGTCGTCCTGACGGTGCTGACCGGGCTGGACTACGTAAGACAGGCCATTGTGCTGCGCAGAGAGGGAATCGCCGCGCGCGAGGCCGCGTTGGAGGAGACGGAAGCGTGAGTTCCCCGGCCGCCGACGTGGTGCGACTACTGATGGTGAGGGGTGAGACCCTCGCCGTCGCTGAATCGCTCACCGGTGGCCTCGTGGCGGCGGAGATCACCGCGGTCCCCGGTGCCTCCAAGGCGTTCCGGGGCTCGGTGACGGCCTACGCCACCGAACTCAAGCACCGCGTGCTGGGCGTCGACCAGACCCTGCTGGAACGGCGGGGCGCGGTGGACGCGCAGGTCGCCGCCCAGATGGCGGCTGGCGTACGGACGGTTCTGGGCGCCGACTGGGGCGTCGCGACCACCGGCGTCGCCGGACCGGACGAGCAGGACGGGCACCCTGTCGGCACCGTCTTCGTGGCCGTGCAGGGACCCCTCGCGGCGCATCCCGGCTCCTTCGGTGGCGGGAAAGTGGCCTCGCTGCGGTTGAACGGCGACCGGGCGGAAATTCGTATGGAGAGTGTACGGAGCGTACTCGCGTTGCTCCTTCAGCAGCTTGCGAGCGAACAGACCGAGAATGAGCGGGCACAGGATACGGAACAGAACGGGGGGTTTTGATGTTTGCAGCCCTGAGTGAACACGACATCGCTCCCCGCACGGCCGCAGCGCGAGGCGGTACGGTGGGGCGTGAAGGATGCGGCTACGCGGTCCGAGGAGGGAGCCACCGATGATTCTGCTCCGTCGCCTGCTGGGTGACGTGCTGCGTCGGCAGCGCCAGCGCCAGGGCCGTACTCTGCGCGAAGTCTCCTCGTCCGCCCGAGTCTCACTCGGCTATCTCTCCGAGGTGGAGCGGGGGCAGAAGGAGGCATCCTCCGAGCTGCTCTCCGCCATCTGCGACGCGCTGGACGTACGGATGTCCGAGCTCATGCGGGAAGTGAGCGACGAGCTCGCCCTCGCCGAGCTGGCCCAGTCTGCTGCGGCCACCCCCAGTGAGCCCGTGCCCACGTCGGTCCGGCCGATGCTGGGTTCCGTCTCGGTGACCGGCGTGCCACCGGAACGGGTGACGATCAAGGCGCCCGCGGAAGCTGTGGACGTGGTCGCCGCGTGAGTCCCACGCGCGAGCATGAGTCGATCGTGCGTTCGATCAGGCGCTGAGGACGTGTGCGAAGCCCCGGCCGGGGCCCCTCCGGAGGACTGGAGAGGCGACGGCCGGGGCTTTCGTGCATCGTGGTGCGGGGGACTCGGGGCCCGCACACCGATCGGAGTATCCGAATGTACGTCGTCAAGAGCCCGTTGCCCGAGGCCGACCTGAAGACCGTGTCCGAGGCGCTGAAGGGCGCCCTCGTCGACCTGGTGGACCTCGCCCTGGTGGCGAAGCAGATCCACTGGAACGTGGTCGGACCGCGCTTCAGGACCGTCCACCTCCAACTGGACGAGGTCGTGGACATCGCGCGGGCCCACTCCGACACGGTCGCCGAACGGGCCTCCGCGCTGGGCGTGCCGCCCGACGGGCGGGCCGCGACGGTGGCAGCGGGCAGCGGCATCGCGGCGGTACGGGACGGCTGGATCAAGGACGTGGACGCGGTGGGGACGCTGGTGGACGCGCTCGGCGCGGTCATCGCCCGGATGCGCGAGCGGATCGAGGCCACCGGTGAGGCCGACCCGGTCAGCCAGGACATCTTCATCACCATCACGGCGGACCTGGAGAAGCACCACTGGATGTTCCAGGCCGAGAACGGGTGATGCCGCGACGGTGACATCGGTCCGCGCTGCTTCCGTGCCCCGCCGATGCGCCCTCCCGGCGGGGGCGGGCGGTGATCTAGCTTCGGGCTGTTCGGGCTGGAGGTGGCGGTCATGGCGGGGATAGCGCGCTGGGGGGCTGCGCTCGGCGCCGGGGCACTGTGGTGGTGGGCCGTGCTGCGGCTCGCCGTGGCGCCGGACGCCGGAGCGGTGGAGGGGGCCATCGCCGCCGGAGGCTGGGGACTGAGTCTGCTGCCGGTGCACTCGGTGCCGAAGGCGCGGGCGGCCGGGGTTCTCGCGGCGGGGCGGTGGGGCCGGGCCTGGCGCACGGGCCGGATCACCACGGCATCGCCACACCCCCGTTCGGACGGAGGATCTGACCCGTCGTGAACGCGGACGCGTCCGAGGCCAGGTAGAGCACCGCGTGGGCCACGTCCTCCGGGGTGCCGACCCGGCCCAGGGGCGCCGTCCTGGCCATGCGTGCCTCGGTGTGCGCCTGTGCCGCCTCGTCGTGGCGGTCGGTCATCGGCGTGCGGATCCAGCCGGGGGCGACGGCGTTCACCCGGATGCCGTAGCGGCCCACCTCGGTGGCGAGGGTCCTGGTCAGCTGGACGACGGCCGCCTTGGCCGCGCCGTAGCAGAGCAGCCCGGGGGCGCCGGTGTCGACGGCGCCCGAGGCCATGGTGACAATGCTGCCCCGGACGCGCTGGGCGAGCATCAGCCGGGCTGCCTCCTGGCAGGCGTGGAGGACCCCCTTGAAGTTGACGCTCAGGACGCGGTCGAGGTCCTCGTCCGTCGTCTCCAGGACCGGGCTGCTGTGCATGATCCCGGCGATCGCGGCCATCACGTCGAGGCGGGCGCAGGAGGCGACCGCCTCCTGGAGGCCGGCCCGGTCCGTGACGTCGAGGTGATGGAGGTGGGCGGTGCCGCCCTCGTCCTTGATCCGGGTCGCCGTGTCGTGCAGCCCGCGCGGGTCGCGGTCCGCGCAGTGCACGGTGGCTCCGGCCGCCGCGAGCAGCACGGCCGAGGCGCGGCCGATGCCGCCGGCGGCTCCGGTGACGAAGGCGGTGCGTCCGGTGAGGTCGTACGCGCTGACGGCCATGGAGGGACCGTACGAGCATGTCTGACGGTCCGTCAATTGGCGGGGCGGCGGTTGCGGCCCGGTGCGGGGGACGGGCCGCTCTGGCAGCTCGGGCACCAGTACGTGGGGCGTTCGCGGGAGCCGTCGCCCTGCTGGGCGGTGCGGATCGGGGTGCGGCAGCGCAGACAGGGGCGCGGGGCCCGGCCGTAGACGAAGAGGTCCTGGCCGCGCAGGCCCGTGGTGCTGCGCGCCGGGCGCTCCCGGTTGGCTTCGAGGAGCTTCTTGGCGAGGACGGGGAGCAGGGACGCGCGCTCGGGCGGGAGGGCGCCGACGGGGAGCCAGGGGGTCACGCCCAGGAGGAAGCACAGCTCGCTCTTGTAGATGTTGCCGATGCCGGCGAGGTTGCGCTGGTCCAGGAGGGCCTCGCCCAGGGCGCGGCCGGGGTCGGCGAGCAGGTTGGCGAGGGCCTGCTCCGGGTTCCAGTCCGGGCCCAGGAGGTCGGGGCCGAGGTGGCCCACGGCGCGGGACTCCTCGCTGGTGCGCAGCAGTTCGAGGACCGGGAGGCGGTAGCCGACGGCCGCCAGGTCGGCGGTGGCGAGGATCGCGCGGATCTGGTGGGCGGGGCCGCCCGTCCAGCGCTGCCCGGCGGCGTAGATCCGCCAGGAGCCCTCCATACCGAGGTGCGAGTGCACGGTCAGGCCGCCCTCGACGCGGGTGAGGAGGTGCTTGCCGCGCGCGGTGACGTCCAGGACGGTGCGGCGGCTGAGGTCGGCCGTGGCGAACTTGGGCACCCGGAAGTCGCTGCGGGTCAGGGTGGTGCCCGCGAGGGCTGTGCGCAGGCGTTTCGCGGCCTGCCAGACCGTGTCACCTTCGGGCATGGGTCAAGGGTGGCATGGGGGGGTGCTCCTGGGGGTTCCTGTCACGGGGGCCGGGTTCAGGCGCGCAGGCGCAGGCCGCGGGGGGTGGCGACGAAACCGGCGCCTTCCAGGAGTGTGCCGGTGGGGGAGGTGAGCGCCGGGCTGCCGTTGATCCGTTCCACGGTGACCGTGCCCAGCGCGCCGGCGCGGGCGGCCGCGGCGAGGGCCTCGGCGGCGGCGGGCAGCCGGGGGTCGTCCGCGGGGGAGTCGTCCGGGGCGGTGGGCCAGGCCAGCAGGGTCTTGCCGCCGCGTTCCATGTAGAGGGTCAGTTCGCCGTCGACCAGGACCACCAGCGAGCCCGCCTTGCGGCCCGGCTTGTGGCCCGCGCCCGTCGGGGGCTCCGGCCAGGACAGGGCGGCGCCGTACGCGTTCGCCGGGTCCGCGGCGGCGAGGACCACCGCCCGGGAGTCCGGGGCGGAGCGGGGCGGGCGTGCCGGGGAGCGGAAGTCGCGGGGCGAGACGTACTCGTCGGGTCGGGCGGGCGGGTGCGGGGCCGCGTCCTCGAAGCCCTCGCCGAGACCCGTGGCGAAGCCGTGGTCGGTGAAAACCTGGTCGTTGAACGCGTGGTCGGTGAAGGCGTCCGGCGGGAGGGTGGCGTCCGGGAACGCCGCGTTCGGGAAGGACCCGGCCGGGAAGGACCCCGCCGGGAGTGCCGAGGCGGGCAGAGCCTCGCCGCGGTCGCGGGCATTGGCCACCGCGCGCAGCCGGTCCACGGCACCGTCCATCGCGAACTGCGCCGCGCCGAGCCCCTCCACCACATAGCCGCGCCGCGCCTGACCGCTCTCCTCGAACACGGACAGAATCCGGTACGTCGCGGAGAAGCCGCCCTCCACGCCTTCCGCGGAGACCGCGCCCCGGGTCACCACGCCGTGCCGGTCGAGGAGGGTGCGGGCCAGGGCGTGCGCGCGCACGGTCGGGTCGGACTCGTGCGCCGGGAGCAGGGACCAGCGCCCCGCCACCGTCGGCGGGCCGGAACGGGAGGCCGGGCGGGCGGCGGCCGTGAGCGAGCCGTATCGCCCGCGCGGGACCGTGCGCCGGGCGCGGTGGGCCGTGGCACCGGCGGTCCGGCCGGAACCCAGCAGGGAGCGCATCGGGGCCAGTGTGTCGTTGGTCAGCCGGCCCGACCAGGACAGGTCCCAGAGGGCGTCGGCCAGCTGCGGGTCGGTGGCCTCGGGGTGCGTGGTGGCGCGGACCTGGTCGGCGATCTGCCGGAAGAACAGGCCGTAGCCCCCGGACAGCGCGTCCAGGACCGACTGGTGGAGCGCGGTCAGCTCCAGCGGATGGGGCGCGGGCAGCAGCAGGGGCGCCGCGTCCGCCATGTAGAGGGAGACCCAGCCGTCCTTGCCGGGCAGGGCGCCGGCCCCCGCCCACACCACCTCTCCCGCGGAGGTCAGTTCGTCGAGCAGGGCGGGGCTGTAGTTCTGCACCCGGGACGGCAGGACGAGCTTCTCCAGCGCGGAGGCGGGCACCGAGGCACCCTGCAACTGCTCGACGGCGCGCACCAGTCCGTCGATGCCACGCAGTCCGTGCCCCTTGCCGATGTGCTGCCACTGCGGGAGGAACTGGGCCAGCGCGGCCGGCGGCACCGGCTCCAGCTCGTGCCGCAGCGCGGCGAGCGAGCGTCGCCGCAGGCGCCGCAGGACGGTCGCGTCGCACCACTCCTGACCGATCCCGGCGGGATGGAACTCGCCCTGCACGACCCGGCCCGACGCCGCGAGCCGCTGGAGCGCGCCCTCCGTGACCGCGGTGCCCAGGCCGAAGCGGGCCGCCGCGGTGACCGAGGTGAAGGGGCCGTGGGTGCGGGCGTAGCGGGCGAGGAGGTCGCCGAGCGGGTCCTTCACCGGTTCCGTGAACGCCTCGGGCACGCCGACGGGCAGCGCGGTGCCCAGCGCGTCGCGCAGGCGGCCCGCGTCCTCGATCGCCGCCCAGTGGTCGGTGCCGGCGACACGGACCCGGATGGCGCGGCGGGCCGCGGCGAGTTCCGGCGCCCACTGCGGATCCGCGCCCCGCTCGGCCAGTTCGGCGTCGGTCAGCGGGCCGAGCAGCCGCAGCAGGTCCGCGACGCCCTCGGTGTCCTTGATCCGCCGGTCCTCGGTGAGCCACCGCAGTTCCCGCTCCAGCTCGGCCAGCACCTCGGCGTCGAGCAGCTCGCGCAGTTCCGCCTGGCCGAGCAGCTCCGCCAGCAGCCGGGAGTCCAGGGAGAGCGCGGCGGCGCGGCGCTCGGCGAGCGGTGAGTCGCCCTCGTAGAGGAACTGGGCGACGTAGCCGAACAGCAGGGAGCGGGCGAAGGGGGAGGGTTCGGGGGTGGTGATCTCGACCAGGCGCACCTTCCGGGACTCCAGGTCGCCCATCAGCTCGGTGAGTCCGGGTACGTCGAAGACGTCCTGAAGGCATTCGCGGACCGCCTCCAGCACGATCGGGAACGAGCCGAACTCGCTCGCCACCTGGAGGAGCTGCGCCGCCCGCTGGCGCTGCTGCCACAGCGGGGTGCGCTTGCCGGGGTTGCGGCGCGGCAGGAGCAGGGCACGCGCGGCGCACTCCCGGAAGCGGGAGGCGAACAGCGCGGAGCCGCCGACCTGGTCGGTGACGATCTGATCGACGTCGCCCTTGTCGAAGACGACGTCAGCGGCGCCCACCGGAGCCTGGTCGGCGTCGAACTCGGTGCCCGCTTTGCGGGGCTCCTGGTCGAGCAGGTCCAGGCCCATCAGATCGGCGTCCGGCAGGCGCAGCACGATGCCGTCGTCGGCGTGCATCACCTGTGCGTCCATGCCGTACCGCTCGGAGAGCTTCGCGCCGAGCGCGAGCGCCCAGGGGGCGTGCACCTGGGCGCCGAAGGGGGAGTGCACGACGACCCGCCAGTCGCCGAGCTCGTCACGGAAGCGCTCGACCACGATCGTGCGGTCGTCGGGGATGTGACCGCACGCCTCACGCTGTTCGTCCAGGTACGACAGGACGTTGTCCGCCGCCCAGGCGTCCAGGCCCGCCGCGAGCAGGCGCAGCCGGGCGTCCTCCTTGCTCAGTGAGCCGACCTCGCGCAGGAACGCGCCCACCGCGCGGCCCAGTTCCAGCGGGCGGCCGAGCTGGTCGCCCTTCCAGAAGGGCAGCCGGCCGGGCACCCCGGGCGCGGGCGAGACCAGGACCCGGTCGCGGGTGATGTCCTCGATGCGCCAGGAGCTGGTGCCCAGGGTGAAGACATCGCCCACCCGTGACTCGTAGACCATCTCCTCGTCGAGCTCGCCGACCCGGCCGCCGCCCTTCTTGGGGTCGGACCCGGCGAGGAACACCCCGAACAGTCCCCGGTCGGGGATGGTGCCGCCGGAGGTCACGGCGAGGCGCTGGGCGCCGGGCCGGCCGGTGATCGTCCCGGCCACGCGGTCCCAGACCACGCGCGGGCGCAGCTCGGCGAAGGCGTCCGAGGGGTAGCGCCCCGCGAGCATGTCCAGGACGGCGGTGAACGCCGACTCGGGCAGCGAGGCGAAGGGCGCGGCCCGGCGGACCGCCGCGAGCAGGTCGTCGAACTGCCAGGTGTCCATCGAGGTCATGGCGACGACCTGCTGGGCCAGCACGTCCAGCGGATTGGCCGGAACCCGCAGCGACTCGATCGCGCCGATCCGCATCCGCTCGGTGACCACGGCCGCCTGGACCAGGTCACCGCGGTACTTCGGGAAGACCACGCCCGTGGAGACGGCGCCCACCTGGTGTCCCGCGCGGCCCACGCGCTGGAGACCGGAGGCCACCGACGGCGGGGACTCCACCTGGACGACCAGGTCCACTGCGCCCATGTCGATGCCCAGTTCGAGACTGGACGTCGCGACGACGGCGGGCAGCCGGCCCGCCTTCAGGTCCTCCTCGACCAGCGCGCGCTGCTCCTTGGAGACCGAGCCGTGGTGCGCGCGGGCGATGACGGGCGGGGCGCCCTGGGCGGCCCCGGAGCCGCCCATCAGCTCGGCGGGGGAGTGGTGCTCGTCCAGCGGCACACCGGTGGCCCGCTCGTACGCGATTTCGTTGAGGCGGTTGCACAGGCGCTCCGCCAGACGGCGGGAGTTGGCGAAGACGATGGTGGAGCGGTGCGACTGGACGAGGTCGGTGATCCGTTCCTCGACGTGCGGCCAGATCGACGGGCGTTCCGCGCCCTCGTTGCCGTCGGCCACCGGGGAGCCGCCCAGCTCGCCCAGGTCCTCGACCGGGACCACCACCGAGAGGTCGAACTCCTTGCCCGACCGCGGCTGCACGATCTCCACCTTGCCGCGCGGGGAGAGATAGCGGGCGATCTCGTCGACCGGGCGGACCGTGGCGGACAGCCCGATCCGGCGGGCCGGACGGGGCAGCAGCTCGTCCAGCCGCTCCAGGGACAGCGCGAGGTGGGCGCCGCGCTTGGTGCCCGCCACCGCGTGCACCTCGTCCAGGATCACCGTGTCGATGCCGGTCAGCGCCTCGCGGGTGGCCGAGGTCAGCATCAGGAACAGGGACTCGGGCGTGGTGATCAGGATGTCCGGCGGCCGGGTGGACAGCGCGCGGCGCTCGGCGGCGGGGGTGTCGCCGGAGCGGATGCCGACCTTGACCTCCGGCTCGGGCAGCCCCAGCCGGACGGACTCCTGCCGGATACCGGTCAGCGGGGAGCGCAGATTGCGCTCGACGTCCACCGCGAGGGCCTTCAGCGGCGAGACGTACAGCACCCGGCAGCGCTTCCTCGGGTCGGCGGGCGGCGGCGTCGACGCCAGCTGGTCCAGGGCGGCCAGGAACGCGGCGAGGGTCTTGCCGGAGCCGGTCGGGGCCACCACCAGCACGTCCGAGCCCTCGGCGATGGCCTGCCACGCGCCCGCCTGGGCCGCGGTGGGCGCGGAGAAGGCCCCCGTGAACCAGCCGCGGGTCGCGGGGGAGAAGCCGTCCAGGGCCTTGTGGGCGGAGCTGACCATGCGTCCATCCTGCACCCGGCCACTGACAATCGCCCCGACCTGCGCGAACGGGGCGGCTGCGCGGCCGGTCGGGGTGCGGTGAGAATGGGGGCATGGCGGGTTCGGGCGAGCGGGCACGGCACTGGCGGTACGCGGAACTGCCCGGTGTCGACCTCCTGCGTGCCCGGTACATACGCAAGACCTTCGTCCGCCACACCCACGAGAACTTCGTGATCGCCGCCATCGCCGACGGCGTCGAGGTCTTCCACCACCGCGGTTCCGACCAGTACGCCGGGGCCGGGGCGCTCGCGCTGGTCAATCCCGACACCCCGCACACCGGCCGGGCCGGGGTGCCGGAGGGCTGGCGGTACGGAGCCGTGTACCCGTCCCCCGAGGTCGTGGCCGAGATCGCGGCCGAGACCACGTCGATCCGCGGCACCCCCGGATTCGTCTCCCCGGTGCTGGACGACCCCTACACGGTGTCCCTGGTCCACCAAGTGCTGCGCGCCGCCGACGAGGGCAACGCCCTGGCCGCCGACACGCTGCTGCGGGTCGCCGTGACGAGGCTGCTCCGGCTGAACGGCGGGACGCTGCCGCAGCGCGAGATCCGCACGGCGGGGGCCCGGCTCGCGGCACGCGCGCGTGCGGTGCTCCAGGAGCGGATGGCCGGGCCGCCCACGCTGGAGCGCCTCGCCGCGGAACTGGGGACCAGCCCGTTCGCCCTGCTGAGGGCCTTCCGGGACGCCTACGGGATGCCGCCGCACACCTGGCTGACGGACGCCCGGGTACGGCGTGCCCGCGACCTGCTGGACGCCGGCGTGACACCGGCCGAGGCCGCCCTCGCCGTGGGCTTCGCCGACCAGCCCCACCTGAACCGGCACTTCACCCGGATCGTGGGGGTACCCCCGGGCGCCTACCGGCGTGAGCGCAAGAACGTACAAGACCTGGCCGGGCGGCTGCTCCTACCGTCGGAGCCGTGACAGACACAACACTCACCAAGACACGGGACGGCGAGGGCAAGCCGGACTCCGCCGTCGTCCGCGACGGGCTGGGGGTGGGCGTCGCGGTAGGACTGTCGGGGTTCGCCTTCGGGGTGACCTCGGCCGGCAGCGGGCTCACGCTGTGGCAGACCTGCGCGCTCAGCCTCCTGGTCTTCACCGGCGCCTCCCAGTTCGCGCTCGTCGGGGCGCTGGCCGCCGGGGGCGGGGCCTTCGCGGCGGCCGCCGGAGCCTTCTTCCTCGGTGTGCGCAACGCGTTCTACGGGCTGCGTCTGTCACAGGTGCTCGCCCTCCCGCGCGCGGTGCGGCCGTTCGCCGCCCAGTGGGTCATCGACGAGACGGCCGCGGTCGCGCTCGCGCAGCCCACCCGGCGCGCCGCGCGGATCGGCTTCGTGGTGACCGGGCTCAGCCTGTACGCGCTGTGGAACCTCACCACGCTGGCCGGGGCGCTCGGCGCCGAGGCCATCGGGGACACCGACGCCTGGGGCCTCGACGCGGCCGGGCCCGCCGTCTTCCTGGCGCTGCTCGCGCCCATGCTGAAGACCACGACCGAACGCGCCGTGGCCGGTGGTGCGGTCCTCCTGGGGCTCGGGCTGTTGCCCGTCCTGCCCGCCGGAGTGCCGGTCCTGGTCGCGGCGCTCGCCGCGCCGACGGTGCTGTGGGCCGAGGGCCGGCGCGGGAAGCGCGGGGAGGACCGGTGAACATCTGGATCGCCGTCGGCCTGACCGTCGTCGGCTGCTACGCCGTCAAGCTCGCCGGGCTCCTGGTGCCCGCCGGCGTCCTGGAACGGCCCCTGGTCCGTCGGCTCGCCGCGCTGCTGCCCGTGGCGCTCCTCGCCGCGCTCACCGCTCAGCAGACCTTCGCCGACGGGCGGGTGCTGACGCTGGACGCGAGGGCGGCCGGACTCGCCGCGGCCGCGGTGGCACTGGTGCTGCGTGCTCCCTTCCTGCTGGTCGTCGCGGCGGCCGTGGTGGTGACGGCGGGGGTGCGGGCGCTGGGCGGCTGACGGCGGGGGTACGGGGCGCGCGGGGCGGCCGACGGCGGGGGTACAGGGCGCGCGGGGCGGCCGACCGCTCAGCCGATGGCCCGGCCGTACGCCCTCAGGGTGTGCAGGGCGTCGATCGTGACCATCGGACGGGCCTCCAGCGCGGGGCCGGGGGACCACTGGCGCCAGCGGATCGGCCAGCCGCCGTCCTCCTGCTGCCCCGCGGCCAGGAAGTCCAGCGATCGGGCCATCTCGTCGTCGGTGAACCACGCGCGTGCCAGCGAGTGCGGGGTCCTGGCGTAGTCGTGCGGGAAGTGGTGCTCGGTGGGCGCGTAGCCGGGTGCGACCGGGTACGCGCCCAGGTCGCCGGGGTCCAGCGCGGCGAGTCGCTGCGCGCGCATCAGGCGGCCGAGCCGGTCCGCGGCGGCCTCCGCGCGCGGGCGGTCCGGAGCGTGGTCCAGGAACGCGACCGCGGCCTCGATCTCGTACGGGTGGGACTTCTCCAGCGCGTCCACCGCCTGCCAGCAGAAGTCCGTGGCCCGGAACAGCCAGGCGTGCCACACCTCGTTGCGGTGCAGCACCCCGACCACCGGTCCGGTGGCCAGCAGTTCGCTCGGCGGGTCGTCCACGACCGGCACGAACGGCGCCGAGGGATAACCGCGCTGGCTGGGACGGACCACCGGCAGGGCGCCGTCCGCGGTGGAGACCGAGGTCAGATAGCGGCATACGCGCTCCACCCGCTGCCCGCCGCAGCGGCCGACGGCGTCCAGCACCCGCAGCGCGTGCGCGGTGTGCAGCGGCTGGCTGACCGGGCCGCGCAGATCGGGCTCCAGCCCGTGACCGTAGCCGCCGTCGTCGTTGCGGTAGGCGTCCAGCGCGGTCTCCACCGGGTCGGTGCCGCCGTGCAGGAAGTGGTGTGCGAACAGGCGCTGTTCCAGTACGCGCGCGGTGAGCCACACGAACTGCTCGGCGCGGAAGAGCGGGGAGCGCGCCGGGGGCGTCGGGGGGAGTGGGGAAGCTCCGGTTTCGGCCATGCGTCAGACCGTAGGCCGGAAAGCCCCCTCGGTGAGGGGTCCCGGCTCGGGCCCACCCCCAGGGGCGGGATACTTACGTCATGAGGTTGACGGTCTTCTGGGAGCGCATGGCGGAGCACTTCGGTACGGGCTACGCCGAGACGTTCGCGCACGATCACGTGATGACGGAGCTCGGCGGGCGTACCGTCCACCAGGCACTGGACGCCGGCTGGGAGGCCAAGGACGTGTGGCGAGTGGTCTGCCACGTCATGAACGTGCCACAGGAACAGCGCTGACAGGTCACGAAGATCGAGGGACGGCATCCGGTTGTCGGTGGCGTGGGCGAGACTTGCTCCGTGGCACCCACTGACGACACCGAACAGCTCGCTCCCCAGCCCTCCTCCTCCGGCACGACGCCGGCCGGCCCTCCGGCCGACGGCGTCGCCGCGCGGCCCCCGGCCCGCATGCCGCGCTGGCTGCCGCGCGCCATGGTGCTCGCACTCGCGCTCTTCGGTGCCTTCCAGCTCGGCAGCTGGGCCTTCCACCAGCTCACCGGGCTGCTGGTCAACATCCTGATCGCGTTCTTCCTGGCGCTGGCGATCGAACCCGCGGTGAGCTGGATGGCCGCCCGGGGGATGCGCAGGGGGCTGGCCACGGGCCTGGTGTTCCTCGGTGTGATGGTGGTCTCCGCCGGCTTCGTCACCCTGCTCGGCTCGATGCTCGCGGGCCAGATCATCACGATGGTCGAGGGGTTCCCGGACTACCTGGACTCCGTGATCAACTGGATCAACACCCACTTCCAGACCGATCTGAGACGGGTGGACATCCAGGAGGGTCTGCTGCGCTCCGACTGGCTGCGCAACTACGTGCAGAACAGCGCCACCGGTGTCCTCGACGTCTCCGCCCAGGTGATCGGCGGCCTCTTCCAACTGCTGACGGTCACGCTGTTCTCGTTCTACTTCGCCGCCGACGGCCCCCGGCTGCGCCGCGCCCTGTGCTCCGTCCTGCCCCCCGCCAGGCAGGCCGAGGTGCTGCGCGCCTGGGAGATCGCGGTGCGCAAGACCGGCGGCTACCTGTACTCGCGTGGTCTGATGGCGCTGATCTCCGGCATGGCCCACTACATCCTGCTGGAGTTCCTGGGCGTACCGTACGCGCCCGTGCTCGCCGTCTGGGTGGGCCTGGTCTCGCAGTTCATCCCCACCATCGGCACCTATCTCGCGGGTGCCCTGCCCATGCTGATCGCCTTCACGGTCAACCCCTGGTACGCGCTGTGGGTGCTGATCTTCGTGGTGATCTACCAGCAGTTCGAGAACTATGTGCTCCAGCCCAAGCTGACCGCGAGGACGGTCGAGGTGCACCCCGCGGTGGCCTTCGGCTCCGTGATCGCCGGTACCGCGCTCCTCGGCGCGGTGGGCGCGCTGATCGCCATCCCGGTGGTGGCCACGCTCCAGGGGTTCCTGGGCGCGTACGTGAAGCGCTACGACGTCACGGACGATCCGCGAGTGCACGGGCACCGGGCCCGGCAGACCGGTCCCGGACTCCTCGGGCGTCTGCTGTGGGCGCGGGCGGCGCGGGAGCGTGCCGTGGGGACGGGCTCCGTGGGGGCGGGTTCCGTGGGGATGGGTTCCGCGGGGGAGCGTGACGCGTCCGCGGAGGGCGGCTCCTTTGCCGAGGAGGACAAGGGCTGACCCCTCGGCCCCCTCGGCAGGTCGAGCCGCATCAGCCCAGGTCGAGCCGCATCAGCCCAGGTCGAGCCGCATCAGCCCAGGTCGAGCCGCATCAGGATCCTGGGATGGCCGGCCAGCACCGAGGTGGTGTCGGCGGCCTTCACGAACCCGGCGCGCTCGAAGTTCGCACGCAGCCCGGCGTACGCCATCGTGAGGTCGACCCGGGCGTCGCCGTTGTCGAGGGGGTACGCCTCCACGGCCGGGGCGCCGTGGTCGCGGGCGAATTCCACCGCGCCCGCGATGAGGGCGTGGGAGATGCCCTGCTTGCGGTGGCCGGGGCGGACCCGGACGCACCACAGGGACCACACCGGCAGGTCGTCGACGTGCGGGATCTTGCGGTTGCGGGCGAAGGAGGTGTCCGTGCGCGGAGCCACCGCCGCCCAGCCGACCGGCACGTCGCCGTCGTAGGCGACCACCCCGGGAGGCGGGTCGGAGCGGCACAGGCCGGCGACGTACTCACCGCGGTCCGGGCCGCGCAGCTCGTTGTTGAGCTTGGACGGGATCCGGTAACTCAGACACCAGCAGACGTTCGCGGTGGGTGACTTCGGGCCGACGACGGCCTTGACGTCCTCGAAGACCGACGCCGGGCGAACCTCGATGGTCATAGCTGCACCCTAGACGCAGGGGGCCGGGCGCACAGGGGTTCCGCGTGGTGCGCCGAGTACCGCGTGGTGCGCTTGACACCAAAATCGAACATCCATTCTTATGGAAGCTCCGGCAAGGGTTTCGGTGGGTGTTTTGGCGCTTTTTGATGCGATGTGCACCCCAGTTATCCACAGGCCGGGCGGGCGTCGGGGCGCATTGTCAGTGGCAGGCGTTAGCGTCTTTGACGTGAAGCGATCGACTCAAGCAAATCGGGTGGAACCCATGGCAGGAACCGACCGCGAGAAGGCCCTGGATGCCGCACTCGCACAGATTGAACGGCAATTCGGCAAGGGCGCGGTCATGCGCATGGGCGAGCGGTCGATGGAGCCCATCGAGGTCATCCCGACCGGCTCGACCGCGCTCGACGTGGCCCTCGGCGTCGGCGGCCTGCCGCGCGGCCGTGTCGTCGAGATCTACGGACCGGAATCCTCCGGTAAGACGACCCTGACCCTGCACGCGGTGGCGAACGCGCAGAAGGCCGGCGGCCAGGTCGCCTTCGTGGACGCCGAGCACGCCCTCGACCCCGAGTACGCCAAGAAGCTCGGCGTCGACATCGACAACCTCATCCTGTCCCAGCCGGACAACGGTGAGCAGGCCCTGGAGATCGTGGACATGCTGGTCCGCTCCGGCGCCCTCGACCTCATCGTCATCGACTCCGTCGCCGCGCTCGTCCCGCGCGCGGAGATCGAGGGCGAGATGGGCGACAGCCACGTCGGCCTCCAGGCCCGTCTGATGAGCCAGGCGCTGCGGAAGATCACCAGCGCGCTCAACCAGTCCAAGACCACCGCGATCTTCATCAACCAGCTCCGCGAGAAGATCGGCGTGATGTTCGGCTCGCCGGAGACCACGACCGGTGGCCGGGCGCTGAAGTTCTACGCCTCGGTGCGTATCGACATCCGCCGCATCGAGACCCTCAAGGACGGCACCGACGCGGTCGGCAACCGCACCCGCTGCAAGGTCGTCAAGAACAAGGTCGCGCCGCCCTTCAAGCAGGCCGAGTTCGACATCCTCTACGGCCACGGCATCAGCCGCGAGGGCGGCCTGATCGACATGGGCGTGGAGCACGGCTTCGTCCGCAAGGCCGGCGCCTGGTACACGTACGAGGGCGACCAGCTCGGCCAGGGCAAGGAGAACGCGCGCAACTTCCTCAAGGACAACCCCGACCTGGCGAACGAGATCGAGAAAAAGATCAAGGAGAAGCTGGGCGTCGGCGTGCGTCCCCAGGAGCCGGCCGCCGAGCCGGGTGCGGACGCCGCGGGCTCCGCCGCCACCGACGAGGCAGCCAAGTCGGTGCCCGCTCCGGCCGCGGCGAAGACCGCCAAGAAGGCCGCCGCCGCCAAGAGCTGACCCATGACACGACGAACCGACTGGGCCGAGTACGCCGCTCCCGAACCGCCGAGGGCGCGGGACGGGAGAGGCGTCGGCGGTCCCACCGGGGTGGGCGGCGAGTACGGCGATGACGGACCGTACGGCTTCGGCGTCGATGACGGCGACTACGGGCCGTACGGCGACACCACCGGCCCGCAGACGGACGGGCCGTACGGTGACGGGCCTTGGGGGGACCGTGGTCCTGAGCCCGAGGCCGAGGGGCTTGCCGGCGGTTCGCGCCGGAGAGTCGGCGGGGCCCGTGGCGCGGGCGGCGCCCGGGGGCGTCGCCGGCGCGGTCGCGAAGAACCGTCCGGTGAGGACGGAGGCACCTCTTCCTCGTCGAGGGCCGAGAAGGGGGAGCTCCCCGGGGACCCGGTGGAGCGGGCACGGGCGATCTGCCTGCGCCTGCTCACCGGGACTCCGCGCACCCGCAAACAGCTCGCCGACGCACTGCGCAAGCGGGAGATTCCCGACGATGCCGCGGAGCAGGTGCTGTCGCGGTTCGAGGAGGCCGGACTGATCGACGACAGCGCGTTCGCGGACGCCTGGGTGGAGTCCCGGCACCACGGGCGGGGGCTGGCCCGCCGTGCGCTCGCACGTGAACTGCGGACCAAGGGCGTCGACTCCTCGCTGATCGACGCGGCCGTCGGACAGCTCGACTCCGAGCAGGAGGAGGCGACGGCCCGCGAACTCGTCGACCGCAAGCTCCGGTCCACCCGGGGTCTCGATCGCGACAAGCGGCTGCGCCGCCTCGCCGGGATGCTCGCCCGCAAGGGGTACCCCGAGGGAATGGCGCTGCGGGTGGTCCGACAGGCGCTGGAGGCGGAGGGGGAGGACACGGAGTTCCTGGAGGGCGAGGGGTACTGACGCGGTACGCGGGAGCCCCGTGGGATGCATGCGCCGCAGGCTTACCTTGCGTTCCCGGGAGGGTCGGGTGTGCTCCGGGTGGCTGTACCGTCTGCCGTCGTCGCGCGGACGTCCGAGCCTGGGTGGGCTTCAAGTCTGTGTCCCCACCGACGAGTTGACCCTCACGCCTCCCTGCGGAGGCCTCCTCCGTGCGCCCCGAAAGGCAGCCCGCCATGCCTTGCTCCGTCCGTCGCGGCAGACCGCTGGCCGTGTCCCTCCTCGGTTGCAGTCTGATCCTCAGCGGCTGTGGACTGCTCCAGCCCGAGACCCAGAAGAAGAGCGACGGCCCGCTCACGCTCGGGTTCGTCAACGGCGGCACCTCGCCGTTCCACAAGTGTCTGGAAGCGGCCGTCGACGACACCGCGCGCAACAACCTCGCCGACGTCCACATCGCCAACTCCGGTCAGGACGCCGCGAACGAACTGGCCAACATCGAGGACATGATCGCCCGCGGGGTGGACGCGATCATCGTGCAGACGGTGGACGTGGAGGCACTGCGCGACGACATCGCCAAGGCGAAGACCGCCGACGTCCCCGTCTTCCTCACCTCCGTCGTCCCCGACGACACCAGCGACATCCTCGGCGCCGTCGTCGTGGACCTGGAGCAGGTCGGCCGACTGGACGCCGACTGGATCGAGAAGGACGCCGAGGGCGAGGAGGTCCAGGTCGGCATCGTCGCGGGGGCGCCGGGAGCCGCCTCGGACCTCCTGGTGGGCGGTTTCGAGTCCGGGCTGCCCTCGAACGCGGAGGTCGTCGTGAACGAGCCCGGCATGTTCGACCCCGACAAGGCACGGCAGGTCGCCGCGGAGATGATCCGGGACCGTCCCGACCTCGACTACGCCTTCGTGGCCAACGAGGCGATGGCCTTCGCCGTCCGGGAGGCGCTCGACGAGGGTGGTGGGGACGCCGTCAGGATCGTCACCGTCAACGGCACCGACGAGGGGCTCGCCGCCCTCAAGGACGGCCGCTTCGCCGCGACCGTCGCCAACTCGGCGGCCGACACCGGCGAACTGGCGGTGACCAACACCATCGCCCTGCTGCGCGACTGGGGCGCCGACCGGATCGCCCACACCCCGGTGCGCCTGGTGACCGCCGACAACGCGGACACCGCTCCGCTCTACTGCCCGGCGAACGCGGAGTAGGCCGAGCGGGGGTGGCGCGGCGCGGGCCGAGCCGGCGCTGGTCAGGCGGCCGAGCCGGAACCCGAGCCGGAACTATTCCGAGGCGGGACCCGAGCCGGAGTCCGACTCCGAGCCGGACTTCGTGGCCGATCCGGACTTCGTGGCCGATCCGGGTTCGGCGCCGGTCACCGGTAGTCCCGCCGTGCGCCACGCCTGGAATCCGCCGACCAGATCGGTCGCCCGGCGCAGACCCAGCCGGTGCAGGGACTCGGCCGCCAGACTGGACGCGTACCCCTCGTTGCAGACGACCACCACGCGAAGGTCGTGGCCGCTCGCCTCCGGCACCCGGTGGCTGCCCCGCGGATCCATCCGCCACTCCAGCTCGTTGCGCTCCACCACCAGGGCGCCGGGGATCAGCCCGTCCCGCTCGCGCAGGGCCGCGTACCGGATGTCCACCAGCAGCGCCTCCCCGCTCAGCGCGGCTTCGTGGGCCTCGCGCGCGGTGATACGCACGTAGCCCGCCCGTACCCGCTCCAGCAACTCGTCGATGCCGACCGGACGTTCGTCGGAGCCGCTCACTGCCAGTCCTCCGGGCGCTCCACCTGCTCCAGGCGCAGCACGGGTCCGGTACGGCTGTACCGGCGGATGCGGGGGAGCGGCGGGTAGTAGGCGTGGACGGAGATCGCGTGGTGGTCGGGTGACTCGTTGAGGACCTCGTGGACATGGTGGTGGCCGAAGGACCGGCCCCTGCCGGCCGGCAGCCGGCGCTCACGGTCCACGTCCTCGCTGAGTTCCAGCGTCTTCCAGCCGTCCGTGGGCAGCCGGGCGGCGAGCGAGTTCTCCTTCAGCTCGCCGGCCGCCGTCAGGAACGCGCCGACCGAGTCGGCGTGGTCGTGCCAGCCGGTGCCCGACCCGGGCGGCCAGCCGATCAGCCAGGCCTCGCTCCCGGCGGGCCCCTCCAGACGCACCCAGGTGCGGCCCTCGGGGTCGAGCGGGAGGGAGGAGATCAGCTCGGTGTCGGCGGCCGTACGCCGGACGAAGTCGAGGAGGTCCGCCTGCGTGGGAGCGGCGGCGACAACGGAAGCGGAAACAGAGGAAGGGGAGGGGGAGACAGACACTTCGACCGTCCTGATGAGTGTTCGCGGAGAGCGCGCGGCGGCACGACGGCGGGCGCGCGGGTGTGGAGAGATGCGAATTCAGCAGGAACAGGTACACATGCAGCCCGCGTAGCGGACCAGGTCCACATGGACCTTCCGCCACAGGTGCACACAGGTGTACGTCACGAACCGGAGTACACCATGGTGGTGGGGACCGGTCAACTCACCCTCATTATGTGGACGGTGCGCGGTGAGGGCGCGCGGGGGCGCTCAGCGGAACCCCTTGGACGAGCCCCCTGGACGCGACCCCTTGGACGAGCCCTCTTCGGCGCGCCCTCATCAGCGCGCCCTCTTCAGCGCGTCCCTGCGGTCGCCTCCGCCTCCGCTTCCGCCTCCACCGGTCCGCCCAGCGTCGCCTCCGCCGCGGCGTACAGATCCGCCGGGCGCACTCCGTTCAGCGCGGTGACGAGGTGGCCGTCGGGCCGTACGAGCAGGACCGTGTGCGCGGCGGCACCCGGGTAGCTCTCGGCGACCAGCAGCTCCGCCGGATGCGGCAGCGCCGCCACCGCCGCCGCCAGCCGGGGCATGATTCCGGCGGTCACCCAGTGCTTGCGGTCCCACACACCCGTGCCCGGCGCGATCAGCAGCACCAGCAGCGCGCCCCGCCCGAGCCGCTCCCGCAGCTGCACGAACGAGCCGTCCTCCGCGGTCACCCGCACATCGCGGACCGGCGCGCCCACGGGCGTGTCGACGGAGACCTCGCCCTCCAGGTGGCGGGGTGCCAGGGGTGAATCGGTGTGTGCCCCCGGAGCGCCGAGCGCACCGCGCCCGAGGTGGCCCTCAGCGAGCAGCGCGTCATGGCCGCGGGCCGAGCCGGGCACGTACGCGCGCAGCCCGCCGCCACCGCGCAGCAGCGGGAGTGCCTGGTCCGCGGCGCGCAGGCGGGCGGCGACGATCGCGCGCCGCTCCGTCTGGTAGCTGTCCAGCAGTGCCTTGTGCGGACCGTGGTGCCAGGCCAGTGCCAGTTTCCAGGCGAGGTTGTCGGCGTCCCTGAGCCCCTCGTCGAGGCCGTGCGTGCCGAGCGTGCCGAGCAGATGGGCCGCGTCCCCGGCGAGGAAGACACGCCCGGCCCGCCAGCGGCGCGCCAGCCGGTGGTGCACCGTGTGGACCCCCGTGTCGAGCAGCTCGTACGCCGGGGTCGCGCCGCCCGTCCAGCCGGCCAGCGTCTCCCGGACGCGGGCCACCAGCAGCTCCGGCGTCACCAGGTCCTTGCCCGGCGGGAGGAGCCAGTCCAGCCGCCAGGCGTCCTCCGGCAGCGGACGCGCGGTGACCTCGCCGGCCGAGGGGCCCGAGGTACGCCACGGCGGCATCCGGTGCAGCATCGCCTCGTCGGGCCAGGGGAGTTCGGCGCGCAGTGCGGCGACCGCGTGCCGTTCGACGGCGGTGCGGCCGGGGAAGCGGATGTCCTGGAGCTTGCGCACCGTGGAGCGGGGGCCGTCGCAGCCGACCAGGTAACTCCCGCGCCACCAGGTGCCCTTGGGGCCACGGGTGTGCGCCGTGACGCCGGAGGGCTCCTGCTCGATGCCGTCGAGGCGGCTGTCCGTCGTGACGCGCGCCAGCCGCTCGCCGGCGAGGGCGGCGCGCAGGGCGTCGGTGAGGACGTGCTGGGCGACGTGCACGGGTGCCGCGTGGTCGAAGGAGACCTCGCGCATCACCTGCTTGCGCCGCATCGACCGCCAGCCGGCCAGTCGGCAGCCGGCCCGCCCGAGGGACAGTCCGGTCAGACGCTCCATCAGGGCGGCGGTGTCCTCGCGCAGTACGACGGTGCGCGCAGGTCGGGGTTCGTCCTTGCCGGGCCCCTCGTCGAGGACGACGGACGGCACTTCCTGACGCGCCAGCGCCAGGGCGAGCGTGAGCCCGACGGGCCCCGCTCCGACGATGATCACCGGGTCCACGGTGTGGTGCCCCCTGCCCGCGACGGTGCCCAGAGGGACGCGTGTGAACAGGAGGTTTGAGCAGGGTGCACGATCACAGAACGTATGCAACCCATTGCCGGTGCTTGCGTCAAGTGACGGAGGGCAGTGGCGATCAAGCCACTGCCCTCCGTCCGCGCGAACGATGTGACTCCGGGTCAGACAGACCCTCCGGCACCCGTGCCGTAAGTACCACCGGTGGCCGCCGGGTTCAGCTCCTCCATGTCCTCCGCGCCCAGCACCGCCCCCGTGCCGCGCTTGCTGCGCCGCAGCCTGCCCTCCAGCCAGCCGGCGAAGCTGGTCAGGATGAAGTTGAGGACGATGAAGATGACCGCCACCACGATGAAGCTCGGGATGACGTTGGCGTAGTTGGCCGCCAGCGTGCCGCGCGAGTTCAGCAGCTCGGTGAAGCCGAGCATCACACCGCCCAGGGCGGTGTCCTTCACGATGACCACCAGCTGGCTGACGATCGCCGGAAGCATCGCCGTGACCGCCTGCGGGAGCAGGATGCTGGACATCGTCTGGCCCTTGCGCAGACCGATCGCCTGGGCGGCCTCCGTCTGTCCCTTGGGCAGGGCCAGGATGCCGGCCCGGACGACCTCGGCGAGGACCGAGGCGTTGTAGAGCACCAGGCCGGTGACGACCGCGTAGAGCGGGCGGTCGGCGCTGCTGACGTCGGTGGAACGGGCGTAGAACTCGTTCGCGAACAGCATCAGCAGCAGGACCGGGATGGCCCGGAAGAACTCGACGACCGTGCCGGCCGCGCCGCGCACCCAGCGGTGGTCGGACATCCGGGCGATGCCGAAGACGGCGCCCAGCGGCAGCGCGATGACCATGGCCAGCGCCGCGGCCTTGAGGGTGTTGGCCAGACCGGGCAGGAGGTACGTCGTCCATGCCGCGGCCTCGGTGAACGGCTTCCACAGGGACCATTCCAGCTGGCCCTTGTCGTCCATCACCTGCCAGACCCACCACGCGAGCAGGGCGAGCAGGACGACGAAGACGATCGAGAGGATCAGGTTGCGCCGTTTGGCCTTGGGGCCGGGCGCGTCGTACAGAACCGAGGTCACCGCTTCACCGCCAGTCGCTTGCTCAGCCAGCCGAGGAACAGGCCGGTGGGCAGGGTCAGAACCACGAAACCGAAGGCGAAGATCGCGCCGATGAGGAGCGTCTGGGCCTCGTTCTCGATCATTTCCTTCATCAGCAGGGCCGCCTCGGCCACACCGATGGTCGCCGCCACCGTGGTGTTCTTGGTGAGCGCGATCAGCACGTTGGCCAGCGGGCCGATGACCGCGCGGAACGCCTGTGGCAGGACGATCAGCCGGAGCACCTGGCTGAAGCTCAGCCCGAGGGCGCGGGCCGCCTCGGCCTGGCCCACGGGGACCGTGTTGATGCCGGAGCGCAGCGCCTCGCAGACGAAGGCGGCCGTGTACGCGACCAGACCGAGGATCGCCAGGCGGAAGCTCTGGGCCTTGAAGTCGTCGGGCGCGCCCATCGTCATCCTGAAGATGTCGGCGAGGCCGAGCGAGGTGAAGACGATGATGACGGTCAGGGGGATGTTCCGGACGATGTTCACGTAGGTGGTGGCGAAGCCGCGCATCAAGGGGACCGGGCTGACCCGCATGGCCGCCAGCAGGGTGCCCCAGACCAGGGAACCGATGCCCGAGAAAATGGTGAGCTGCACCGTCACCCAGAAGGCGCCGAGCAGGCTCGGGTCGTCATAGTCAGAAAGAAAGTCGAACACGATCTCCCGCGCTTCCGGGTGTGAGGCGTACGTGGTGCACGGGCGGCGGTCGTGTCGGTACGCCGCCCGTGCTGACGTGCCGCGCCGCCGTGTGGGTCAGGCCGACGGCGGCGGCGCGGGCGCGGATTCCGCGTTACTGAACGATGTTGCCGATCTTCGGGGCGGGCTCGTTCTTGTACTCGGCGGGGCCGAAGTTGTCCTCGACGGCCGTCTCCCAGGCACCGTCGCTGACCATCTTCTCCAGCGCGGCGTTGATCTTGTCCGTGGTCTCGGTGTCGCCCTTCTTGACGCCGATGCCGTAGTTCTCGTTGCTGAGCTTCAGGCCGGCGAGCTTGAACTTGCCCTTGTACTGGTCCTGCGCGGCGAAGCCGGCGAGGATCGAGTCGTCGGTGGTGACCGCGTCGACCGCGCCGCTCTGCAGGCCGGCGATGCACTCGGAGTACGTGCCGTACTCCCTCAGCTGAGCGTCCGGGGCGATCTCGTCCTTGACGTTCTGCGCCGAGGTCGAACCGGTGACCGAGCAGAGCTTCTTGCCGTTGAGGTCGGTGCCCTCGGCGATGTCGGAGTCCGCCTTGACCAGCAGGTCCTGGTGGGCCAGGAGGTACGGGCCGGCGAAGTCGACCTTCTCCTTGCGCTCGTCGGTGATCGAGTAGGTGGCGGCGATGAAGTCCACGTCGCCCCGGGCGAGCGCGTTCTCGCGGTCGGCGCTCTTGGTCTCGATGAACTCGATCTGGTTCTCGTCGTAGCCGAGTTCCTTCGCCACGTAGGTGGCGACGTCCACGTCGAAGCCGGAGAAGGAACCGTCGGGCGTCTTCAGGCCCAGACCGGGCTGGTCGTACTTGATGCCGACCTTGATCTTGTCGCCGCCACCGCTGGAACCGGTGTCCCCGCTGCTGCTGTCGTCGTCGCCGCCACAGGCGGTCGCGGTGAGGGACAGGACGAGCGCAGCGGCCGCCGCGGCGGTGACCTTGCGGAGCTTCATGGTGAACATCCTTTGTCTGTGAAGAGGTGCGAGCCGTCGGTGCGGGTGACGCAGGTCCGTCGAGGACGTCGGTGGTGCGTGGTCGCGTCGCCGGCGAGAAGCGGAAACGCGTCGTCGGGGATGCGGGGTTCGCGTCGTCAGGGGCGCGGGGTTTGCGTCGTCAGGGTCGCAGAACCGCGTCCGTCGGGGTTGCGAAACCGCATGCGTCGGGGTTGCGAAACCGCATTCGTCAGGGGTGCGGAATCGCGTTCGTCAGTGGTGCAGGATCTTGGACAGGAAGTCCTTGGCGCGGTCGCTGCGCGGGTTGCTGAAGAACTGGTCCGGCACAGCCTCTTCGACGATCCGGCCGTCCGCCATGAAGACCACCCGGTTGGCGGCCGAACGGGCGAAGCCCATCTCATGGGTCACGACGATCATGGTCATGCCGTCCCGGGCGAGCTGCTGCATGACCTCCAGCACCTCGTTGATCATCTCCGGGTCGAGGGCCGAGGTCGGCTCGTCGAAGAGCATGACCTTGGGGTCCATCGCCAGGGCGCGCGCGATGGCCACACGCTGCTGCTGGCCGCCGGAGAGCTGGGCGGGGTACTTGTCCGCCTGGCTGGCCACACCCACCCGGTCGAGCAGGCCGCGGGCCTTCTCCTCGGCCTTCTTCTTGTCGGTCTTGCGGACCTTGGTCTGGCCCAGCATGACGTTCTCGAGCACGGTCTTGTGCGCGAACAGGTTGAACGACTGGAACACCATGCCGACGTCGGCGCGGAGCCTGGCCAGCTCCTTGCCCTCCGCGGGCAGCGGCTTGCCGTCGATCGTGATCGCGCCCGAGTCGATCGTTTCCAGCCGGTTGATGGTGCGGCACAGGGTGGACTTCCCGGACCCGGAGGGCCCGATGACCACGACGACCTCGCCGCGGGCGATCGTCAGGTCGATGTCCTGGAGCACGTGCAACGCGCCGAAATGCTTGTTGACGCTCTTCAGAACGACCAGGTCGCCGGTCGCGGCCGCGTCCTCCTTGGCCACCGATACTTCGGTCATCGCTCTCAGGCTCCGTCCTCCTCGGTTTCGGAGGACAGTAATAACCGTATCCGACCTGCGTCATTAGTTCTGAGGGGAATCTGAGCATCACGATCCGATAGCAATCGGACACATGTCGTAGCACTTGCGAACCGGGCGCGTACCGGCTGGATAACGACAAGCCCCGGGGAACCGGAACCCACTTGACGGCGTCGTCGTCCATCAGCGTGACTGCCTTGATGCACGCGCGCGTGCGCGTGACGTGTTTAGCCGGACCACCCGTACGGCCGATGAACAGGAAGGGGACGCGATGAGACTGCTCCTCGTCGAGGACGACAACCACGTCGCCGCCGCCCTCTCCGCGGTCCTCGCGCGGCACGGCTTCGAGGTCACGCACGCCCGCAGCGGCGAGGAGGCGCTCCAGGCGCTGGTCCCGGAGGGCGCCGGCTTCGGCGTCGTCCTGCTCGACCTGGGCCTGCCCGACCAGGACGGCTACGAGGTGTGCGGCAAGATCCGCAAGCGCACCAGCACCCCGGTGATCATGGTGACGGCCCGCTCGGACGTGCGGTCGCGCATCCACGGCCTGAACCTCGGCGCCGACGACTACGTCGTCAAGCCCTACGACACCGGCGAGCTGCTCGCCCGGATCCACGCCGTCAGCCGGCGCGCAGTCCCCGAGGACCCGGCGGCCGCGGCGGACACCGTGCTGCGGCTGGGCCCGGTCCACATCGAGCTGCCCACCCGGCAGGTGAGCGTGGACGGCTCCGTCGTCCAGCTGACCCGCAAGGAGTTCGAACTGCTGGCCCTGCTCGCGCAGCGGCCCGGCGTGGTCTTCCGCCGGGAGCAGATCATCAGCGAGGTGTGGCGCACCAGCTGGGAGGGGACCGGGCGCACCCTGGAGGTCCATGTGGCCTCCCTGCGCGCCAAGCTGCGCATGCCGACCCTGATCGAGACCGTGCGCGGCGTCGGCTACCGGCTCGTCGCCCCGGCGGGCTAGCGGGTACGGGTGCGCACTCGACTCCTCCCGCTGCTCATCGTGCTGATGGCGGCCGTACTGCTGGCGCTCGGGATCCCGCTCGCGGTCAGCCTGGCCGCGGCCCAGCAGCAGACGGTGGTCGTCGACCGCATCGACGACACGGCCTACTTCGCCGCCATGGCACGCTCCGCCATGAACACCCCCGAGGGGCCGCGCGACGAGGGCCGCGCCCTCAGCCGCGAGCTGGAGAGCTACTACGGCGTCTACGGCATCCGGGCCGGTGTCTTCCTGCCGGGGGACACCCCGCTTGCCAACGCGCCCGAGACCTGGTTCCTGCCCGGGTCCGGCGAGGTGCGCGACGCCTTCGAGGAGGCCCTGCTGAGCAGGCGCAGCCACGATCCGCGGCAGGTGTGGCCCTGGCAGCGGGGCCGCCTGGTCGTCGCCTCACCGGTGGTCCGGGACGGCGACGTCGTCGCGGTGGTCGTCACCGACTCGCCCACCGGTGGGATGCGCTCACGGATCCTGCACGGCTGGCTCGTCATCGCCGCCGGTGAGGTCGCCGCGATGCTGCTGGCCGTGGGCGCCGCGCTGCGCCTGACCGGCTGGGTGCTGCGGCCCGTGCGGATCCTGGACGCCACCACGCACGCCATCGCGAGCGGCAGGCTCAAGTCCCGGGTCGCCGCGGCCGGGGGGCCGCCGGAGCTGCGGCGGCTGGCCCGGTCCTTCAACGAGATGGCGGACAACGTCGAGGACGTGCTGGAGCAGCAGCGCGCCTTCGTCGCCGACGCCTCGCACCAACTGCGCAATCCGCTGTCGGCCCTGCTCCTGCGGATCGAACTGCTCGCCCTGGAACTGCCCGAGGGCAACGAGGAGATCGCCTCCGTGCAGACCGAGGGCAAGCGGCTGGCGCAGGTCCTGGACGACCTGCTCGACCTGGCGCTCGCCGAGCACACCGCGGCCGACCTCCGGCTCACCGACATCGGCGCGCTGGCCGCCGAGCGGGTCGCGGCATGGTCGCCGACGGCCACGGCGAAGGGGGTCGACCTGGTGGGCGACTGTCCGCCCACGACCGCCTGGGTGGACCCGGTGGCGCTGTCGTCCGCGCTGGACGCGGTGATCGACAACGCGGTGAAGTTCACCCCGGACGGGCGGCGCGTGGAGGTCACCGTGGCGTCCAACGGCGACACCGCGTCCGTCATGGTCGCCGACCTCGGTCCGGGACTGACCGACGAGGAGCTGGCCCGGATCGGCGACCGCTTCTGGCGCAGCGGCCGCCACCAGAACGTCAAGGGCTCAGGGCTCGGCCTGTCCATCTCCCGCGCGCTGCTCTCGGCGGGCGGAGGTTCGATCGCCTACGGCCATCACGAGCCGCAGGGCCTGAAAGTGACGGTGCGGGTGCCGCGCAGTGCCGCCGAGCCGGGGTCCGCTCAGGGCTTGACCGAGCGGTAGAACCGCCGGGCCCCCTCGTGCAGGGGCAGTGGGTCGGTGTAGATCGCCGTGCGGACGTCGACGAGCTGGGCGGAGTGGACGTGGGCGCCGATGCCGTCCCGGCTGTCGAGCACGGTCCGGGTGAGCCACTCGGTCAGCCGGGGATCCATGTCGGCGCGGGTCACCAGCAGATTGGAGACGGCCATCGTGGCGACCGTCGCCCCGTTCTGGATGGTCTCGTACGCCGACTCCGGCATGTTGGTCGACCGGTAGTAGTGGGTGGCGCCGCCCTGCGCGTGCACCTTGGCGACCAGCTTCTCCTCGATCGGCACGAACCGGAACGTGGAGGTCTCGGCGATCTCCTTCAGCCCGCGCGTGGGCAGCCCGCCCGACCAGAAGAACGCGTCCAGGTCCATGCCCAGCCGCTTGGGGCCGGTGTTGATGCCGTCCTCGCGGGGGGTGATGTCCTGCTCCGGGTCGATGCCGGCCGCCTTCAGGACGCGGGTGGCGATCAGCCGCACGCCCGAGTCGGGCAGCCCTATGGCCACGCGTTTGCCCCGCAGGTCGGCTACGGAGTGGATGTCGGAGTCCGGCGGGACGACGAGCTGCACGTAGTCGTCGTAGAGCCGGGCCACTCCGCGCAGCCGGTCGGCGCCCGGCCGATCGGCGAGTTCGTAGGTCTCCACCGCGTCGGCGGCGGCGATGGTGAAGTCGGCCTTGCCGGTCGCCACCCGTTCGACGTTCTCCTGGGATCCCTCGCTGGGGTCGAGCTCCACCTTCAGATCCGGCATGTCCTTGGCCAGCTCGGCCCGCAGCCGTTCGCCGTACTCGTGGTAGACACCCGCCTCGGTGCCCGTGCTGAAGGTGATCGTCCCGCTCGGCGGCTTCTCGCCCAGGGGCAGCAGCCACCAGAGCAGCAGCCCGAGGACCACGACCGCGGCGCCCGCGCCCGTCAGGGCCCGGCGCCTGCCGATACGGGGGAGCAGCGTGGACATGCGGGCGATCCTGCCAGGCGGTGCGCCCTGCTGACCAGGGGCGGCGTGCGGTCCCGGGGTCGGTAGGGTCGCGTCATGACCTCCTCGCCCGCCGATCTGGTACGCGCCTTCCACCACGCCTTCGGGCTCGACGCCCGCTCCGCGCCCTCCGAGGTGTCGCCGCAACTGGCCGCGCACCGGGGGGAGTTGCTCGCCGAGGAGGCCGCGGAGGTGGCCGAGGTCTCCGTCACCGGGCCGCTCGACAGACTCGCCCACGAACTGGCGGACGTCGTCTACGTGGCGTACGGCACGGCGCTCGTGCACGGGATCGACCTCGACGCGGTGATCGCCGAGGTGCACCGCTCCAACATGACCAAGCTCGGGCCCGACGGCAGCGTGTCCCGCCGTGCCGACGGCAAGGTGCTCAAGGGGGCCCACTACGACGCCCCCGACGTGGCCGGTGTCCTGCGCCGCCAGGGCTGGCCCGGCGACACGGCATCCGAGCCCCGCCCCTGAGCCGCCGCCCGGCGCGTCTCCAGCGCCGCGGCTCCCTCTCCGCGCTGCCGGGCCCCGCAGGGCCCTCCGGCGGCTCGCAGGGCTCCTCCGGGTTCCCTGGGGGTGAGAGCCACCACGGGAGACCCGCCCGGTCCGCACAAGGGGCGTCACCCGGCGACCTGACCGACGCCACGCCGCTGCGTGGACGGTTTCCGTGTCCTCGGCGTGGCGGGGACACTCCCGTTCTTCTCCCTGGGCCGGGCTGAGGCGGCCCGTCCGGCCCTCCGGGGCGCGCGTGGCGCCCTCCGGGCATGTCGGGGCGCGCCCCGAGGCGGACTCGGCTCCGCCGGGCGGGCGCCATCTGGTCGGTCCGCCGGAGCCAGTGCTGGTCCGGCGCACGTCCCTGAGCCGACGGACGGCGTGTCTCTCGGCGTGGCGGGACGCTCCGGGTTTTCCCTGGGCCGGGCTGAGGCGGCGCGTCCGGCCCTCCGGGGCGCGCGTGGCCCCTCCCGGCATGGCGGGGCGCGCCCAGTGGGTCAGCCTCGGCTCTGCCCGCGGGCGTCACCTGGTCGGTCCGCGCAGCGCCAGGCTGGTCCGGCGCGGCGTCGCCTGGCTCCGCAGATGCCACGGTTCGTCCGGCGCCACGCCGCTGTGCGGACGCTCGGCGTGTCTGTCGGCGGGGCGGGGACGTCTGCGGCTCCCGAGCCGGGGCGGGGCGCCCACTGCCTTCTTCTCGCGGCGCCGGCCCCGGCGGCCCTCCGGGCCCGACGGGGCCCGAGCCCCCACGGAGAAGACCGGCCCGGCTTCTCCGTGGGGGCGGCACCCGGTCGCCCCGCTACAGGGGCGCCGTCTCCTCCGCCGCCTCCAGGGGCTGCGGCTTGCGGCGTCGGCCGAGCCACCACATGGCCGCCGGTTCCGTGAACCGTGCCGTCAGGGGGCCGACGACGACCAGGATGAGGACGTAGGCCGTGGCCAGGGGGCCCAGCGAGGGTTCGATGCCCGCGCTGACCGCCAGGCCCGCGATGACGATCGAGAACTCGCCGCGGGCCACCAGGGCCCCGCCCGCGCGCCAGCGGCCCTTCTCGGAGATGCCGGCCCGCCGGGCCGCCCAGTACCCCGTGGCGATCTTCGTGGCCGCCGTGAGCACGGCGAGCGCGAGCGCGGGCAGCAGGACCGGCGGGATGCTCGCCGGGTCGGTGTGCAGCCCGAAGAAGACGAAGAAGACCGCGGCGAACAGGTCCCGCAGCGGGCTGAGCAGCGTGTGCGCGCCCTCCGCGACCTCCCCGGACAGCGCGATGCCGACCAGGAACGCGCCCACCGCCGCGGACACCTGGAGCTGCTGGGCGACGCCCGCGACCAGGATGGTCAGACCCAGCACCACCAGCAGGAGCTTCTCGGGGTCGTCGCTGGAGACGAACCGGGAGATGATCCGGCCGTAGCGGACCGCGACGAACAGGACCAGCCCCGCCGCGCCCAGGGCGACGGCCAGGGTGACGCTGCCGGCCAGCAGACCCGCCCCGGCGACCAGGGCCGTCACGATGGGCAGGTACACCGCCATCGCCAGGTCCTCCAGGACCAGCACGCTGAGGATGACCGGGGTCTCACGGTTGCCGACCCGGCCCAGGTCGTTCAGCACCTTGGCGATGACCCCGGACGACGAGATCCAGGTGACCCCGGCCAGGACCACGGCCGCCACCGGCCCCCAGCCCAGCAGCAGCGCCATCGCCGCGCCCGGGAGGGCGTTGAGGGCGCCGTCGACGAGTCCGGCGGGGTAGTGGGACTTGAGGTTGGTGACGAGATCGCCGGCCGTGTACTCCAGGCCCAGCATGAGCAGCAGCAGGATGACGCCGATCTCGGCGCCCGCGGCGACGAACTCCTCGCTGGCCCCGAGCGGCAGCAGCCCGCCCTCGCCGAAGGCCAGCCCGGCGAGCAGGTACAGGGGGATCGGCGAGAGCCGGAAACGGGCGGCGGCCCGGCCGAGCAGGCCCAGGCCGAGGATGATCGAACCGAACTCGATCAGCAGGATGCCGGAATGCACCGGTTCACTCCTGCCCGAGTATCGACGCGGCGGAGTCCACGCCTTCGCGGGTGCCGATGACGATCAGCGTGTCACCACCCACCAGGCGGAAGTCCGGCGCGGGCGAGGGAATCGCCTCGGCCCGGCGCAGCACCGCCACCACGGAGGCGCCCGTCTCGGTCCGCATCCGGGTGTCGCCCAGCAGGCGTCCGTTCCAGCGCGAGGTGGAGGCCACCTCGATCCGCTCGGCGACCAGGCCCAGGTGGGTGGTGTGCAGCAGGTTCGGGCTGTGGTGGGACGGCTTCAGCGCGTCGATCAGGGAGTCCGCCTCGGGGCCGGTCAGCCGCAGGGACTGGAGGCAGGAGTCGGGATCGTCGGCCCGGTACACGTTCACCGTGCGCAGTCCGTCACGGTGGGCCACCACGGACAGATGGCGGTGTTCCCGCGTCACGAGGTCGTACTGGACCCCGATGCCGGGCAGCGGTGTCGCCCTCAGACGTGGCGCAGACACGTTGCTCTTCCCCTCACTTGTCAACTCACTCGTCAACTCACTCGTCAACACGTTCCCTCGGCACGGCGCTGCGGCGGTGCCACGGCCGCCCGCGATCAAGCGGCCCCGTCGCATGTTTCCATTCGCCCGTACGGTGGCGACATGGGTGCTGGCACGGATATACGCGATCGGACTCGAGCGGCGATGCTGGTGACGGCGGTGCCATGGAGAGCCGGAAGGAGTCGGAACGCGCCCGTGTCCCTGTTCTGGCGGATCTTCTCGCTCAACGCGGCCGGCCTGGTCGTGGCCGCCGCGATGCTGCTCGGCCCGGTCACCGTCTCCACCCCGGTGCTGCCCGCCGAGGCCCTGGTGGTGGTCGTGGGCCTGGCGCTGCTGCTGGTCGGCAACGCGGTCGTGCTGCGCCTCGGGCTCGCCCCGCTCCGCCGGCTGGGCCGCGCGATGGCCGACGCCGACCTGCTGCGGCCCGGGGCCCGGGAGGTGGTCGCCGGTCCGGCCGAGGCCGCCGAGCTGATCAGCACGTACAACAGCATGCTGGACCGGCTCCAGAGCGAGCGGGCCGCCGGTGCCGCCCGGGCGCTGTCCGCGCAGGAGCGGGAGCGGCACCGGATCGCGGCGGAGCTGCACGACGAGGTGGGCCAGACCCTGACCGCCGTACTGCTCCAGCTCAAGCGGGTCGCCGACCGGGCGCCCGCGGGCCTGCGCGAGGAGGTCGGGCAGGCCCAGGAGGCCACCCGCGCCGGGCTCGACGAGATCCGGCGCATCGCCCGCCGCCTGCGCCCCGGTGTCCTGGAGGAACTCGGCCTGGTCAGCGCCCTGCGCTCACTGGCCGGCGAGTTCACCGCGCACGGGCTGACCGTCCGCCACCACGTCCCCGCCGAACTGCCCCCGCTCACCGAGGAGGCCGAGCTAGTGCTCTACCGCGTCGCCCAGGAAGGCCTGACCAACACCGCCCGCCACTCGGGCGCCGACCGCGCCGAGGTCGAGCTGACGGGCCGGCCCGACGGGGTCGAACTCGTCGTGCGCGACAACGGCACGGGTATCGGCGGCTCACCGGAGGGCGCCGGGATCCGGGGCATGCGGGAGCGGGCGCTGCTGGTGGGAGCCGAGCTGTCGGTGCGGCCGGGACGGGAGCGGGGCACGGAGATCAGGCTGCGCGTCCCGGCCGGGGGAGGGCGCTGATGCCGGGCGCCGCGGGCAGGCGGAACGGGCCGATCCGGGTACTCCTCGCCGACGACCACACCCTGGTCCGCCGGGGGGTGCGGCTCATCCTGGACGGCGAACCGGACCTGGAGGTGGTCGCCGAGGCCGCCGACGGTGCCGAGGCGGTCGCGCTGGCCCGGGCCGGGGAGGTGGACCTGGCGGTGCTCGACATCGCCATGCCGCGGATGACCGGCCTCCAGGCGGCCCGGGAACTCTCCCGGCGCCTGCCGGAGCTGCGGATCCTGATCCTCACCATGTACGACAACGAGCAGTACTTCTTCGAGGCGCTCAAGGCCGGCGCGGGCGGCTATGTGCTGAAGTCGGTCGCCGACCGCGATCTGGTCGAGGCCTGCCGGGCGGTCTTCCGCGACGAGCCGTTCATCTACCCGGGCGCCGAACGGGCCCTGGTCCGTTCGTACCTGGAGCGGCTCCACGGCGGCGACCGGCTGCCCGAGCGGCCGGTGACCGAGCGCGAGGAGGAGATCCTCAAGCTGGTCGCCGAGGGCCACACCTCCAAGGAGATCGGCGAGCTGCTCTTCATCAGCGCCAAGACGGTCGAGCGGCACCGGGCCAACCTCCTCCAGAAGCTGGGCGTGCGGGACCGTCTGGAGCTGACCCGGTACGCGATCCGCGCGGGCCTGATCGAGCCCTGAGCCGCGGGTCTGGACTGCGGACCGGCAGGCCGTCATCATGACGCTGCCATGACAATAAGGATGCGCTTCCTCAGGGCGGCACTGGTCGCCGTGCTCCTCCTGGTCCCGCTGACCTCCGTGCCCGCCCAGGCCGCCGCCGAGGAGGAGTGGACGGGCCCGCTCAGCACCCGGGGTCGCTGGATCGTCGACGCGGACGGCGACCGCTTCAAGCTCCGCTCGGGCAACTGGCACGGCGCCAGCGGCACCTGGAACGGCTCGGGGAGCACCGAGGAGGACGCCAACCACCACGCGGGCGAGAACTCCGGGCGCGTTCCGCTCGGCCTCGACCGCGCGCCCATGGCCGAGATCATCGCCGGCTTCCGGGAGATCGGGATCAACAGCATCCGGCTCCCCTTCTCCAACGAGATGATCCACGACACCCGCCCGGTCACCGACGACGCCGTCGCGGCCAACCCCTCCCTGCGCGGCCGGACCCCGCTCCAGGTCTACGACACCGTGGTCGGCGAACTCACCGCCGCCGGTCTCGCCGTCATCCTCAACAACCACACCAACACCACGCGCTGGTGCTGCGGGGTCGACGGCAACGAGCGCTGGAACGCCTCGCAGCCGACCGGGGTCTGGGAGGACGACTGGCTGTTCATGGCCCGCCGCTACCAGGACAACAAGCGCGTCGTCGGCGCCGACCTCTACAACGAGGTCCGCCGCAACGTCTGGGACGACCCCAACTGGGGCCTGGGCGACCACCACGACTGGTTCGCCGCCTCCCAGCGCGTCGCCGACCGCATCCTCACGGAGGCCGACCCCGACCTCCTGATCGTCGTCGAGGGCATCAACTGGACCGGCATCCCCATCGACGGCTTCGCCCACGAACGCCCCACCCTGGAGCCCGCGCGCCGCCTCTCGCACACCCTCGTCGACTCCGGGAAACTCGTCTACTCGGCCCACTTCTACGACTACACCGGCCCGAACCACAGCGGGGCGACCGGGACCGGCGAGACCACCGACCCCCGCTACCGCGACCTGAGTCGGAGCGAACTGGTCTCCGTCCTGAACCGCCAGGCGTTCTTCGTCTCCGGCGAGGCGGACCAGCACTTCACCGCCCCCGTCTGGATCAGCGAGTTCGGCGTCGGCGGCCGCGAGGAGACCGGGGCCGAGCAGCGCGCCTGGTTCGAGAACTTCGTCGACCACCTCATCCGCACCGACGCCGACTTCGCGTACTGGCCGCTCGTCGGCTGGCACGAGAACCGCCGCGGCAACGGCTGGGCACTCCTGCACTGGGACGCGGCCGGACACCGCATGGGCCTCTACGACGGCGACGACTGGCGGGCCGCCGCCTGGACCCGGCTGACCGGGGCGCAGGGCCGTACCGGGCCCGTGGCACCCGTCGCCGACTGGTCCCTGCTCAGCCCCGACCACGGCGACTTCATCGCCTCCCGGCGGATGCGCGCCCTGCCCGACTTCGACTCCGGCGCCCGCAAGGCCGCCTGCCCCGACGGACAGCGTCTGATCGGCCTCGCCCACACCGGCAACCGCGGCCTGTGCACCGACGCCGGCCTCACCTTCCGGCCCGGGGCCCACGCGGTGGTCACCGACGAACGGCACGTCCGGCCCGGCCAGGACTGGGCGTCCGGCTACACCAAGCTCCAGTGCCCCGAGGGCTCCCTGCTCACCGGCTACAGCGTGCGCGGCGCCGCCGTCTCGGCCGCCCTGTGCGCGGCGGGCCCGGTGAGCGCCACGAGCGGCCGCACGGTCTGGTTCGACCGCGGCGACAACCGCGGCACGGCACCCAAGGGCGGCGACTTCGCGTACGGCCGCTACAAGGGGCAGTGCGCCGCGGACGAGTACGCGGCCGGCATCGCGTACACCGGCCGGATCGGCTCCGGACGCACCCCGGACGCCCTGTACTGCCGCGGCCTGTGACGCCGTGACCTGCCGGGTCCTGCCCCTGGCGCAACCGGGCGGGAAGGGCGTCCCCGGAGCGCCCTTACCCTTGTTCCATGAGCAGCAGCATCGACCGGAGCCACGCCGTGGACGTCAAGCGAACGTATGAGGTGCGCACCTACGGGTGCCAGATGAACGTCCACGACTCCGAGCGATTGTCCGGACTGCTGGAGGACGCGGGGTACGTCCGCGCCCCCGAGGGCGCCGACGGCGACGCCGACGTCGTCGTCTTCAACACCTGCGCCGTCCGCGAGAACGCCGACAACCGCCTCTACGGCAACCTCGGCCGCCTCGCCCCGCGCAAGGCCTCCCGCCCCGGCATGCAGATCGCGGTCGGCGGCTGTCTGGCGCAGAAGGACCGGGACACCATCGTCAAGAAGGCGCCCTGGGTCGACGTCGTCTTCGGCACGCACAACATCGGCAAGCTGCCCGTCCTGCTGGAGCGCGCCCGCGTCCAGGAGGAGGCGCAGGTCGAGATCGCCGAGTCCCTGGAGGCGTTCCCCTCGACCCTGCCGACCCGGCGCGAGAGCGCCTACGCGGCCTGGGTGTCGATCTCCGTCGGCTGCAACAACACCTGCACCTTCTGCATCGTCCCGGCCCTGCGCGGCAAGGAGAAGGACCGCCGCACCGGCGACATCCTCGCCGAGATCGAGGCCCTGGTCGGCGAGGGCGTCTCCGAGATCACCCTGCTCGGCCAGAACGTCAACGCCTACGGCAGCGACATCGGCGACCGCGAGGCCTTCAGCAAGCTCCTGCGGGCCTGCGGGAAGATCGAGGGCCTGGAGCGGGTCCGCTTCACCTCCCCGCACCCGCGCGACTTCACCGACGACGTCATCGCCGCCATGGCCGAGACCCCGAACGTGATGCCGCAGCTGCACATGCCGATGCAGTCCGGCTCGGACACGGTCCTGAAGGCGATGCGCCGCTCGTACCGGCAGGAGCGCTACCTGGGGATCATCGAGAAGGTGCGGGCCGCGATCCCGCACGCGGCGATCACCACCGACATCATCGTGGGCTTCCCCGGCGAGACCGAGGAGGACTTCGAGCAGACGCTGCACGCCGTCCGCGAGGCCCGCTTCACCCAGGCGTTCACCTTCCAGTACTCCAAGCGGCCCGGAACCCCGGCCGCCACCATGGAGGGCCAGATCCCCAAGGAGGTCGTCCAGGCGCGCTACGAGCGTCTCGTCGCCCTCCAGGAGGAGATCTCCTGGGAGGAGAACAAGAAGCAGGTCGGCCGCACCCTGGAGCTGATGGTCGCCGAGGGCGAGGGCCGCAAGGACGGCGCCACCCACCGTCTGTCCGGCCGCGCCCCCGACAACCGGCTGGTCCACTTCACCAAGCCCGACCAGGAGGTGCGCCCCGGCGACGTGGTCACCGTCGAGATCTCCTACGCCGCCCCGCACCACCTGCTCGCCGAGGGCGCCGTCCTCGGCGTCCGCCGCACGCGCGCGGGTGACGCCTGGGAGAAGCGCAACGCCGCCGAGGCCGCCAAGCCGGCGGGCGTGATGCTCGGCCTGCCGAGGATCGGCGCCCCGGAACCGTTGCCGGCCGCTACGGGCAGCGGCTGCGGCTGCGACTGACCCGGCCGGCCGTGCCCGCGCGGTGACGCGGGCGCGCGCCGGGCCGAGCGGCGGGGATACCCTGCCGATCATGCTTGTCGCCGCCGCCGTCTGCCCCTGTCCGCCGCTGCTCGTGCCCGAGGTCGCCGCGGGCGCCGCGCCCGAACTGGACGCGGCGCGAGCCGCCTGCGCGGACGCGCTCGGCGTGCTCGCCGCCTCGCGCCCCGACCGGCTCGTGGTGGTCGGACCCGCCGCCGAGGACGAGCCGGGCACCCACCCCGAGGGAGCGCCGGGTTCCTTCCGGGGCTTCGGCGTCGATCTCGACGTACGGCTGGGTGGGGAGAAGGCGGCGGACTCCGCGCGCCCGCTCCCGGTCTCCCTGGCGGTGGCCGCCTGGCTGCTGGAGCGCACCGGATGGGCCGACGCGCCGATCGAGGGTCTCGCGGTGGCGGACGGACTCGACGCCGAGCGGTGCGCCGGGACCGGGATCGGGGTCGCCGCGGGCCCGGACCGCGTGGCGATGCTCGTGATGGGCGACGCCAGCGCCTGCCGCACGCTGAAGGCGCCCGGCTACCTCGACGAGCGCGCGGAACCCTTCGACACGGCCGTCGCCCGCGCCCTGGGCACGGCGGACCTCGCCGCGCTCGACGCGCTGGACGCCGAACTGGCGCGGCGGCTCAAGGTGTCCGGCCGGGCCCCCTGGCAGGTGCTCGCGGGCGCGGCGCGGGACTCCGGCCTCTCCGGCTCGCTGCTGTACGAGGACGCGCCGTACGGCGTGGGATACGTGGTCGCGGCCTGGTCCTAGCGCGGTTGCTCCGGAACGGCCCCCGGCCCCTCCGGAAACGGCGACGGACGGCCCGGAGCCGTGCTCCGTGGCCGTCCGTCGCCGGACGCCGGGTTCAGGAAGCCGGCGGCGGAGTGCTCGGCGGGGTACCGGTGCCGCCGCCCTTGCCCTCGTCCTTGTGCGCGAGCCGGTCCATGGCGTCCTTGGCCTTGCCGGTGCCGGTCTGGATCTTCTCGCTGTACTTGCCCTTGGTCCTGTCGTCGACAGCCTTGGCCGCCTTGTCCAGACCCTGCTGGATCTTGCCCCCGTGCTGCTGGGCCAGGTCGGAGACCTTGCCCTTCGCCGGGCCCAGCTTGCCCTTCAAACTGTCCAGGAGACCCATCGCTCACCTTTCCCGCACCAAAACGCCCGTATCACCTCCATACGGTACTCGGGCGGCCGAAGTGACGCTTCGTCGCGCAACTCCTGCGAGACGACCCTCCGGGGTTTGCGAGACTGTTGCGGTGAGCAGCACACCCTCCAGTCCCCGCGTCATCGCCGTCGTCGGCCCCACGGCCGCCGGAAAGTCCGACCTGGGCGTCTTCCTCGCCCAGCGGCTCGGCGGCGAGGTCGTCAACGCCGACTCCATGCAGCTGTACCGCGGGATGGACATCGGCACGGCCAAGCTGACCCCGGAGGAACGCGGGGGCGTCCCGCACCACCTGCTGGACATCTGGGACGTCACCGTCACCGCCTCGGTCGCCGAGTACCAACGCCTGGCGCGGGAACGGATCGACGCGCTGCTCGCCGAGGGACGCTGGCCCGTCCTGGTCGGCGGCTCCGGCCTGTACGTCCGGGGCGCGGTCGACAACCTGGAGTTCCCCGGCACCGACCCCGAGGTGCGCGCACGGCTGGAGGAGGAACTCGCGCTGCGCGGCTCGGGCGCCCTGCACGCCCGGCTGGCCGCCGCCGACCCGGACGCCGGGCACGCCATCCTGCCGAGCAACGGCCGCCGGATCGTCCGCGCCCTGGAGGTGATCGAGATCACCGGCCGGCCCTTCACCGCCAACCTCCCGGGCCATGACTCCGTCTACGACACCGTGCAGATCGGCGTCGACGTGGCCCGCCCCGAACTCGACGACCGCATCGCCCGCAGGGTCGACCGGATGTGGGACGCGGGGCTCGTCGACGAAGTGCGCGCACTGGAAGCGCGGGGGCTCAGTGAGGGGCGTACGGCCTCCCGCGCGCTCGGCTACCAGCAGGTGCTCGCGGCGCTCGCCGGGGAGTGCACCCTGGACGAGGCCCGCGCCGAGACCGTACGCGCCACCAAACGCTTCGCGCGCCGTCAGGATTCATGGTTCAGGCGCGACCCCCGGGTGCACTGGCTGAGTGGGGCTGCGGCGGATCTCACAGAACTTCCGCACCTCGCACTGGCGTTGGTCGAACGACCGGTCACAGCCTGATCACGTCATGGCATCGGGACGCTCCGGCCGTCATCGCGGCCTCCGGCGCCGTGCCATCATCGAGCTTCGATCGACCAAGTGGAGTCCGAGTTGGGAGGGCGCGTGGCGATGGAGGCCGGCCCTCGCGACACCGCACGAAGCACCGAGTCCGTCACCAGTGACCGGGGTGAACCGGAGCAGGACGGCGACCGTCTGAGCCCGGACGGACCCGACGAGATCCAGGGCGGCGTGACCGCCGACGGCCCCGGGCCCGAGGAGATGTTCACCGGCGGCCCCGAGGTCGAGGTCGAACTGCGCCCGCAGCGCAGGCTGCGCATCTGGCAGCTCGCCCCCATCGTGTCCCTGGCCGCGGTCGGCTCCCTGATGTTCGCCTTCCCGCTGGCCTTCGACTTCGGCGACAGCGGCGCCGTGATCGCCATGCTGGGGCTGCTGATCTGCTCGTGCGCGGCCGGCTGGGGCATGATGGCCGCCCGCCGGGTGGGGCACACCTGGCCCGGACTGCCCTCGCGCGGCTCCGGCCGGCGCCCGGACTGGCGGGTCGTCCTCACCTACGCGCTGGTCGTCGCGGTCGTCGTGGTCCTCGCCGTGTGGCGCGTGGCCCGGCTGCGCTGAGGCCGGCACCGCCCTCGGTCGTCGAGCCCCGGCACCGTTTCCGCCGCTGTCGGCGCCGCACCGTACGATCGGGGCATGAGCACGCGGATCGCCTTCCTCAAGGGGCACGGCACCGAGAACGACTTCGTGATCGTCCCGGACCCCGAGAACGCCGTCGACCTGTCCCCATCCGCCGTCGCCGCCCTGTGCGACCGGCGCGCGGGCATCGGCGGTGACGGGCTGCTGCACGTCGTGCGGTCCGCCGCGCACCCCGAGGCCGCGCACCTGGCGGCCGAGGCCGAGTGGTTCATGGACTACCGCAACGGCGACGGCTCGATCGCGGAGATGTGCGGCAACGGCGTACGGGTCTTCGCGCGCTACCTCCAGCGCGCCGGACACGTCACCGAGGGCGACCTCGCGGTGGCCACCCGCGGCGGTGTCAAGCGCGTGCACATCGCCAAGGCCGGCGCCGGCGCCGGATCCGGTGAGGGGGACGTCACCGTCGGCATGGGCCGGGCGCTGCTGCCCGAGGGCGACGTCATGGTGAGCGTCGGCGAGCGCAGCTGGCCCGCCCGCAACGTGAACATGGGCAACCCGCACGCGGTGGCCTTCGTGGCCGACCTCGCGCACGCCGGAGACCTGCACGACGCGCCCCCGTTCAGCCCCGCCTCCGCCTACCCGGACGGCGTGAACGTCGAGTTCGTCGTCGACCGCGGACCCCGCCATGTGGCCCTCCGCGTGCACGAACGCGGCTCCGGCGAGACCCGGTCCTGCGGCACCGGCGCCTGCGCCGTCGCCGTGGCCGCCGCCCGCCGGGACGGCGCCGACCCGGCGGCGACCGGCACTCCGGTCACGTACACCGTCGACGTGCCCGGCGGCACCCTGGTCATCACCGAGCGGCCGGACGGCGAGATCGAGATGACCGGACCCGCGGTGATCGTGGCCGAGGGCGAGTTCGACGCGGACTGGCTGCGCGGCCTCGGCCGATGAGCCGGGCAACGACTTGATATCGGTGTGCGGGGCGGCCGGTCGGCGGACGTCTCTCCTCCGCGGCCGTCCGGCCGGGGATCGAATTCCCGGTCGGCCGCAGGTGGCACGCTCGAAACCGTAAACCTGTCAACCATCGCTCGAATGGGTGATCCGTTTCACGCTCGGCGAGAGGCGGTCAGCCGGGCGTGATGGGCTCGGTAGCATCAAGCACCGGCCCGGACGGGAGACCGTTGCCAGTCTCCTGAGCCGTGTCCGCCATGGGGCACCCCGTCCGCCGGTCCACGCAGCCGGAGGTGCCCATGAGTGCGGAGGCCACGAACCCCGCGACGCCCGGTCCGGTGACCGGGCCCGCCCCGCGCTGGCGGGCCAGGATCGACCTGCGACGACTGGGCCGCGCCGCCCTGCTCGGCCCGGCCGCCCGCGACCGGCTGCCCGACGCCATCGGCCATGTCGCCGAGGCGCACCGAGCCCACCACCCCGAGGCCGACCTCGAAGCGCTGCGCCGCGCCTATGTGCTCGCCGAGTCCTCGCACCGCGGCCAGATGCGCAAGAGCGGCGAGCCGTACATCACGCACCCCCTCGCCGTGACCCTCATCCTCGCCGAACTCGGCGCCGAGACCACGACCTTGACCGCCTCACTGCTCCACGACACCGTCGAGGACACCGAGGTGACACTCGATCAGGTAGGTGAGCAGTTCGGTGCCGACGTGCGCTATCTCGTCGACGGCGTCACCAAGTTGGAGAAGGTCGACTACGGCGCCGCCGCCGAGCCGGAGACCTTCCGCAAGATGCTCGTCGCCGCCGGCAGCGACGTCCGCGTGATGTCGATCAAACTCGCCGACCGGCTGCACAACATGCGCACCCTCGGAGTGATGCGCCCCGAGAAACAGGCCCGCATCGCCAAGGTCACCCGGGACGTCCTCATCCCGCTCGCCGAGCGCCTCGGGGTCCAGGCGCTCAAGACCGAGCTGGAGGACCTGGTCTTCGCGATCCTCCACCCCGAGGAGTACGAACACACCCGGGAACTGATCGTCGACAACGCCTCCCGCGCCGACGACCCCCTCGATGAGGTCGCCGAGGAGATGCGCGGCGTGCTGCGCGACGCCGACATCCCGGCCGAAGTCCTCATCCGGCCGCGGCACTTCGTCTCCGTCCACCGGGTGGCCCGCAAGCGCGGCCGACTGCGCGGCGCCGACTTCGGGCGGCTGCTGGTGCTGGTGGGGGAGGACGCGGACTGTTACGGGGTGCTGGGCGAACTGCACACCTGTATGACGCCGGTGGTCTCGGAGTTCAAGGACTTCATCGCCGTACCGAAGTTCAACCTGTACCAGTCCCTGCACACGGCCGTGGCGCGGGAGGACGGGCAGGTCGTCGAGGTCCTCATCCGCACCCACCAGATGCACAAGGTCGCCGAGGCCGGGGTGGTCGCGCTCGGCAACCCCTACGCCCCCTCCTCCGACGAACCCGCCGACGGCGAGCGGGCCGACCCCACCCGCCCCGGCTGGCTCTCCCGCCTCCTGGACTGGCAGGAGGCCGCGCCGGACCCCGACACCTTCTGGTCCACCCTGCGCGAGGACCTCGCCCAGGACCGGGAGATCACCGTCTTCCGGCCCGACGGCGGGCCCCTCGGCCTGCCCGAGGGCGCGACCTGTGTCGACGCGGCCTACGCGCAGTACGGGGAGGACGCGCACGCGTGCATCGGCGCCCGGGTGAACGGCCGGCTGGCGACCCTGAGCACCGTGCTCCGGGACGGCGACACCGTCCAGCTCCTCATGGGCCAGGACCCGGCCTCCGAGCCGTCCCGGGAGTGGCTGGAGCATGCCACCACGCCCGCCGCCCGGATCGCCATCCAGCGCTGGCTGGCCGCCCACCCCGCCCAGGAGGACGGTGAGCGGCGCCCGGACGACGTGGCGGCCGCGCCCCGGCCCACCACGGAGGCCCTGTCGCTGGAGGGCTCCGTGCAGGCCCGCCCGGCGGTCGACGTCGTGGTCGAGCAGCCCGGCGCGACGGTACGCCTGGCCGGCTGCTGCACGCCGGTGCCGCCCGACGGGATCACCGGGTTCTCGGTGCGCGGGGGAGCGGTCACCGTCCACCGCGTCGAGTGCGCGGCCGTGGCCAGGATGACCGGCTCGGGCCGCACCGCGGTCGGCGTCCACTGGGGGGAGACCACGGAGTGCCGGGTGACCCTGGTAGCCGAATCGTTCGTCCGGCCGCACCTCCTGGCCGACCTCACCGAGGCCATGGCCCAGGAGGGCGCGGAGATCGTCTCGGCGACCGTGGAGCCCCCCACCCAGCAGCGGGTCCGCCACACCTACACCCTCCAACTCCCGGACGCGGCCCACCTTCCCGCGCTGATGCGCGCGATGCGGAACGTGGCGGGCGTCTACGACGTGAGCAGGACACAGACGCAGCCCGGGACGGCATAGGCCGCGGTCCGGGGCGTCGCGCGCCGCGGTCCGGAACGTCGCGTGCCGCAGTCCGGGGCGCCTCTGCCGTCCCGGCGCCCCCCAACCCCGTCGCCTCCGGCCGGAGCGGCTGCGGCCGCGGGTGTGGACGACCCCGTTCGAGTGGGCCGGTCGCGCGTCGCCGTCGCGCGGGCCGCCCGCGCTGGTAGCGGTGGTCCATGCCGCACATCCCCCGCAAGGCCACCGCGCTCCTCGCCTCCGCCGTGACCGTCTGCCTCGTCGCCGCCGGTGCCCCCGCCGAGCCCCTCGGCATCGGCGACCGGCTCTTCCCCCACCTGGGCAACCCCGGCTACGACGTCGCCTCGTACGACCTCGCCTTCACCTATTCCGGGTCCAACAGCGAACCGCTGCGCACGGTCACCACCATCGACGCCTGGACCACGGCCGAGCTGGACCGCGTCAACCTCGACTTCGCGCACGGGGAGGTCGACTCCGTGGAGGTCGACGGCGCGCCCGCCGCCTTCACCACCGCGGGTGAGGACCTCGTCGTCACCCCGGACGCGCCGCTCCCCAGCGGAAGCTGGATGCGGATCACCGTGCGGCACACCAGCGACCCGACACCCCCCGAGGGCCGTGAGACCGGCTGGGTGCGCACGGCCGACGGACTCGCCATGGCCAACCAGGCGGACGCCGCCCACCTGGTCTTCCCCGGCAACGACCACCCCTCCGACAAGGCGATGTTCACCTTCAGGGTGACCGCCCCGAACGGCTACACCGCCGTCGCCAACGGACTGGCGACCGACGTGGACCGGACCCGCGCGGCGACCACCTGGACGTACCGCACCCGGCACCCGATGGCCACCGAGCTGGCCCAGGTCTCCATCGGCCGCTCCGCCGTCGTGCGCCGGACAGGTCCGCACGGGCTGCCGCTGCGGGACGTCGTCCCCGCCGCGGACCGCGAGCGCCTCGAACCGTGGCTGGCGAAGACGCCCGACCAGATCTCCTGGATGGAGGACAAGGTCGGCCGCTACCCCTTCGAGACGTACGGCGTGCTCATGGCGGACGTGTCCACCGGCTTCGAACTGGAGACCCAGACCCTCTCCCTCTTCGAGAAGGGCCTGTTCACCGAGCCCGCCTACCCCGCCTGGTACGTCGAGTCGATCATGGTGCACGAGCTGGCCCACCAGTGGTTCGGGAACAGCGTCAGCCCCCGCACCTGGTCCGACCTGTGGCTGAACGAGGGCCACGCCACCTGGTACGAGGCCCTGTACGCGGAGGAGACGGCCGACCGCCCGCTGGCCGCGCGGATGAAGGCCGCCTACAGCGTCTCCGACCGCTGGCGCGCGGCGGGCGGACCCCCGGCCGCGCCCAAGGTCCCCGAGCCCGGCCGCAAGATCGGCATCTTCCGCCCGAACGTCTACGACGGCGCCGCTCTCATCCTCTACGCCCTCCGCCAGGAGATCGGCCGCCCGTCCTTCGAGCGCCTGGAGCGCGCCTGGGTCGCCCGCCACCAGGACGGTGTGGCGTCCACCGACGAGTTCGTCGCCCTCGCCTCGGAGATCTCCGGCCGCGACCTGACGGCCTTCTTCCACCCCTGGCTCTACGGCGAGAAGACCCCGCCCATGCCGGGACACCCCGACTGGAAGCCCGCCGCACCCGCCCGGACCGCGCCCACCGGATAAGCCGATGACGAGACGCCCCGTCCCGTGCGACCATCTTCGGGCCGGTGCGGTACGGGGCCCGGGGCCGTCAGCGGTTCCGCGGGAATCTCCCGGGGCACTCGTACGTTGTGCACAATGACCGGCAGACCGGAATCCTCAACGACGTAAGGACCCAATGACCTCCTCTTCTTCCCCTTCCCAGGACACGCAGCGCTTCGCGCACACCTACCCCGACGGTCTTCGGGCCGATGCCCTGATGGAAGAGGACGTCGCCTGGAGCCACGAGATCGACGGAGAGCGGGACGGCGAACAGTTCGACCGCTCCGAGCGCGCGGCTCTGCGCCGCGTGGCGGGCCTCTCCACCGAACTCGAGGACGTCACCGAGGTCGAGTACCGCCAGCTCCGCCTGGAGCGGGTCGTGCTCGTCGGCGTCTGGACCACGGGTACCTCGCAGGACGCGGACAACTCCCTCGCGGAGCTGGCCGCCCTCGCCGAGACCGCGGGCGCCCTCGTCCTCGACGGCGTCATCCAGCGCCGTGACAAGCCGGACGCCGCCACCTACATCGGTTCCGGCAAGGCCCACGAGCTGCGGGACATCGTCCTCGAAACGGGCGCCGACACCGTCATCTGCGACGGTGAGCTGAGCCCGGGTCAGCTTATCCATCTCGAAGACGTCGTCAAGGTCAAGGTCATCGACCGTACGGCCCTGATCCTCGACATCTTCGCCCAGCACGCCAAGTCCCGGGAGGGCAAGGCGCAGGTCGCGCTCGCGCAGATGCAGTACATGCTGCCGCGACTGCGGGGCTGGGGTCAGTCGCTGTCCCGTCAGATGGGCGGCGGCAAGGGCGGCGGCCTCGCCACCCGTGGTCCCGGTGAGACCAAGATCGAGACCGACCGGCGCCGTATCCGCGAGAAGATGGCGAAGATGCGCCGGGAGATCGCGGACATGAAGACCGGCCGCGAGATCAAGCGCCAGGAGCGCAAGCGCCACAAGGTGCCCTCGGTCGCCATCGCCGGATACACCAACGCCGGCAAGTCCTCCCTGCTCAACCGGCTCACCGGCGCGGGCGTGCTGGTCGAGAACGCGCTGTTCGCGACCCTCGACCCGACCGTCCGCCGGGCCGAGACCCCGAGCGGCCGGCTCTACACGCTGGCCGACACGGTCGGCTTCGTCCGGCACCTGCCGCACCACCTGGTCGAGGCGTTCCGCTCCACCATGGAGGAGGTCGGCGAGTCCGACCTGATCCTGCACGTGGTCGACGGTTCGCACCCCGACCCGGAGGAGCAGCTGGCCGCCGTGCGCGAGGTGATCAGGGACGTCGGCGCCACCGGCGTGCCCGAGATCGTCGTGATCAACAAGGCCGACGCGGCCGACCCGCTGACCCTCCAGCGGCTGATGCGGATCGAGAAGCGCGCCCTCGCGGTCTCGGCCCGTACCGGCCAGGGCATCGCGGAGCTGCTCGCGCTGATCGACAACGAGCTGCCCCGGCCCTCGGTCGAGATCGAGGCGCTCGTGCCGTACACGCTCGGCAAGCTCGTCGCCCGCGCGCACGACGAGGGCGAGGTGATCTCCGAGGAGCACACCCCGGAGGGCACCCTGCTCAAGGTGCGGGTGCACGAGGAGCTGGCGGCGGAACTGACGCCGTACGCGCCGACCCCGGCCGCCTGAGGACAGAGTGAAGGCCCGCCCCCGTGTCGCACGGGGGCGGGCCTTCGCCATGAGCGGTCACTGACCGCCGTAGGTCTCGCTCATGTTCAGATAGAGCGCCTCGGCGCTCTCGCCGAGCTGCGGTCCGGCCAGCCAGGTGTTGTCCTGCGGGCCGATCGAGGTGTTCGACACCAGCTTGGTCTCACCGCCGACCACCCGGAACCAGCCGCCCCCGGACGAACCGCCGGTCATCGTGCAGCCGATCCGGTACATCGTCGGCAGCGCCGGACTCAGCGACAGCCGTCCCGGCCGGTCCAGGCACTTGAACATCCTGAGGCCGTTGTACGGCGGCGCCGCCGGGTAGCCCCAGGCGCCCATCGTGCCGGACTCCGCCGCCGACGGCGCCGAGAAGTCCACGCCCAGCGCGGCCCCGACCGTCTCCTCCAGCGACTCCGCGCCCTGCTCCGGCTTCACGTGCAGCACCGAGTAGTCGTACGCGGCACCCGCGCCGCCACTGGCCGAGCCGCCCTCGATCCACTCGGTCGAGGTCGAGGCCCAGTCCGCCCACCAGTTGCCGTAGGGGGCGATCTCGGCGGCACCGGCACCGCCCAGCTCGGCCTCGGACTTCCCGAGGTCGTTGTAGGCGGGGACGAAGACGATGTTGCGGTACCAGCCGCCGTCACCGCCCGCGTGGACACAGTGGCCGGCTGTCCACACCAGGTTCGACTTCCCCGGATGGTTGACGTCCTTGACGACCGTGCCGGAACACACCGCGGGTCCGTCCGGGGAGTCGAAGAACACCTTGCCCACCGGGGCCGCGTTGTCGTGGTACGGCGTCTTCTCGGCCGCCGCCTCCACTGGCTGCGGCTCCGGATCGCTGACGCCCTGGCCGGCGGAGGCGTCCTTGGTCGAGACCGTCTTGTCGGCCTCCTTCGCCGACCGCATCCGGTCCGGCTCCCACAGGCCCTCGATCACCGGGTTGACGAAGTCCTTGGCCTCACTGAGCCACTTGTCCTTGTCCCAGTCCTGCCAGCCGCCGTCCGCCCAGGCGTCGACGTCGATGCCGTGCTCCTTGAGCCGGTCGGCGATTCCCTCCGGAACCGCGGGCTTGTCCCGCTCCGCGGTCTTCGAGGCGCCGGGCTTGTCGCTCGTCTCGTCGTCGCCCGAACCGCCGCACGCGGTGGCGGTCAGCGCCAGCGCCGCGAGCAGCGCCCCGGCGGCGAGACGGGTACGTGTGGAACGCATGGTGCGGTTGGTACGCATGGTGCGGTTGGAACGCATGGTGCGGTGAACCCCCGTAGAACTGCTGTAACTGACATTCCGCGCAGGCCCCCGGGCACCCGACACCCGCCTGTGCCAGGGGAGTTGAGCGCGAACGGCGGTGGGACCGTGAAGGTTTCCCGGTCCCACCGCCGTCGGCCGTCACTGCCCGGCGAACTTCCCGCTGACCTCGTCGAAGACGCCCTTGGCCACGTCGCCGAGCCGCGGTCCGGCCAGCCAGCCCGACTCCACCGGGCCGATGGAGGTGTTGGACACCAGCGCGGGCTTGCCGTCCGAGCCGGTCGCGACCCAGCCGCCGCCCGAGGAACCGCCGGTCATGGTGCAGCCGATGCGGTACATCGTCGGGTCCGCCTTGGCCAGCGACAGCCGTCCCGGCTTGTCCTCGCACTGGTACATCTTCTGCCCGTCGAACGGCGCCGCCGCCGGGTAACCGGTCGCGGTGATGCTGTCCACCTGCGGCACGGCCGGAGCCGCGAAGTCCACCGGAAGCGCCGAACCGACCATCTCCTCCAGCGACTTGCCGCCGCTGCCCTCCTCCGGCGTCACATGGATCACGGCGAAGTCGTAGCTGGCGCCGTCCCCGCCGGTCGCGCCGCCCTGCTCGATCCACTGGTCGGAGGTCTGCACCCAGTCACCCCACCAGACCCCGAACGGAGCGACCTGCTCCCGGGTGGCGCTCTCCAGCTCCGCCGTCTCCATCACGTCGTTGTTGTACGAGGGCACGAACGCGATGTTCCGGTACCAGCCGCCCGCCTTGCCCGCGTGCACGCAGTGGCCGGCCGTCCACACCAGGTTGGACTTGCCGGGGTTGGCCGGGTCCGCCACCACCGTCGCCGAGCACACCATGGTGCCCTCGGGCGCGTCGAAGAACACCTTGCCGGCCGTCGGCACGCTGTCGTGGTACTGGGCCGGAACCGCCTGCGCCTCCACCGGGGCCGGCGTCGGGTCGGTCACGCCCTGGTCACCCGAGAGGTCCGCGTCGTCGACGGCCTGGTCGGGCTCCTCCGCCTCACGCATCCGGTCCGGGTCCCACAGGTCCTCGATGATCGGGTTGACGAAGTCCTCGGCCTCGCGCAGCCAGTCGTCCTTGTCCCAGTTCTTCCAGGCACCGTCCTTCCACTGGTCGATGTCGATCCCGTGCTCCTTGAGCCGGTCCTTGATGTCGTCCGGGATCGAGATCTTGTCGTCACCGGCCGCGGCCGAGGAACTGGCACCGCCGCCGGCCTCGGCGTCACCGGAGTCGCAGGCGGTCGCCGTGAGCGCGAGGGCCGCGGCGAGGGCGACGGCGGACGACAGGGGGAGGGTTCTGCGCCGCGCGCCCCTTCCCCGGCGAGCGGTGAACGACGGCCGTATCGATCGCATGAGCTGACTCCCCCTGAGGTGAACGAACTTGGCGGCGGTGTGCCGCGCCCCACGGCCCCGCGTGGCGGGACCGGGAACGGCAACACACACTATGCGCTCGCTGTGGGTGAGTTCCGACGGAACGGCAACGGTTTCGCTACGAGCTGTCTGACCTGGCAACTCGTCCGCAGAGCTGCCGATTTGACACCGCCCGGTGCCCGGGTGACGGCAGGCGTGGTTAACCTTCACGCGTGACCACAGAGTTGACCTTGCTGCCCCGCGTCGCCTGGCACGGACGGGAGATCACCGCGCCCCGGCTGCGCGGGCTGCTGGCGCTGCTCGCGGCCGAACTGCGCTCCGGGTGCAGCACGGGCCGGCTGGTGGAGGGACTGTGGCCGGACGAACAGCCCGAGCGGCCCGGTAAGGCGGTCCAGGTGCTGGTGTCGCGGCTGCGCTCACAGCTCGGCGCCGACCTGATCCTGAGCACGCCCACCGGGTACCGGCTGGCGCTGGAGGAGCGGCAGGTCGACAGCGCCGCGCTGCTCCTGCACGAGGCGGCGAGCGCCGAGCGCGCCCGGGCCGGCGACCACGCTGCCGCCCTGGCCGGGGCCGAGGAGGGCCTGGCGCTGTGGGACGGGAGCCTCGGCGCCGGAGCGGGGGAGGAACTGACCGATCCGGTGGTGGCGCTGAGGGCCGACCGGGTCCGCGCCCACCGCTCACTGGCCCGCTCCCGGGCGCTCGCACTCGCCCGGACGGGGCGCCGCGAGGAAGCCGTCGTCCCCCTGAGCGGCCTCGCCGGGGAGGCACCCCGGGACGAGGAGGTACTGGCCGAACTCCTGCGCTGCGAGGCCGCCACCGCCGGCCGCGCCGCCGCACTGAGCCGGTACGACGCCTACCGACGCCGGCTCCGCGACGAACTCGGCACCGACCCGGGGCCCGCACTGCGCTCCGTGCACCAGGAGTTGCTGCGGGCGGACGCCGCTCCCGTGCGCCACGGAGTCCCGCACGAACCGAACCCGCTGCTCGGGCGGGAGAACGACATCGCCGCCGTGTCCGGGCTGCTGCGCGAGTCCCGGGTGGTGAGCGTCGTCGGCCCCGGCGGCCTCGGCAAGACCCGGCTCTCGCACGCGGTGAGCCGGGCCGCCGAGCAGGCCGTGGTCCACTTCGTCAGCCTGGCCGGCGTCACCGCCGACGCCGATGTCGCCGGTGAGGTCGCCTCCGCCGTCGGCGTCGGGGAGGGCCGCCAGTTCAGCGGCGGCGCGGACAAGGGCCCGGCCGACGGCATCGCCGGCGCGCTGGGCGCGGGGCCCGCCCTGCTGGTGCTGGACAACTGCGAGCAGGTGATCGGCGGCGCCGCCGACCTCGTACAGGCGCTGGTGTCGCGCTCCAGGGAACTGCGGGTTCTCACCACCAGCAGGGCTCCGCTGGGGCTCTCCTCGGAAGCCGTGTACGCCCTGCCGGAACTCTCCGCGGCGACCGCGGCCGAACTCTTCGCCCAGCGCGCCCGCGCCGCGCGACCAGGGGTGGAACTCGACGCCGAGCAGGTCGCCGGGATCGGCCGGCACCTCGACGGGCTGCCGCTCGCCGTGGAACTGGCGGCCGCCCGGGTCCGGGTGCTGTCCGTCGCCGACATCTCCCGCCGCTTGCAGGACCGTTTCGCACTGCTGCGCGGCGGCGCCCGGGACGCACCCGAACGGCACCGCACCCTCCAGGCCGTCGTCGAGTGGAGCTGGAACCTGCTGGAGCCCGAGGGACGGGCCGCGCTGCGCGCCCTGTCCGTCTTCCCCGGAGGCTTCACCGCGGACGCGGCGGAGTACCTGCTCGGCGGCGACCCCGACACGCTGGACCTGCTGGAACAACTGGCCGGTCAGTCGCTGATCAAGGTGGGCGACAGCCCGTCCGGCGTGCGCTTCCACATGCTGGAGACACTGCGGGAGTTCAGCGCCGCACGGCGCGCCGAGGCCGGCGAGGACGACGCGGTCACCGACCGGTTCGTCTCCTGGGCCAGGGAGTTCGGCCGCGCCCACCACGATGTGCTGTTCCGCAGCGAGCCGTTGACCCACTGGCGGCTCGTCCGGTCCGAGCAGGACAACCTCGTCACGGCCCTCCGCCACGCGCTGGCCCGCGCCGACGGACCCACCACCGCGGCACTCACCGCCGTGCTGGCCTGTCTGTGGGCCACCGACAACAGCTACGCCCGGCTGGCCCGGCTCGCCGGCGACACCGGCGGCCCGCTGTCCCACTTCCACCCCGGTCCCGAGGACCTGGAGCCCGCCCGCAGCGCCGCCGCGATCTGCGCGGCGAGCCTCTTCATGGGCCACGGCCCGCACGCCGTACGGCATCTCGTCACCCTGCGCAGGCTGCCGCCCGCGCCGCCGGACACGCTGCTGCGGGCGCTGGGGATCCTGCTGTGCGCCGTCCCCGACATGTACCCGCCGCGGTACACGCGCCTCCAGGAACTCTGCGACTCCCCGGCGCCCCTGCTCGCCGGCATCGCCGCGGGCGTGGCCGGCTACGTCTGGGAGTCCGAGCACGACACCGAGCGGGCCCTGGACTGCTCCCGCCGGATGCTCCGCGAGCTGGGCCCGCTGCGCAACCCCGCGATGCAGATGCTCGGCCACGGCCGGATCAGCGAGCTGTGCCTCCAGTCCGAACGCGGCGACGAGGCCTACGAGCATCTGCGGGCCGCGCTGGAGGAACTCGCTGAGTTCGGCGACTGGTCGGACTCGGCCGGCATCCGCTGGGCGCTGGTGCTGGCCTGCCTGCAGCGCGGGGAGATCGACGAGGCCGAGTACTGGCGGGAGCTGGCCGCCCGGGACCGGCAGACGCAGGCCGCCGACGTCCTCACCCTCGACCTGCCCGCCCGCGCGGAGATCGCCCTCGCCCGGGGGCTCACCGAGGTCGGGCTCGGGCTCTGGCGCCAGGCGGTCGAACAACTGCGGACGGACGGCCCGGACCGGGGCGACGACCCGTTCGTGGACACCTGGGAACTCCAGGTACGGGCGGCCACGCTGGCCGCGCACGCCCAGCACGGCAGGCTGGAGCCGGTCGTCCGGCTCGTCGGAGACCTGCGCGAACGCCTGCTCGCCAAGCTGACCGGATCCGCGGGCGACGGGCCGACCCCGGCGGACCTGCCCGCGTACGGCACCGTCCTGCTGGCGCTCGGCTTCGCCGGCCTGGCCACGGGCGACTCCTCGGCCGTACGGCTCGTCGCCCTCGCGGAACGCATGCCGGTGGTACGGGACTTCCCCACCCTGTCCTTCACCCGGTCCCGGCAGGCCGCCGAGAACGCCGACGGGGCGGCGTACACCGACGCGAGGTCGAGGTACGCCGCCCTGGGGCGGGAGGAGCTGCGGGCGGAGGCCCTGCGGGAACTCACTGCCGCGGTTCGCGATTGAACTGCGCCTTGGACCACAGGTAGCCCACCACGGTCAGACCCAGGCACCAGCCAAGGGCCAGCAGTCCGTTGACGGTACCGATCTCGGTGCCGAGCAGCAGCCCGCGCAGCGTCTCGATGCAGGGGGAGAAGGGCTGGTACTCGGCGAACCAGCGGAACCAGCCCGGCATCAGGTCCACCGGCACGAACGCGCTGCCCAGCAGCGGCAGCACCATCAGCGGAAGACCTATGTTGCTGGCTCCCTCGGCGTTGGGGGAGACCAGCCCGATACCGGCCGCGATCCAGGTCAGGGCGAGACTGACCAGCGCCAGCAGGCCGACCGCGGCGACCCACTCCACCGGCGTCGCGTTCGGCCGGAAGCCGATGGCCACGGCGATCACCAGGACCAGCGCCAGCGCCATCAGTGTCTGGATCACGCTGCCCACCACGTGACCGATGAGCACGGAGGCCCGGGAGATCGGCATGGTGCGGAACCGGGCGATGATCCCCTCGGTCATGTCCATCGCCACGGAGACGGCGGTGCCGAGCGCGGTCCCGCCGATGGTCATGACCAGGATGCCGGGCACCAGGTAGGCGACGTATTCGGCACGGTCCGCGGTGCCGCCGTTCATACCCGCGCTCATCACGTCGCCGAACACGTAGACGAAGAGCAGCAGCAGGATGACCGGGGTGAGCAGAAGGTTGAGGGTGAGGGAGGGGTAGCGGCGCGCGTGGAGCAGGTTGCGGCGCAGCAGGGTCAGGTTGTCGCGGAAGGCGTGGGAGGCGGTGTTCATCGGAGAGGGCGTCCTCATCGGGGAAGCGGTGCTTGTCGGGGAGGCGGTGCGCGTCGGTGATGCGGTGCGCGTCGGGGGCTTGGTGTTCGTCGGGGAGCCGGTGTTCATCGGGCGCTCTCCTTCTGGGTGGGGACGGACGTGCCGGCGGGGTGGGTGTCGCCGACCCTGCCGGCGCCCTCGGCGGAGTCGCCGCCGCCGGTCAGTGCGAAGAAGACGTCGTCCAGATCCGGGGTGTGCACCGACAGTTCGTCGGCCTCGACCCCGGCGGCGTCCAGCCAGTCGAGGATGGCGCGCAGCTCCCGCTGGGTTCCGTCGCTGGGCACCTGGAGCATGAGCGCCTCGTCGTCACGGCTCGTCTCACGCAGCGCGGACGCCGCCCGCTCGTACCCCTCCGGGTCGGAGAAGCGCAGCCGCACATGACCGCCGGGGACGAGCCGCTTCAGTTCCTCGGCCGTGCCCTGCGCCACGAACCTGCCGCCGTTGAGCAGCGCGATCCGGTCGGCGAGCTGGTCCGCCTCCTCCAGGTACTGCGTGGTGAGGAAGACCGTCGTACCGCCCGAGACCAACTCCCGGATGATCTGCCACATCGTGTGCCGGGAGCGGGGGTCGAGTCCGGTGGTCGGCTCGTCGAGGAAGATGATCCGCGGTCCGCCGACCAGGGTCATCGCGATGTCGAGCCGGCGCTTCATGCCGCCCGAATAGGTGGCCGCGGGCTTCTTCGCCGCCTCGACGAGGTCGAAACGCTCCAGCAGCTCGGCGGTCACCCGGCGCCCCTCGCTCTTGGAGAGGTGGTGCAGGTCGGCCATGAGGAGCATGTTCTCCTCGCCGGTGATCAGCCCGTCCACGGCGGAGAACTGGCCGGTGACACCGATCGCCCGGCGCACCGACTGCGCCTCGGTGGCAAGGTCGTGGCCCGCGACGGCAGCCTGCCCGCCGTCGGCGGAGATCAGCGTGGAGAGGATGTTGACCGCGGTGGTCTTGCCCGCCCCGTTCGGGCCGAGAAGGGCGAAGACCGTGCCCGTGGGTACCTGGATGTCGATGCCGTCGAGGACGGTCTTGTCCCCGTACGCCTTGCGCAGTCCGGAGGCTGCGATCGCGAGTTCCTGTGGTGTCGTCGTCATGCCGCAGAGCTTGCGGCCGGAGCGGTTCAGTACGGCTTCAGCGTGGTTTCAGTCCTGGGGGTGGGGCGCGCGGGGGTGAAACTTGCAGGTCAACGGGGGGACCGTCGGGTGCGGGTGCGGGTGCGGGTGCGGGTGCGGGTGCGGGTGCGGGGGAGAGGGAGAGGGTGGCGGTGCGCGTGGTGGGGTGGTGGTGCGCGGGAGGGGGTGGTGGTGCACTTCTCCAGAGGTCGGGTTGTCGTGGCTCCGGCTCGGCGAACATCTCGACGGCCCGGGTTCGGGCTGGCATCGCACTCGCGTGTGGGCGGTTCGCGGAGCCCGCGAGAAGGATCTTGAAGCGACCCGTAACCGAGTGAGCCCCCAGGGGTTGGTAGCGGTGGGGGGTCGGCTGTCTGCGCGCGGCCCTCCGTGCCCAATTCCCCGGAGCGTTCGAGTGAAGGCCCGCGGGGGTGCGTATACCGGGACGGGCGAGGACACATGTGACCTGCTCGCCCCCGAAGGCGGGAGGACGGGGAGCGGTGGCTGTGACCGAGTCGGCATGCGGAGGGGCGGCCGGCGCGCCGGGCGCGTGCGACACCGGAAGGGACGGCGAAGGAGCGCCCGCGCGGGGGGCGGGCGCACCGGGCGTGAAGGAGCCTGCGGCACCCGCTGAACGTGGGGTGAGTTCGGACCTGGCGGAACGCAACGTCCCGAAGGAGCGCACCTCCTGGCACGAAGGGATCCTGCGGCGTCAGTCGGCACGCGAATCCGCGGCGCGCACCTACGCGCGTGCCCTGCCGATCGTCCCGGTCCGCGCACGCGGGATGACCATCGAGGGCGCCGACGGGCGCCGGTACCTGGACTGTCTCTCCGGCGACGGCACCTTGGCCCTCGGCCACAACCACCCCGTCGTCCTTGAGGCCATCCGCAAGGTCCTCGACTCCGGTGCGCCTCTGCATGTCCTCGACCTCGCCACCCCGGTCAAGGACGCCTTCATCACGGAACTGTTCCGCACGCTCCCGCCCGGCCTCGCCGACCACGCGCGGGTGCGGTTCTGCGGCCCCGCCCGAAGCGACGCCGTCGACACCGCTCTCGAACTGGTCCGCCACGCCACCGGCCGCAGCGGAACCCTCGCCTTCACCGGCGCCCACCACGTGACGACGGCGGACGCCCTCGAAGCCTCCGGCAGAGTCTTCGACGCCGGCGCCGTCCGCCTGCCCTACCCGCAGGACTACCGCTGCCCGTTCGGCGTCGGGGGTGAACAGGGCGCCGAACTCGCCGCCCGCTGGACGGAGTCCGTTCTCGACGACCTCAAGTCCGGAGTTCCGCGGCCTGCCGGGATGATCCTGGAGCCGGTTCAGGGCGAGGGCGGAGTGATCCCCGCCCCCGACACCTGGCTGCGCCGGATGCGCAGGCTCACCGCCGACCGCTCCATCCCGCTGATCGTCGACGAGGTCCAGACCGGCGTCGGACGGACCGGCGCCTTCTGGGCCGTGGAACACAGCGGAGTGACCCCCGACGTGATGGTGCTCTCCAAGGCCATCGGCGGCAGCCTCCCCCTGGCCGTCGTCGTCCACCACGAGGACCTCGACGACCGGGAACCGGGCGCCCGAGCGGGCACGTTCCGCGGCAACCAACTCGCCATGGCCGCGGGCACGGCCACCCTGGCCCACGTCCGTGAGAACGGCCTCGCCGATCGAGCACAGCGCCTCGGCACCCGCATCCTGACCGAACTCGGGGGACTCGTCGACGAGTTCAGCTGCGTCGGTGAGGTCCGGGGACGAGGCCTGATGATCGGAGTCGAGCTGGTCGACCCCGACCCCGACCCCGACCCCGACCTCGACGCCGAGGCCCTCGACCTCGGTCGGCCCCGTCCTCCCGCCCCCGAACTCGCTGCCGCGGTACAGCGGGAATGCCTCAAGCGCGGCCTGATCGTCGGACTCGGCGGCCGGCACAGCAGCGTCGTACGGCTCCTCCCACCACTGACCATGACCGACGAACAAGCCGTCGCAGTCATGGACCGCCTGTCCGACGCAGTCCACACGGTCGCCCGAACCCACACCTGACCCGGCCCACCCGGCCCGGGGCGGCCCCTCCATCAGGGCCACGGCCCGAACCACGACTACCGCCTCCATCAGGACCACCCCCTCTACCAGGACCACTCCCTCCACACGAACCACTTCCTCCACGCGAACCCTCCTTCCAGGAACAGAGCAGACGTTGAACACCTCCCGTACAGCCGCCGAGCACACCCCCAGGGACGTGGGCGGCCTCGCAGAAGCCCGCCTCGCGGCCCCGGAGCCGTCCGCGCCCACGGACGAGCCGGTGCAGGAGCTGTCGGAAGAGCCGGCGACCCGGCGCCGGGAAGGACGCCCTGCGCCTGATGTCACGGGAACCAGCGGCTCGCCGCGCCCCGGGGAGGGGGAGGGGGAGGGGCACTCCGCACCGGAGTGGACCCCGGCGCAGGGCGGCGGCCCCGAGGCCGAACGGCTGCACCGGCCCACCCTCGACCCCATGGACCACCCCGGCTCGCACACCGCGGCCGAGGCAGCCGCTACGGAGAACCTCCTCCGATGCTGGGTACGGGAGACCAGCCCTGCCGCGCCCTCCGCCGGGACCCTGCGGATTCCGCTCCCTGCCAGCGGAACGGCCCTGATCGCACCCGTCCGCTACTGGTCCCCGACCGGTGGGCACCGCTTCGGCCCGCCCCGCCTCCAGGGCGCCCCCGAGTCCTCCCCGCCGGCCGACGCGGTGACGATCGCGGCGCTGCTCGCCCGAGAACTGCCGCACAGCTCCGCACCGTCGGACGCCGCGTCCGCCTCCCCTTGGGGCGGGGGACCCGGGAACACCCCCGTGAACCCGTCCCCGGCTCCCTCGGAGCGCACCGACCTCGTCGCCCGCGTCGCGGACTCCGTCCGTCGCACCGCCCTGTTCATCAGCGAGAGGCGGCACCGTCCCGCCGACGGACACGACCTCTTCCTCAGCGCCGAGCAGGCACTGGTCCTCGGACATCCCCTGCACCCGGCCCCGAAGAGCCGTGAAGGCCTCTCCGACTCCGAAATCCACCGGTACTCACCCGAATTGCGTGGCTCCTTCCCTCTCCACTGGATCGCCGTGGCCCCCTCTGTGCTGGCCACCGACTCGGCCTGGACCGAGGGCGGCCGCCCCGTCACCGCACCGCGCCTTGCGGCCCGTCTCGCAGGCGCCGGCCTGCCAGTGCCCGGCACCTACGCCGCCTTGCCCATGCACCCCTGGCAATGGCGCGAGGTCCGTAACCGTCCCGATGCCGCGGCACTGTTCGAAGCCGGGCTGATCATGGACCTCGGTCCCTACGGCCTTCCGTGGCATCCCACCTCCTCCGTGCGCACGGTCCATCAGTCCGGCGCGCCCGCCATGCTCAAACTCTCGTTGGGTCTGCCCATCACCAACTCCCGCCGCGAGAACCTCCGTAAGGAACTGCACCGCGGCGTCGAGGTCCACCGCCTTCTGCGAGCCGGCCTGTCCAGGCAGTGGCAGGCTGCCCACCCGAGCTTCGACATCGTCCGCGACCCGGCCTGGCTCGCTGTCGACGACCTCCAGGGGAGGCCGGTGCCCGGACTGGACGTGATGATCAGGCACAACCCCTTCCACTCCGCCGTCGACGTCTCCTGCGTAGCCGGACTGATCTCGCTCCGTCCACGAACCGCCCTGCCCTCGACCGTGCCGGCCGCCTCGCCCAGCCTTCCGGCCGGCCACCGGTCACCTCGTCCGGTGTGGAGATCGCGCCTCGCCGAACTCGTCACCCGAATCGCCACCCGTACGGGCCGCTCGACCGGCGCCGCGTCCACCGAGTGGTTCCTGCGCTACCTCGAACACGTCGTCCGCCCAGTGCTCTGGCTGGATGCCGAGGCCGGCATCGCCCTGGAGGCGCACCAGCAGAACACCCTGGTGCTGCTGGACCCGGACGGTTGGCCCGCGGGCGGACGCTATCGCGACAACCAGGGCTACTACTTCCGTGAGTCCCACCGCGCCGAACTAGAGGCCCGCCTGCCCGGCATCGGCGAACACGGCGAGACCTTCGTCTCCGACGACGTAACCGACGAACGCTTCGTCTACTACCTCGCCATCAACAACGTGTTCGGGCTGATCGGCGCATTCGGCTCCCAGGGCCTCGCCGACGAACGCCTCCTGCTCGCCGCCTTCCGCCGCTTTCTGGGCGACGTGTCCTCCGGACAAGGACAGCGCCGAACGTCCCTGCCGGACCGTCTCCTCGATTCGACCACTCTTCGCTGCAAGGCCAACCTCCTCACCCGGCTCCACGGTCTGGACGAACTCGTAGGTCCCGTCGATACCCAGTCCGTCTACGTCACCATCGCCAACCCCCTTCGCTGCTGAACCATGCCGTCGACTCGCCCGCCCCGTCCGAAGCGCTCGCGCTCGCGGACCCCGAGCACGGCGACCTCGGCCTTCTCATCGCTTCAGCCCCCCGGTTCGGAGGATTTTCAGCCCTCCGTACTTCTGAGGACTTCACCCCTTCGCGCTTCCGAGGACCATGACCCACCCCACCTTCTGAGAGGAGCGTCGCCGTGCCTCCCCATGACGCGAGCACCGACGCCGGTACCGACTCCGCCGCCTCTGTCGGCACCGACACGGCTCCGGGTGTCCCCACCCGTGAGGGCTTCGAGGGCTTCGAGGACCGCGAGACCCACGCGAGCACCGAGGACACCGAGGACACCGAGGACACGCTGGACCTGCGCCTGCCCGACGAATTTCTGGCGCTGATCGCGTCGGGGGAGCGGGCCGACGGCGGCGGCGCCGGGCGCCGGGTCGGTGCCAGCACCGACAGCGACAGCGACAGTGGCACTGGCACCGGTGCCAATGCCAGTGCCGGTGCCGAGGACGTCGGCGGAGGCGGCGCGCAGGCGGGTGCGGGCATGCCCACCGACCGCGTCTACCCCGCCCAGACCGGCGACGACCTTCTCGATCGCGTCGCCGACTGGGGACCGATCACCACAGGCATGGGTGTCTTCCACCTCGTTCCAGTGGGTCTCCCACGGGATCTTCCGCTCCTCAGCCGCTGGATGAACGACCCCGCCGCTGCCGCGTTCTGGGAGCTGGCCGGGCCCCAGAGCGTGGCCGAGGGACACGTGCGTTCCCAACTCGAAGGAGACGGGCGCAGCGTGCCGTGCGTGGGAGTGCTGGACGGTACGCCCATGAGCTACTGGGAGATCTACCGGGCGGACCTCGATCCGCTGGCCCGCCACTATCCCGCTCGCCCTCATGACACCGGAATCCACCTCCTCATCGGTGATGTCGTCGACCGCGGACGCGGTCTGGGCGCCACGCTGCTCCGAGCCGTGGCCGATCGTGCGCTCGACGTGCGGCCCGCCTGCGCACGCGTTGTAGCGGAACCCGACGTTCGCAACACCCCTTCCATTTCCGCCTTCCTGAGCGCGGGTTTCCGGTTCGCCGCCGAGGTCGACCTGCCCGCCAAGCGGGCCGCCCTCATGGTCAGGGACCGGGCCCTGCGCGATGTCCTGTGACGTCACGTCGCGATGTCTTCACTCTTGGTACACCGCTCGGGCGGCCGGGGTTCCCATCCGGATCCGGTCGGTTTCGAGGCCGTCGACGGTCTGCCTGCCGTCGGAGCGGCCGGGCCCCCGACCGCTCCCGGTCCCCGAAATCTCCCGCGCCAGACGCGTCCGGCCCTTCCGCCCCTCCGCCCCCTCCGCCCCCTCCGCCCCCTCCGCCCCTCCGCCCCCTCCGGACCCTCCGGTCCCTCCTCACGGTCGGACATGTATCCCGGCCAGGTGCGCCCCAGCCCCAGCCCCAGCCCCTCCCCACCCCGCCCCGCGAGGTCCCCGGTCTTGATCCAGTCCTCCCGTACCACCGTGATCACCCGTTTGTCAGTGCCGGGTCGTAGGGTGGTCGCGCTATGACGAAGCCCTCTCTCCCCGAACTCCTGCACGCTGCCGTCACTGCCGTCGGCGGATCGGAGCGCCCCGGCCAGGTGACCATGGCCGAAGCCGTCGCGGAGGCGATCGACGACGGTTCCCATCTGCTGGTCCAGGCCGGCACCGGTACCGGAAAGTCGCTGGGCTATCTGGTTCCGGCCCTCGCGCACGGGGAGCGGGTCGTCGTCGCGACGGCCACCCTGGCCCTGCAGCGGCAGCTCGTGGAGCGGGATCTGCCGCGCACCGTCGATTCGCTGCACCCCCTGCTGCGCCGCCGTCCGGAGTTCGCCATGCTCAAGGGCAGGTCGAACTATCTGTGTCTGCACCGGCTCCACGAAGGTGTCCCGCAGGACGAGGAGGAGGGCCTCTTCGACCAGTTCGAGGCGGCCGCACCCACCAGCAAACTCGGCCAGGATCTGCTGCGGCTGCGCGACTGGTCGGACGAGACCGAGTCGGGCGACCGCGACGACCTCACGCCCGGGGTCTCCGACCGGGCCTGGGCCCAGGTGTCCGTCTCCTCGCGGGAGTGTCTGGGCGCCACCAAGTGCGCCTACGGCGCCGAGTGCTTCGCCGAGATGGCCCGTGAGCGGGCCAAACTCGCCGAGGTCGTCGTCACCAATCACGCGCTGCTGGCCATCGACGCCATCGAGGGCGCCCCGGTGCTTCCGCAGCACGAGGTGCTGATCGTGGACGAGGCCCACGAACTGGTCTCCCGGGTTACCGGGGTCGCGACTGGTGAACTCACTCCGGGCCAGGTCAACCGTGCCGTACGCCGGGCCGCCAAGCTCGTCAACGAGAAGGCCGCAGATCAGCTCCAGACCGCTGCCGAGGGCTTCGAGCGGCTGATGGAGCTGGCACTGCCGGGGCGCCTGGAGGAGATCCCCGAGGACCTCGGCTACGCGCTCATGGCGCTCCGGGACGCCTGCCGCACTGTGATCTCCGCGATCGGCGCGACCCGCGACAAGTCCGTCCAGGACGAGGACGCGGTCCGCAAGCAGGCGCTGGCATCCGTGGAAAGCGTGCACGACGTCGCGGAGCGGATCACGCACGGCTCGGAGTGGGACGTCGTCTGGTACGAGCGTCACGACCGCTTCGGCGCCTCCCTGCGGGTCGCCCCGATGTCGGTCTCCGGACTGCTGCGCGAGAAGCTCTTCGCGGACCGCTCGGTGATCCTGACCTCGGCGACCCTCAAGCTGGGCGGCGACTTCAACGGCGTCGGCGCCTCCCTGGGCCTCGCCCCCGAAGGCACCGAGGGCGACGAGCTGCCGCAGTGGAAGGGTGTCGACGTCGGCTCGCCCTTCGACTACCCGAAGCAGGGCATCCTCTATGTCGCCAAGCACTTGGCGCGTCCCGCTCGTGACGGTGACCGGGCGGACATGCTCGACGAGTTGACTGAGCTGATTCAGGCGGCCGGCGGCCGTACGCTCGGGCTGTTCTCCTCGATGCGGGCCGCCCAGCTCGCGGCGGAGGAGCTGCGCTCGCGCATCCCCGAGTACCCGATCCTCCTCCAGGGTGAGGAAACCCTGGGCGAGCTGATCAAGAACTTTGCCGCCGACCCGAAGACCTGCCTGTTCGGCACGCTCTCCCTGTGGCAGGGCGTGGACGTTCCGGGTCCCAGTTGCCAGTTGGTCGTCATGGACAAGATTCCGTTCCCCCGGCCCGACGACCCCTTGATGAGTGCTCGCCAGAAGGCGGTGGAGGACGCGGGCGGCAACGGCTTCATGGCGGTGGCGGCGACGCATGCGGCGCTGCTCATGGCCCAGGGCGCCGGTCGGCTCGTGCGGGCGTCCGGGGACCGCGGTGTGGTCGCCGTCCTCGATCAGCGGTTGGCCACGGCGCGGTACGGGAGCTATGTGAAGGCGTCCCTGCCCGACTTCTGGTACACCACCGACCGCAATCAGGTGCGCAGGTCGCTGGCCGCGATCGATGCGGCGGCCCAGGCGCAGGCCGCAGCAGCCGAAGCCGAGTGAGCGGCGGGTGGGCCCCTCCCATCGATGACGGGCCCACCATCCCATCGACGACGGGCCCACCATCCCTTCGATGACGGGCCCCATCCCGCGACGTCCGGACATGGCTCCGACGTGGGGAAGGCCGGGTGCGGACAAGGCAGGGCCCCGGAACCGGCGCAGGGGTTCCGGGGCCCGGTCAGATCGGCGAGGTCCGACGCGCGGGGCTCAGACGCGCCGCAGCACCGCCACCACCTTGCCGAGGATGGTCGCGTCGTCGCCGGGAATCGGTTCGTACGCGGAGTTGTGCGGGAGGAGCCAGACATGGCCGTCCTCGCGCTTGAAGCGCTTGACGGTGGCCTCGCCGTCGAGCATCGCGGCGACGATGTCGCCGTTCTCGGCGACCGGCTGGCGGCGGACGGTGACCCAGTCGCCGTCACAGATCGCGGCCTCGATCATCGAGTCGCCGACGACCTTCAGGACGAACAGCTCACCGTCCCCGACCAGCTGCCGGGGGAGAGGGAAGACGTCCTCGACGGACTCCTCGGCGAGGATCGGGCCACCGGCGGCGATCCGGCCCACCAACGGCACGTACGACGCGGCGGGCTTGCCCGCGGTGTCCGTGGGCTGCACCGAGGCGGCCTGGTCGGAGCCGCGCACCTCGTAGGCGCGCGGGCGGTGGGGGTCCCGGCGCAGGAAGCCCTTGCGCTCCAGTGCCATCAGCTGGTGTGCGACCGAGGAGGTGCTGGAGAGGCCGACCGCCTGGCCGATCTCGCGCATCGACGGCGGGTAGCCGCGGCGCTGCACCGAGTCCCTGATGACCTCGATGACCCGGCGCTGCCGGTCGGTCAGTCCCGAGCTGTCGGCGCGGATGCCTGGAGGTCGGCCCGGGAGGGAACGCTTGTGTCCCTCGGGATTCACGGCTTCGTTCATGGCATGCCCCGGCTCGAGTCGGCCCTGGGAGCGGTCCTGGGCAGTGATGGTGGCACTGTCTGCGGTGGTGGTCACGTCGGCCCCTCTCGATGGTCTCCCTGCTGGACAACGGTAGTTGGTTTCGAAAGGTTGCGCCAAACACACGTTCGAGTGAAAAACCGCGATTCACCTGACGTGATCATGTGTCCGGGTGTATAGCTAACGCGGCGTCCGGCGGATCAAGGCTTCCCCTGCTGTACTCTTCACCGCCGGGTGACGGCCCGTGGTTCCGATGCCTCAGTCTGCCATCCGGCGGGTCGCCGACCGGGACCTGGCCCCCATCTGTGCGGGAGTCCCACGGCGCCTCCCTGCGCCGCTCACCGTATCTCCGCATGCGCCGCGGCGGTACGGCTGTGCGCGCCCGTGTCGCCGTGAAGGATGCGGTCCGATGGTGTCGGGGGGGCCCGTCCGGGCGTCCGGGTGGTGCTGTAGGGGTGATGTCCGCCGTGAGGCGGACACGCAGAGGCGCGACACGCGCGCGTGGCGTGCATGTATGAGCCAATCCCCACATCTAGTGGTTGGATTGCGGCAGCAGCCCAGAAGTTGTGGTCCCCCCGGTCTTCGGGTCGTCGGGCATCGCCTATGCTTGGGGCTGCTTCGAGGGGCTCATGAGGTCCCGCGAGGCCATTGAGTCTGCTGTGAGGAGGGTTGGGAGTTCATGCACTGCCCCTTCTGCAGGCACCCCGACAGCCGTGTGGTCGACAGCCGTACGACCGACGACGGCACGTCGATCCGCAGGCGCCGCCAGTGCCCTGACTGCTCCCGTCGTTTCACGACCGTGGAGACGTGCTCGCTCATGGTGGTGAAGCGGTCCGGAGTCACCGAACCGTTCAGCCGTACCAAGGTCATCAATGGCGTGCGCAAGGCATGCCAGGGGCGGCCTGTCACCGAGGACGCACTCGCCCAGCTCGGCCAGCGGGTCGAGGAGGCGGTGCGGGCCACCGGAAGCGCCGAGCTGACCACCCACGACGTGGGACTGGCCATACTCGGCCCACTCCAGGAACTCGACCTCGTCGCCTATCTGCGATTCGCCTCCGTCTACCGCGCGTTCGACACGCTCGAGGACTTCGAGGCAGCCATCGCGGAACTCCGGCAGACGGGCCGCCCCGACGCGGACGACGAAGACCGCGAGGACGCGGGTGCGGGGAGCCAGGAAGACGAAGGCGGGACCGGAGGGACCTCGCAGGTCCCCGTGCCCGCCCGCGCCGCGGACTGACCGGCGGACCGGATCCGGTTCCGGGCCGGTCCGGCCGTGAGGCGGCGACCCAAGACCTGTTGCGGGCGGCAGCGCGGTGCCCGCAACACCAGACAGAACACCGTGCCACGGGAACATCGGGGCACTTCAGGGCGTTTTGCCCGTACAGGGAGGCGGCATGACAGAGACGGCGAGCGGTCCGGCACGAGGTGCCCGCGCCAAGGGCACCAAGGCCACCAAGGGCCTGCGTATCGAGCGCATCCACACGACCCCCGGCGTGCACCCGTACGACGAGGTCCAGTGGGAGCGCCGTGACGTCGTCATGACCAACTGGCGCGACGGCTCTGTGAACTTCGAGCAGCGTGGCGTCGAGTTCCCCGACTTCTGGTCGGTGAACGCGGTCAACATCGTCACCAGCAAGTACTTCCGAGGTGCCGTCGGCACCCCGCAGCGCGAGGTGAGCCTGAGGCAGCTCATCGACCGCATCGTGAAGACGTACCGGAAGGCCGGAGAGGACCACAAGTACTTCTCCTCGCCCGCCGACGCCGAGATCTTCGAGCACGAGCTGGCGTACGCCCTCCTGCACCAGATCTTCAGCTTCAACAGCCCCGTCTGGTTCAACGTCGGCACGCCCCAGCCGCAGCAGGTCTCCGCCTGCTTCATCCTCGCCGTCGACGACTCCATGGAGTCGATCCTGGAGTGGTACAAGGAAGAGGGCATGATCTTCAAGGGCGGCTCCGGTGCCGGCCTGAACCTCTCCCGGATCCGCTCCTCCAAGGAACTGCTGTCCTCCGGCGGCAACGCCTCCGGTCCGGTCTCCTTCATGCGCGGTGCCGACGCATCCGCCGGAACGATCAAGTCCGGTGGTGCCACCCGCCGCGCGGCCAAGATGGTCATCCTCGACGTCGACCACCCCGACATCGAGGACTTCATCGAGACCAAGGTGAAGGAAGAGGAGAAGATCCGCGCCCTGCGTGACGCGGGCTTCGACATGGACCTGGGCGGCGACGACATCACGTCCGTCCAGTACCAGAACGCCAACAACTCGGTCCGCGTGAACGACGAGTTCATGAAGGCGGTCGAGCAGGGCGGCAAGTTCGGTCTCCGCGCCCGTATGACCGGCGAGGTCATCGAGGAGGTCGACGCCAAGGCCCTGTTCCGCAAGATGGCCGAGGCCGCCTGGGCCTGCGCCGACCCGGGCATCCAGTACGACGACACCATCAACCACTGGCACACCTGCCCGGAGTCCGGCCGGATCAACGGCTCGAACCCCTGCAGCGAGTACATGCACCTGGACAACACGTCCTGCAACCTCGCCTCGCTGAACCTGATGAAGTTCCTCAAGGACGACGGCAAAGGCCACCAGTCCTTCGACGTCGAGCGCTTCGCCAAGGTCGTCGAACTCGTCATCACCGCGATGGACATCTCCATCTGCTTCGCGGACTTCCCGACCCAGAAGATCGGCGAGAACACCCGCGCCTTCCGCCAGCTCGGCATCGGCTACGCCAACCTCGGCGCCCTGCTGATGGCGACCGGCCACGCCTACGACTCCGACGGCGGCCGCGCCCTCGCCGGCGCCATCACCTCCCTGATGACCGGTACCTCGTACCGGCGCTCGGCCGAGCTGGCCGCGGTCGTCGGCCCGTACGACGGCTACGCCCGCAACGCCCAGCCGCACCTGCGCGTCATGAAGCAGCACGCCGACGAGAACACCAAGGCCGTCCGCATCGACGACCTGGACACGCCGATCTGGGCCGCCGCCACGGAGGCCTGGCAGGACGTGCTGCGCCTCGGTGAGAAGAACGGTTTCCGTAACTCCCAGGCGTCCGTCATCGCCCCGACCGGCACCATCGGTCTGGCGATGTCCTGCGACACCACCGGCCTGGAGCCCGACCTCGCGCTCGTCAAGTTCAAGAAGCTGGTCGGCGGCGGCTCGATGCAGATCGTCAACGGCACCGTGCCGCAGGCCCTGCGCCGCCTGGGCTACCAGGAGGAACAGATCGAGGCGATCGTCGCCCACATCGCCGAGCACGGCAATGTCGTCGACGCCCCGAGCCTCAAGCCGGAGCACTACGAGGTCTTCGACTGCGCCATGGGCGAGCGCTCCATCTCCGCGATGGGTCACGTCCGCATGATGGCCGCGATCCAGCCGTGGATCTCGGGCGCCCTGTCCAAGACGGTCAACATGCCGGAGGCGGCCACCGTCGAAGAGGTCGAGGAGATCTACTTCGAGGCCTGGAAGATGGGCGTCAAGGCGCTCGCCATCTACCGCGACAACTGCAAGGTCGGCCAGCCCCTCTCCGCGAAGACCAAGGAGAAGGAGAAGACCGAGGTCACCCAGAAGGCCGAGGCGACCATCCGCGAGACGGTCGAGAAGGTCATCGAGTACCGTCCGGTCCGCAAGCGCCTCCCGAAGGGCCGTCCCGGCATCACCACGTCCTTCACCGTCGGCGGCGCCGAGGGCTACATGACCGCCAACTCCTACCCGGACGACGGTCTCGGCGAGGTCTTCCTGAAGATGTCGAAGCAGGGCTCGACCCTCGCGGGCATGATGGACGCCTTCTCCATCGCGGTCTCCGTCGGCCTCCAGTACGGCGTGCCGCTGGAGACGTACGTCTCGAAGTTCACCAACATGCGCTTCGAGCCGGCCGGTATGACGGACGACCCGGACGTGCGGATGGCGCAGTCGATCGTCGACTACATCTTCCGCCGTCTCGCGCTGGACTTCCTGCCCTTCGAGACGCGCTCCGCGCTCGGCATCCACTCGGCCGAGGAGCGTCAGCGTCACCTGGAGACCGGGTCCTACGAGCCGGCCGACGACGAGGTCGATGTCGAGGGTCTGGCCCAGTCCGCTCCGCGCGCCCAGGAGCTGAAGGCCGTCGTCGTGCCGAAGATCGAGGTCGAGGACGTCACGCCGGCCCCGAAGCAGGCCCACACCAGCGCCGAGCTGGTGGAGATGCAGCTGGGCATCCAGGCCGACGCCCCGCTGTGCTTCTCCTGCGGCACAAAGATGCAGCGCGCCGGTTCCTGCTACATCTGCGAGGGCTGCGGCTCGACCAGCGGTTGCAGCTGACCGCGCGGCAGGCGAACTTGCCTGCCTGCCGGTAGGACCCTGACGAGGAGGGGCGCCGACGGATACCGTCGGCGCCCCTCCTTCGTCGTGTGCGGCCGTCAGGACTGGTGGGCCTTGCCCATGACCCGGGTGAAGACCGCCGGGTCGTCCTCGAAGCCGTGGATCCCCGGATGGAGGTCCCAACTGCCGTCCTCCTGGCGGGCGAACTCCGCCACGGCGGCCGCCGTGGAACCGAGCACGCCGCCGAAGTCGTCGGTCACCAGGTCGCTGTGGCCCTCACGGATGCGCAGACCCGGATTGGTCACGCCGACGAACGTGCGCCGCACGGAACGCTGCTGGATGACCACGCCGACCACCACGCGCGCGTAGCGGCTGTCGAGCCGGTTGAGCTCCACCGTCATGACCTCGTCCCAGCCGAAGCCCTTGCCGTCGTGGCTGTCCCGGTTGAGGTAGATGGTGCCGTCGGGCGACCGGCTGTCGAAGTGCACGACGAACGCCGGATCACCGTAGGGGTCGCTCGCCAGATACGTGGCCGCGACGAGATCCAGGTCGGTGGGCGGCTGCCCCGGTCGACTCGGGTCCCATTTGAGTGCGATCTCGACCTTACGGATCCCCTTGTTGAGGCCGTTCACCAGACTCCCCTTCCCCGTTCACCCTGTACGCAAGACCTGAACTGCCCTACAGAAAAGGCCGATTGCCTATCCTGCCACGCACGCCTGGGTACGCGGAGGGAAGCACTCGGAGTGAGCGCGGCCGGTGCCCCGCTCCATGGCCTTACGATGGCGCGGTGCTGGTCAAGTGGATTCGCTGCACCGTGGTGGACCGCCGCGGTTTCGAGCGGGGGCAGCGGAAGTGGGCGGGGCTTCTGGGGGAGCCGGGGTTTCGGGGACAGGGCGGCGGCTGGAGCCGGAGCCGATCGGGGGTTGCGCACATCTTCGCCTTCTGGGAGAGCCGCGCCTTCTACGACTCCTTCATGGCGCGCTCGCACGACCGTCTGGCGGCGTCCCAGTCGGGCACGTTCAAGGACGCCCAGGTCAAGCTGTTCGACTACCGCTTCGACGTGAAGACCGGCTTCGAACCGCGGTTCACCGACGCCGACCTGCTCCGGGTCGCCCACTGCCGGGTGCACGAGGAGCGCGCCGAGCACTTCACCCTGATGCAGGAGAAGGTGTGGAACCCCGCCATGGCGGGGTCGCCCGGTATGGTCCGCGGACTGTTCGGCGAGGCGCCGGGCCACGAGTTCCTCGTACTGTCGATGTGGCAGTCGGCCGCCGAACACGGCAAGTACCGGACCGAACGCGTGGAGAGGCTGGCCCTGCGAGCCCAGATCGAGGCCGACGTGGCCGCGCTGACCGGTGACATCGTGCAGATGGAACCCACCTGGACGGTCTGAATCCATCCGGAGCGGGCAACTCCGCTCCGGAAAATTGTGTGACCTACGCCGTATGGAGCCCGTACGGGTGCTCGATCAGCCGTCACTCGATCTAGGGTTTCGGCATGGCAAGACCACGGCGCATCATCCTTGTCCGGCACGGCGAGTCAACCGGCAATGTTGATGACACCGTGTACGAGCGCGAACCCGACCACGCCCTCGCCCTCACGGAGCGGGGCTGGCGCCAGGCCGAGGAGACGGGCAAACGGCTGCGCGAGACCCTCGGCCGCGACCGCGTCAGCGTCTACGTCTCGCCCTACCGCCGCACCCACGAGACCCTGCGCGCCTTCCATCTGGACCCGGAACTCATGCGGGTGCGCGAGGAGCCCCGGCTGCGGGAGCAGGACTGGGGAAACTGGCAGGACCGCGACGACGTACGCCTGCAGAAGGCGTACCGGGACGCCTACGGCCACTTCTTCTACCGCTTCGCCCAGGGCGAGTCCGGCGCCGACGTGTACGACCGGGTCGGCGGGTTCCTGGAGAGCCTGTACCGCAGTTTCGAGGCCCCCGACCACCCGCCGAACGTGCTGCTGGTCACCCACGGCCTGGCGATGCGCCTGTTCTGCATGCGGTGGTTCCACTGGACGGTCGCGGAATTCGAGTCGCTGTCCAACCCCGGGAACGCGGAGGTGCGCATGCTCGTTCTCGGGGACGACGGCAAGTACACACTCGACCGGCCCTTCGAACGCTGGCGAGATCCGGAACCGTACGGAATCACCGGATAGAGTGGCAGAGCGATGACCGCAGATTCCTCACCCGACGGGCGCCTGGAGCGCGCCCTTGCCAGCCTGCGTGGACTGTCAGTCGGCGATGCGCTGGGCTCCCAGTTCTTCGTACCGGCGAACTACCCGCTGCTGAAGCGCCGCGAGCTGCCGGCGGGCCCCTGGCAGTGGACCGACGACACGGAGATGGCCTGTTCCGTGGCCGCCGTCCTCGCCGCCCACCACCGCATCGACCAGGACGCCCTCGCCCGCTCATTCGCCGAGCGCCACGACTTCGACCGCGGCTACGGCCCAGCCGTGAACCGCCTGCTGCGCCTGGTCCGGGAGGGCGGTGACTGGCGCGAGCTGGCGGCCGGCCTCTTCAAGGGACAGGGTTCCTGGGGAAACGGCGCGGCCATGCGGATCGCGCCCCTGGGCGCCTGGTACGCGGACGACCCCGAGCAGGCCACTCACCAGGCCGAGATCTCCGCGTACCCCACCCACCAGCACCGTGAGGCGGTCGTCGGTTCGATGGCCGTCGCGGCCGCAGCGGCGCTGGCAGGCGCCCCCGGCGGGCCGCCCGGCGCGGAGGCCCTGCTCGACGGTGTGATCGCGCTCGTCCCGAAGAGCGCCGTGGGCGCGGGGCTGCGCCGGGCCCGGGACATGCTGGACTACGCGGACGCCGCCACCGTCGCGGCCGTGCTGGGCTGTGGCCGCCGGACGACGGCCCACGACACCGTCCCCTTCGCCCTGTGGTCCGCGGCGCGGTCCCTCGGCGACTACGAGCAGGCGTTCTGGACCACGGCCCAGGTCGGCGGTGACGTCGACACGACCTGCGCCATCGTGGGCGGGGTGCTGGCGGCCGGCAAGGCTGGAGCCCCGCCGGCTGCGTGGGTGGAGCAGACCGAGGCCCTGCCGGGGTGGGTTCCTACGGCTTGACCCGGTGCGTCGACGGGGCCGGCGGTGCGTCGACGGGGCCGGTGGTGCGTCGACGGGGCCGGCGGTGCGTCGACGGGGCCGGTGGTGCCTTGCCGGGGTTGCCAGTGGCGCGTCGCCGGACCCGCGGCGGGTGGTCCGCAGGCCGGCCCTGCTGCCTTGTGCCGCCCTTGACTCTCGGCGTCCGCCTCAGTCGTTGCTGCTGGGGTGGGCCTTGCCGAACCTGTGGAACTCTCCGTACACGATGGGAACTCTCCGTGACTGCTCGGTCGTTCTTCAGGTATGCGCAGTGTGATCCACGGGCCACGGACCACGGACACACGGCAGGGGTGCGAGAGAGCTACGGGGGTGGACGTGAACGTGGTGGTAGCGGTGCTTCTCGCGGCTACGGCGTGGCTGCGGATGGCCGGGCCGTCGCTGTCGCCGGTCCTCCCGGCCAGGCTCAGCCATCCGCGGCCTCGTGCGGCCCCGTGCCGCTCAGCCGGCCACGGGGCCGGCGGTGCCCGACAGGGCTTCCAGGTCGCTCTTGCGGACCTTGATCACGAACCAGGCGGTGGCCAGGGCGAGTACGCCCATCGCGGCGGCGGCCACGAACCCCATCGAGATGCCCTTGGCCAGCACCTCGTGTCCCCACGGGGCCGGCAGTTGATGCGTCTCGGCGAACTGAGCCTTCTGCTCCGGGGTGGCATCGGCCATGAACTGAGGCAGTTGCTTCTCCGCCTCGTCCCTGCTGGCCGAGCCGAACACCGTGGTGAGGATGGACAGGCCGAGCGACCCGCCGACCTGCTGGGTGGTGTTGAGCAGGCCCGACGCGGCGCCGGCTTCGTGCTGCGCGACACCCGAGACCGCGGTGATCGTCAGTGTCACGAAGTTCAGCCCCATACCGAAGCCGAACAGCAGCATCGGCCCCAGCACTCCGCCGACGTACGAACTGTCGGCGTCGATGAGGGACTGCCAGGTCAGGCCGACCACGACGAGGGCCGAGCCGGTGAGCATGAACGGCTTCGGACCCAGCACCGGCAGGAACCGCTGCGACAGTCCCGCGCCGAGCGCGATCACCACCGTCACCGGGAGGAAGGCGAGACCCGCCTCGATCGGGGTGTACCCCAGCACGTTCTGCACGAAGAGCACGATGTAGAAGAACATGCCGAACATCGCCGCGGCCAGGCTCAGCATGATCACATACGTGCCCGAGCGGTTGCGGTCGGCGAACATCCGCAGCGGGGTGATGGGTTCCTTGGCCCGGGTCTCGATGAAGGCGAAGGCCAGCAGCAGAATCACGGCGGCGACGAAGGAACCGATCGTCAGGTTGTCCCGCCAGCCCTCGTCGGCCGCCCGAATGAATCCGTAGACGAGGGACGCCATACCCAGCGTCGAGGTCAGCGCCCCCGCGATGTCGAAGCGACCGGTGTGCCGTTCCGACTCGCTGATGTACAGCGGGGTGAGGACGGCGATCAGGACGCCGATCGGGACGTTGACGAACAGCACCCAACGCCAGTCGAGCCACTCGGTCAGCATGCCGCCGGCCAGCAGTCCGATCGCGCCGCCACCCGCGGAGACGGCGGCGAAGACACCGAAGGCCCTGTTCCGTTCGGGGCCTTCGGGGAACGTTGTGGTGATGAGAGCCAGCGATGTCGGCGACGCGATCGCGCCACCCACGCCCTGGAGCACCCGAGCGGCCAGCAACTGCCACGGCTCCTGGGCCAGTCCGCCGAGCAGCGAGGCGAAAGTGAAGAGCAGGATGCCGGTCATGAAGACCCTGCGACGGCCGAGGATGTCTCCCGCCCGGCCGCCGAGCAGCAGCAGACCGCCGAAGGTCAGCGTGTACGAGCTCACCACCCAGGTGAGGTCGGTGGTGCTGAACTTGAGCGCGTCTTGAATGTGCGGGAGTGCGATGTTCACAATCGTCGCGTCGAGTACCACCATGAGTTGGCAGGCCGCGATGACGGTGAGAGCCACTCCGGGGCGTCCCGGCCGCCGGGCCTCCCCGGGCTTCCGGTCCTGAGTCAACTGAGAGGTTGTCACTATGGTTCCCCCATAAGTGCCTTAGTGAACGCTTGCGTTCACTGTCGCTGCAACGGTAGTGAGTCCGTAGTAGTGAACGCAAGCGTTCACTTAGCTCGTCGTCGCGTGGCGTTCCCCCTTTGTCGCCGCCGCTCGACTTCCTCAACTCCCCGCAATACCCGCTTCTTTGTACGCTGGAGATGCTGATGGTTACCTCGCGCTGGACGGCCGCCCCCGCTCGGGCGGCCTCGCTGCGCCGGCGCGGCGCCGTGCTCGAACGCGCCATCCTCGATGCCGCGCTGGAACAGCTCAGCACGGTCGGTTGGAACGGCCTCACCATGGAGGGCGTCGCCGCCGTAGCTCAGACCGGCAAGGCCGCGGTCTATCGCCGCTGGCCCTCCAAGGAGGATCTCGTCGCCGACGCGTTGCGGGCCGGGCTGCCCCGCATCGACGGAGTGCCGGACCTGGGCGGCGTGCGGGAGGACCTGCTGGCGCTGTGCCGGCTCGCGCGGGAGGCCATGTACTCGCGCCCTGGATTCGCGCTCCGGTCTGTCATTCACGAATGCGACCAGCTTCAAGCGGAGCGGTTCCATAGTGTGATCTTCAGTGGTGTCGTGGAGCCCACGCTCAAGCTGCTGCGCGATGTGATCACCCGTGGCATTGAGCGGGGCGAGGTGCGGTCCGATGCCGCCAACGCATGCGTCTTCGATGCCATCCCAGCCATGATGATGTACAGGTCAAAGATGTGCGGAAGTGAATGGGGTGACGAGGAGCTGGCGGAAATGATCGACCAGCTCATGCTTCCGCTACTCCGGCCGAACGGGGGTTGCAGGCCGGATGCGGGGTCGGTGAAGGCGTAAAGGGAAACCGGGGTGTCGCCGGGTGATCCGGGCGGCGTACGCTAAGGGCGCCATGCCGTACGAACCACCCACTCACACCGTCGAGCGCTCACTGCGCGCCACGACCGGAGCGAAGGTCATTGCCGGTGTAGACGAGGTGGGGCGCGGCGCCTGGGCCGGACCCGTCACTGTCTGCGCGGCGGTCACCGGACTGCGCCGGCCCCCCGAAGGGCTCACCGACTCCAAGCTGCTCACCGTCAAGCGGCGCACCGAGCTCGCCCAGGAGCTCCGGAACTGGGTGACGTCCTACGCCCTGGGGCACGCCTCGCCCGAGGAGATCGACGCACTGGGGATGACCGCGGCGCTTCGGCTGGCCGCGGTGCGCGCTCTGGAGGTGCTGCCGGTTCGCCCGGACGCGGTCATCCTCGACGGTAAACACGACTACCTCGGCGCCCCCTGGCAGGTCCGGACGGTGATCAAGGGCGACCAGTCGTGCGTGGCGGTCGCCGCGGCTTCGGTGATCGCCAAGGTTCAGCGCGACAAAATGATGGCCGAACTGGGTATCGACCATGCAGACTTCGGTTTTGCGGACAATGCCGGGTATCCGTCGCCCGTGCACAAGGCCGCGCTGGAGGAGCGGGGGCCCACCCCGTACCACCGGTTGTCATGGGCGTATCTTGATGCGCTGCCCCAGTGGCGGCACCTCAAGAAGGCCCGCAGCTGGGCTGAACGGAGCGTTCCGGAGATCGAGGGGCAACTCGGCTTCGACTTCTGACCAATCCGTTCGCACTCATGTGCCACCCGTTCACGTGAGCCGCACCAATGTTTGATAGATATCAGCCCATGCCTCTCATTCCCGAGGAGCCTCAGATTCACGAGAGCGCCCAGGGTCCCCGCGTCACGCCGGCCAGCGGCCGCACCGCGCCGACCCCCCGCCCTGTACCTGGTCCGCGTCCCGCGGCTCCGTCGCGTCCTGGTCGTCCCGGGCCCCCGCGGCCCACGGCGCCCACGCAACGCACGCCGCGTGACCTGACCGCCGTCAAGCCCGGACCCTCCGGTCCGGCCGCCCCCGTCTCCGCACCGGCCGCGTCCACCCCGCAGATCCAGCTCATCCCGGCCTCGGCCGAGGGCGCGCTCGACGCTGCCGAGGAGGCCGTGGACCTGCTGCTGGACTCGGGTCGTACCCCCGGTGATGTCCTGGTGGTCACCACCGGGGAACAGCACCCGTGGGCCGCCCACGAACTGTCCTTCGGTGAAGCCTCCTACTGGGCTCAGCACGACGCGGGCGACGACGTCTTCTACGCGGATGCCGCCGTCGCGAGCCGCGCGGCCCGGCGACCCGTGGTAGTGGTCGCCGTCAACGGAGGGTCCAGCACCGCTGCCGCCACCGCGCTGCCCCTGGCCCTCGGCCGGGCCGGCAGCCTGCTGATCGTCTGCGGTGACCCGCAGACGATCAACTCGGTGCTGGGCGCGGGCGTCTGAGTCGTCTCCGGTTCGTCCGGGGGCGGGCCGACGGCGGTCCCCGTCGTGGCGGTACCAGCACGGTGGGCATTTCGCCGTGTGCGGACGATCGCCCGCCCCGGTGCCGGCTCGGCCGAGAGAGTCGGCCCTCCCCGACGGGGGTGTGGGCGCGCGAGGTGACCGGTGTCGGTGGGCGAGTTGGTTCACCGTGCGGCGGAGCCGGACCTGTGGGTCTGTTGTGTCGCTGGTGACGGTAGGGGGAAACGTTCCATCAGGACGTCGGCGCCGGTGTTTCAGCGTGCCGCGACGCGACGCATCATCTCCGAGGCGGCTCCGCCCGTGCGAGGCAGCGGGGGCGGGGACTCGGAGGTGGCGAAGGGCTCCGGTGTCGAGTCCAGGCTGGGGCGCCGGCCGCCACGCCCTTCCCCGAGCACCTGCCAGCCGTCCCGGGTCAGCGTGATGTACGCGCCACAGCGCAACCCGTGCAGGGTGCAGGCGTCACGCAGTCCCCACATCCACGCCCCGTCCTCCGGTGTCCAGCGCGCGTCGCCGTCGCGGCAGTACAGCAGGACGGCGGTGCGCACGGGGGTACGGCGGCGCAGGTCGTGCGGGATCACCCGGCGCAGCTGGTCGAGAAGGACATTGCGGAAGAGCCAGCCGTCGGCCTGCGTCGTGCGGCGGGTGAACGAGGCGCTCGCCCTGATGTGTTCGTCCGGATCGAGTACGGCGACGATCGCGGTCGCAGGCCTCGGTCGGTGCCGGGAGTGGAGCCCGCTGACAACCTCGCGGGGGTTGCGCAGCAGCGGAATCCCGGCGGAGGCCCATTCGGCGGGCTCCAGCATGCGGCCCACTGTGGCGGCGGACAGGTCGGTGGAGGTCGACGTGGATGCCGCGGGGGACGGAGCGAATCCGAAGGTCACGGTCCTCCCTTCGGCTACGCGCCCACACTGAGGGCGGAATGGAATCGGGGGAGCGCGCACCACAGCGGAGCCCTGCCGGACCACGGGCGAGCCGTGCGGGGAGCGGACTTCAATTCTTCCTGTCGAACTGGGTTGCGGCAACGAGCAATTGGAGTGACTGACCGGTATTGGTGGGTATGGGTCTTAGATCCCTACCCCGTGTGCCACCGCGGAACGCGTGAGGCGGGAAGCCTCTCCCGCGAGTCGACCACTTGGATGGCGATTGGCCGGTTGTGCCCGCCCTCCGAATGCGCGGGCACCCGGGCCCGGCAGGGCTGACCTGGTTGGGTCTACCCCTGGATCCGTGCGGTATCCCGATCGGACCGCGATGATTCGAGATCACTGAGGAAGGACCACACGTGAACCCGGAGCGACGCCCGGCCGACTTCCGCCCCGCGACCGTCGCCGACATGCCGGCGGTCTGCGACAACGGGCCGCAGCGCCTACGACTGGACAGCCGAATCGACGGTCTACCTGTCCCCGAGTCCCCGAGTCGCCGAGGCAGAGGGCTGGGCTCCGCGCTCGGAGCCCGCCTGCTCAAGACTCTGGCGGAGCGGTGCTTCAAGAGCGTCATCGCCCTCACCGCCCTGCCCAACGAGCCCAGCGTGCGGCAGCATGAAGCCCTCGGGTACACCGCGTGCGGAACCCTGAAGGCGGTCGGCTTCAAGCACGGGAGCTGGCATGACGTGGGCTTCTGGCAGCACGAATTCGATCTGCCGACACCGCCCCTACCGGCGGGCCCGGTCAGGGAGAACTGAGCGGACGGGTCCAGGAGGGCGGCCGGGGTCGGCCTCGGAGGGCGGAGGCTGGCCGGTCAAGCAGGGCGGCCTGGGTCGGCCACGGAAGGCGGAGGTTGAACGGTCCAGCAGGGCGGGTGGGCCGGTGGGGCCGGGGCTGAGGCGGGTCACTCCTGGCCTTCCGGCCCCACCGTTCAGAGGGTGGAGTGGCTGACTGTCAGTGCCATCGGGTTGCATGGAGCCATGGACGAAGTGGAACTCCGCGCCGAAGCCGATGCCATCCTCAGCCAGCTGGTCGGCGCCCCGGACGGGTCGGCACGCCTGCGTGAGGACCAGTGGCAGGCCGTGGCCGCCCTGGTACGGGACCGTCGGCGTGCCCTGGTGGTGCAGCGCACCGGTTGGGGCAAATCGGCCGTCTACTTCGTTGCCACCGCCCTGCTGCGCCGGCGCGGCTCGGGCCCCACGGTGATCGTCTCCCCGCTCCTGGCACTCATGCGCAACCAGGTGGAGGCGGCCGCGCGAGCCGGCATCCGGGCGCGCACCATCAACTCCGCCAACCCCGAGGAGTGGGACACCATCCACGAGGAGGTGGAGCGCGGCGAGACCGACGTGCTCCTGGTCAGCCCCGAGCGGCTGAACTCCGTGGACTTCCGGGACCAGACGCTCCCCAAGCTCGCGGCCACGACCGGCCTGCTGGTGGTCGACGAGGCACACTGCATCTCCGACTGGGGGCACGACTTCCGCCCCGACTACCGCCGACTGCGGGCGATGCTCACCGAACTGGCCCCGGGGGTGCCAGTACTGGCCACCACCGCGACCGCCAACGCGCGCGTGACGGCCGATGTCGCCGAGCAACTCGGCACCGGTGCCGGTGAGGCACTCGTGCTGCGCGGCCCCCTGGACCGGGAGAGTCTGCGGCTCGGGGTCGTGCAACTGCCCGACGCGGCGCACCGGCTGGCGTGGCTGGCCGAGCACCTGGATGAGCTGCCGGGCTCGGGCATCATCTACGCCCTCACCGTCGCCGCGGCGGAGGAGGCAACCGCCTTCCTGCGGCAGCGCGGCTTCCAGGTGTCCTCCTACACCGGGCGCACGGAGAACGCGGACCGGCTCCAGGCGGAGGAGGACCTGCTCGACAACCGGGTCAAGGCGCTGGTGGCGACCTCCGCCCTCGGGATGGGCTTCGACAAGCCCGACCTGGGTTTCGTGGTGCATCTCGGCTCGCCGTCCTCGCCCATCGCCTACTACCAGCAGGTGGGACGTGCGGGGCGGGGCGTCGCCCACGCCGACGTGCTGCTGCTTCCGGGCAAGGAGGACGAGGCGATCTGGCGCTACTTCGCCGACACCGCCTTCCCGCCCGAGGCCCAGGTCCGCCAAACCCTCTCGGCCCTCGCCGGCGCCGGACGGCCCTTGTCGGTCCCCGCCCTGGAGGCGGCCGTGGAGCTACGGCGCACCCGGCTGGAGACCATGCTGAAGGTGCTGGACGTCGACGGGGCGGTGAAGCGGGTCAAGGGCGGCTGGATCGCCACGGGGGCGGAGTGGGTCTACGACACCGAACGCTACGCGTGGGTGGCGCGTCAGCGTTCGGCCGAGCAGCAGGCGATGCGTGAGTACGCCGCCACGACCGGCTGCCGCATGGAGTTCCTGCGTCGGCAACTGGACGACGAGGGCGCGACCGCGTGCGGCCGCTGCGACAATTGCGCCGGCCCCTGGGCCGACCCCAGTGTCACGGCGGAGGCGCTGACCGGTGCGACCGCGGAACTCGACCGGCCCGGAGTGGAGGTGGAACCGCGTCGGATGTGGCCGACCGGGATGCCCGCGCTCGGGATCGAGGTCAAGGGCCGCATCCCCGCGGGGGAGCAGTGCTCCACAGGACGGGCCCTGGGGCGGCTCTCCGACATCGGGTGGGGCAACCGGCTGCGTCCGCTGCTGGCCGAGAGCGCGGCGGACGGCCCGGTCCCCGAGGACGTGCTGCGCGCCGCCGTCGCGGTGCTGGCCGACTGGGCGCGGTCGCCCGAAGGATGGGCGTCGGGGGCGTCGGCGCGGCCGGTGGGTGTCGTGGCGGTGCCGTCGCTGTCACGGCCGCAACTGGTCGGCACCCTGGCCCAGGGCATCGCGGAGATCGGGCGGCTGCCCCTTCTCGGCACGCTGACCTATACAGGCCCCGGTGGAACTCACACGGTGCGTCGCAGCAACTCGGCGCAACGGCTGAGGGCGCTGTCAGGGGCGTTCAGTGTGTCCGGGGACCTGGCCGACGCCTTGGCGGACTCTCGCGGTCCCGTGCTGCTCGTGGACGACTACACCGACTCGGGCTGGACGCTGGCGGTCGCGGCGCGTCTTCTGCGCCGGGCGGGCAGTGGAGAGGTGCTCCCCCTGGTCCTTGCCGCGGCGGGGTGAACGGCGGGCCCGGTGAGCGTGGTGGGCCTGGTGACCATGGTGAGCAGGATGGGACCGCTGACCATGGCGAGCAGGATGGGACCGGTGAGCAGGTTGGGCACGGCGAGAGCCCGCGGGTGTGAAGGCTTCCGCGTCCTTCGCGAATTGCCATGTCCCTGCTCGGAGTTATCCACAGGCTCAAGCGGAGATTCGCATTCCGCGAGATCGTCTTCGCATGACGAATCACGGCGAAACCGCTGGAACCCCCGAAAACGGAGACATCGCAGGGCGCCGGACGCACCCCGCGAACCACGTCGAGTGCACCGCCTACGAAGGCCACGGAGACGGGCAGCAGGTCACTCTGCGCACCCCGGCCGAACTCGCCGACGCACTCCCGTACCTGCTGGGCTACCGTCCCGAGGACAGCATCGTCCTGGTGGCCCTGCACGACCGGGACGGACGCGGCCGCTTCGGCGGAAGGGCCCGGCTCGGCGTCCCCATCAACCCTGACGACTGGCCCTCCGCAGCACGGCAGTTGGCCCACGGCCTGGTCACGGGCAGTGAACGCCGGGGCAGCCGCCCCGAGCAGATCGTGGCCTACCTCTGCCAGGAACCCGCCCGCGGTGAGTCCGGCCGGCAAGTCATGGAACGACTGCGCCCGTTGGCCCAGAAGCTGCGCACCGAGTGCGGACACCTCGACGTACCGGTCATCGAGGCGCTCTGCATCTCGGAGGGCCGATTCTGGTCCTACTGCTGCGTGAACGAAGGGTGCTGCCCGCCCGCCGGTACGCCGATGGGGCTGCCGGGCACCTCCGTCCTGGCCGCGGCCGCCACCTATGCCGGACTCCAGGTGCGGGGCACCCTGCGCGAGCTGCGGGCCAGGCTGCTTCCGTGGGAGACCGGTTCGGCGCTTGAGCAGGAGGTCGCTCTCGACACCGCCGGCATGGCCCTGGTCCCACGGATGCTCGACGACACCAGCCGCGCGGACGTCGCGGGGGAGACCCTCGAACTGGCCGAACGGCTCATCAACCGCCTCACCGAGGCGCGCCCGGTGTCCGGCACTCTCACAGCGGACCTGCGCGACGACGACCTGCTCGCCCATGACGAAGCGGCCCGACTCATTCTCGGCCTCCAGGACCGATCGACCCGGGACCGGGCAGCCGCCTGGATGGAGGGCGACGAAGCCGTCCCGGCGCTGCGCCTTTGGCGAGCCCTGGCCCGCCGCTGCGTCGGCCCCTACAACGAGCACGCCGCGGCGCCGCTGACGCTCGCCGGCTGGGTCGCCTGGTCCGCCGGCGACGAACTGGAGGCCCGGGAGGCACTCGCCATGGCCCTCGGAGCGGACCCCGACTACCTCTTCGCCCGCCTCCTTCACCAGGCATGCAACGAAGGCCTCGATCCGGAGTCGATCCGCCGCTGCCTCCGGGCGGAACGCACAGGGAACGGGTCCAAGGCCCCTGACACGGAACCCGCCACGGAAACGGAGGAGGGCGACGCCGGGCGTGCCGAGCCGGCCGGTGCTCCGCCGACCGCCCGCGCTGACGCGCCCGCAGGCGAGACATCGGCGCGGCCCACTACCGCCGCACCCGCGCGAGTGAACGGAGCCTCTCGGAGGAGGCAAGCCGACGGCCCTTCGGTACGACCGCGCGGCGGCGGAAGCCGTCCCCCCAAGGCGAGGGTGCCTCGGCCCCGCACGCCGGGAGGCAGTACGCATCCCGGCTCGGTACGACAGCCCCGGACCACGCGCGCGCCCAGGGGGCGACGCGGCACATGCGAGGACGGGACGAACCCCGGCTCGGAGGGAGAGGCATGATCACCGGCCGTCTCCGCACCGACCACCCCCATTCGGCGGGGTCGCCCGCTTCCGAGCGTGACCCGGAGCAGGCTCACCCCGTTCACCTGAGTGGCGGAACACCTGGCCGGGCCGCGCCGCCGACCCGCCCAAGTGCACCCGGTCACCCCGCCCGGCGCCGAACACGCCCCAGGTACGCAGAGCGCAGAGGAAGCCGCCCCATGCACCAGCCGACTCCTTCCTCGGACGCCCAACCCAACCCGTCGCCGGGTCCTGGACCCGAGCCGCCCGCCGGCCCGGAAGGCGCCGAGCCACGTCCCAGCCACCGGACCGGGGAGGGCCTCCCGAGCAACGGCCGTCGCCCACTTCCGGGCCTTCCGGGCCCAGTCCCGGTTGCACCGGGCGCAGCCCCGGCACTCCAAGCCTCAACGCCTGGTCCACCGGGCGCGGTGCCGGGTCCGTCCGACGCGGCACACCTTCCCGATCACCGCACCCCGGATGCGCTTCCACCCGGCACTCCGAGTACCACCGTGCCCCCCTCAGGCGAGGCCCGCCAGACCTCCCCGCCGTCCCCGGGCGAGGCCCGCCGCCCCGTCCCACCCCCCTCAGGCGAGGCCCGCCCCACCTCCCCGCCGCCCCCAGGCGAGACGCGCCGCACCACACCCGCAGCCGGGCCCCCGCAACCACGGCGCCCCACCGACCTGCCCCCCACGCACACTGCCCTGATCTGCGTGGCCCTGCCCAGCCTCGCCATCTCCACGGAGCAGGGACAACTGACCGGACGCGGACTGGAGGGCTTCTACAGAGCGGGACGCCGAGTTCTCGCCCGGTGCCAGGTGCGGATCGCCGGACGTGAACCGGTTCCCGTGCACGCCGGCATGACCGGCGCGGACAGAGCGCGATTCGTCGGTACCCTCCGCGCCTTTCCGGACACAGGTCCCGACCCGGATGTCGTCGTCGAACGCATCCGGCACGCGGACGGAACCGAGCGGATCACCCTCCGCAGCGCGGCCCCGCGCCTCCTGCGCCTCCCGGTGGAGATCGCCCTGGGCACCGACCTGGCCGACCTGGGCGCCATCGCCGCCGGCACCGCGGGTGGCGACCTGCCCGCCAGCGTTCATGACTCCGGCCTGCGCTGGACCGCCGACACCGTGAGCTCGGCCGTCACGGCGGCCCCGGCACCCACCGACGCCCTCGCCTCCGCGGGCCTGCTGCGCTGGGAGTTCGAGCTGCCACCGGGAGGCACCTCGAGTGTGGAACTGCGCGTACGGACCGAAGGAACGGGCCTGGGCCGGGCCGTGAGCGGCCGGTCCGCTACGACGAGTCCGCTGGCCGCCTCCGCACGGGCCTCGGGCGACCACCCCGGCGTACAAGTCCTGCTGCGCACCTGCGTCGAAGATCTCCAAGCCCTGCTGTTGCGCGATCCCGCCCACCCCACCGACACCCACCTGGCCGCGGGTGTGCCCTGGCGCTGCGGACCTGCACCGGCCGAAGCCCTCGTCGCGGCCCGGATGGCCCTGCCCCTGGGCACTCGACTCGCCGCGGGCACCCTGCGCACACTCGCCCGCACCCAACTGACGGCTGCAGGACCGCGGTCCGGCCTGATTCCCGGGCCGCGCCGCGACGCCGGCGCACATCTGCCGCCCAACTGCACAGCCACGGAAGCCACCCTTCTCTTCCCGACGCTCCTGGCCGAGGCTCGCCGTTGGGGACTCCCGGACAAGGAGACCGAGGCGCTGCTCCCCACCGCCGAGCGCTGCCTGGCCTGGCTGCGGACGACCGTGGGTGACGGCACCTACCTCCAGGACCCACACCCCGGCGGACCACAACGCTGCGAGACCCAGGCGCACGCCCACCGCGCTGCCCTCCTCGGTGCCGACCTGCTCGACGCCTTCGGCAGACCCGGAGGCCCAGGGCTGAGGCAGTGGGCGAGAAGCCTGCGCACCGCGTTCCAGCGGGACTTCTGGATCGACGACCTCGGTGGCGGCAGGCCCGCGGCTGCCCGCGCCCCGGACGGGCGGCTCGTACCGCACCTCGGCGCGGCCGCCGTCCACCTTCTCGACACCGGACTGCTCGGCGGAGGCGAAGCAGCACCCGGTCTCCTCGACAAGGTGCAGACCGAGCAGCTCGCCCGGCTCCTCGGCGGCCCGGCGATGGACTCCGGCTGGGGACTGCGTGGCCTGGGCGCGAAGGAGGCCGGGTTCAACCCCTTCGGCCACCGAGGAGGAGCCGTCCGCACCCACGAGACGGCCGTGGCCGTGGCCGGCCTGATCGCCGCAGGGTACGAGAAGGAGCCGACCTCGCTGCTGCGCGGTGTCCTGGACGCGTCCGAGGCCTTCGGGCACCGGCTGCCCGAGATGTACGGCGGAGAGCAGCGCACGGAGGGCGGCGCGCCGATTCCCCACCCGGCGGCCTGCCGCCCCGCCGCAACCGCCGCGGCTGCCGGAGTACTCCTGCTGACGTCCCTCGCCGGAATCCGTCCCGACACTCCTGCGGGCACCGTCACGCTCCGCCCCGCCGCCGGAGCACCCCTCGGAGAGATCGTCCTTACCGGCCTGCGGGTCGCGGGCGCGCCCTTCTCGGTGCGAGTGGGGCGCCTCGGGACGGCCATGGTCGAAGAAGCCGCCGACGGGCTGCAACTGGGAGTGTGACCTGAGACAACATCCGGACGCCGGTGACAGGCTCCCGAGTGACACCGACACCGACACCGACACCCGCCTGCGCCTATGCCCACGCCTATGCCCACGCCCACGCCCACGCCAAGATCCGAAGCCGCGCGGTCATTCCCGAAACCGAATCGATCAACGGCCGATGCGACCGAAGAAGGGAGTGTTTATCGTCAGGAAGACGACTATGATCGCGACATGCCCTACGACCCGTCAGCCTTTCCGCCCTTCGCCGTAACCGTGGACCTGGTCGTGCTGACCGTGCGCCGCCACGCCCTGTGCGCGCTGGCGGTACGCAGGGGCGAACCGCCGTTCCAGGGGCGCTGGGCCCTGCCCGGCGGATTCGTGCGGGAGGACGAGGACCTGTCCCAGGCCGCGGCACGCGAACTGGCCGAGGAGACCGGTATGCGCGCCCACGACCCCGCCGCACCGGTCCAGGACAACGGGGCGCACCTGGAGCAGCTCGCGACCTACGGTGACCCCAAGCGGGACCCGCGCATGCGGGTCGTCAGCGTCGCGCATCTCGCGCTCGCCCCCGACATGCCCGCCCCACGCGCGGGCGGCGACGCCAGCAACGCGCGATGGGCGCCGGTCGAGGAACTGCTCCAGCAGGGCGGCTACGGCCGGGACGGCGAACCCCTCGCCCCACTCGCCTTCGACCACGCGCAGATCCTCGCCGACGGGGTGGAGCGCGCCCGATCCAAGATCGAGTACTCCTCGCTGGCCACCGCGTTCTGTCCCACCGAGTTCACCGTCGGGGAACTGCGCCGTGTCTACGAGGCGGTGTGGGGTGTGGCCCTCGATCCGCGCAACTTCCACCGCAAGGTCACCGGTACCCCGGGATTCCTGGTCCCCACCGGCGGCACCACCACCCGCCAGGGCGGACGGCCTGCCCAACTGTTCAGGGCGGGCGGTGCGACGCTGCTCAACCCGCCGATGCTCCGCCCCGAAGTCTGAGAAGAGCAGCGGCAACACGCGCGGGCGACGCCCGGGCGCAAGCGGCGAACAAGGTTCCGGATGCACCGACTGCCGCTCGCCGTAAGGGTCTTGCCCTGCCCGAAATAACGGACATAGCGCGCTATCTTGCTTCGGGTGATCCAGGCTTTCGGATTGACCAGCCACCCTCGCAAGGAGCTTCCGCCTGCCGTCGACGACGTGTCGTTCGAGGCGCGCGCGGGCCATGTCACCGCGTTGCTCGGAGCTGCCGGAGCCGGCAAGACGACGGCACTCAGACTCATGCTCGAACTCCAACGGGGCCGTGGACTAGCCCACTTCAGAGGCCGGCCCCTGCACCGCATCGCCCATCCCTCGCGCGAGATCGGCGTGCTGCTCGGGGAGGTGCCGGGCCATCCCGCCCGCACGGTCCGAGGTCACCTGCGGATGCTCTGCGCGGCCGCTGGAGTTCCCGTCCGCCGCGCCGACGAAGTCCTCGAAGTGGTCGGTCTGGTCAGCCTGCGCGACGAGCGCCTGGGCACCCTCTCCCGCGGCGTGGACCGTCGCCTCGGCCTCGCCTGCGCCCTGCTGGCCGACCCGCACACCCTCATCCTCGACAACCCGGCCGACCGCCTCTCCGTGCGGGAGGGCCGCTGGCTCCACGGCGTGCTGCGCGCCCATGCCGGCCAAGGTGGCACGGTCCTGCTGGCCACCTGCGATCCCAAGGAAGCCGCTCGCACGGCAGACCGAGTCATCACCCTCGACCACGGCCGACTCGTCGCCGACCAGGACGCCCGAGACTTCGCCCGCACCCGACTGCGCCCACGCGTCGCCGTCCGCACCCCGCACGCCGCCCGCCTGGCCGCCCTGCTCACCAAGGACGCCCGCACCACGCGGCGCTCGGTGGAGGTCGTCCAGGAGGGCGGCAACCGCCTCTCGGTGTACGGCAGCAGTTGCGCGGACATCGGCGATCTCGCTCACCGCAACGGCATCCTCGTGCACCAACTCGCCGATGAGATCGGGGACATGGGGCCGACGACGACTGCCCCGGGGACAGTGGACGCCACCGAGGTGCGGAACGTGCCCCCGACCGTTGCGACGGGCGCGGACCGCAACCCCCTCCGGGCGGACGCGGAACGCAACACCCTTCAGGCGGGCGCGGATGTCGGTGCGCCCCAGTCGGCCGCGGACATCGGCGCGAGTCAGGACGACGCCGCCCATGGCCCCACCCGGGACGGCACGGACAGAGGCCTCGAGAATCAAGCTGTCGACCCGGGTAATCAACCCGCCGGACAACGCGCCGCAGCCGAGGCGCCCACCGCCGATTCCCGAGACGCGAGTTCAGGGCCCCTTCTCCCCTCCCCCCACCCCACCCTCCCGCCTCCCATCTCCGTCCGCTCCGCACCCAGCCCGCTGCGACCCCTGCGCTACGAGCTCCGTCGTGCCACGGGGGTCGGGACCGGGTTTCTCACCGCGGCCGCCGTGCTTGTGGTGTCCGCCGTGATGGCGGTGGTGCTCGCACGCGTCGGGCACACCCCGCAACCGCGGCTGCTGGCGGCGTGGCCGCGGGAGCTGCCGCTGCCCCCGGCGGCCCTCGGCGCCGGGCTGCTCGGCGCGCTGGCCTTCGGCGACGAGTTCCGGCACCCGGCACTCGCGGCGGACCGCGGCACCGTGCCCCGCAGGCTGGGGCTGCTCGCCGCCAAACTCCTCGTCTCCGGCATCACCGCGCTGGCGCTGGCGGTGGTGACGGTGGGGTGCGACGCGGAGGTGCTGTACCTCGTATACGGGCGGGAGCTCGCGGAGGTTCCCGCGGAGTGGCTCTCGTTGGGGGTGAGTTGGGTGGGGCTGGTGGTGGGGTGCGCCTGGGCCGGGGTGCTGGCGGCCGGTGTGTTCCGGTCCACCACCGCCGGGCTGGCCGCGGTGGTCGCGGTGCCCGTGCTCGTCGTGCCGCTGGTGCACAAGGTGCTGGAGGGGTCCGAGGTGCGATCGGCGGCAGGGTTTCCCCTGCGGCTCAGGGAAGTGCTGCTGGCGCAGTGGCCCTTCGGGGGCGAGCGGTATCTCGTCGGCACGGCGCGGGTGATCGCCCAACCCGTGGGCGGCGCGCTGGCGTTGTCGCTGACGGCACTGCTGTGCGCGTACCTGCTCACGGCGGTGCGCGGCAGGGTCCGATGACGGTCGTCAACGTGCTTCCCCTACCTCATGTGCGCACAACTCCCCGGGGAAAGCCCATTTCTTTCCGATAAGGCGTCAATTCCGACGGGGTGAGCGATCACCCTTTCGTGTGCTTTTCACCAAAGACCTCAAGGGAGTTGGAGAGGGCGCCGACAAAAGATCCGTGAGTACCCTTGCGCACACCATGATGACCGCCGCCCGCGCCGCCGACTCCGGTCTTGTCGGCCCGGGCGAACTCGACCGCTACCCCTACGCCGAGGCGTCCGTCGCCAACCGCGTCGGACTCCCCGCCTGGGAGGGCGGGGAACCGGAGCTGGGCCGTGTGGGCCGACGTGCCGCCGGCAGTCGCGGACGCGGGCTGCACGGCCAACTCGTCCAGCAGCTCGGACAGATGATCGTCTCCGGTGACCTGGGTGCCGACCGCCCTCTGGTGCCCGAGGAGATCGGACAGCGTTTCGAGGTCTCCCGCACCGTCGTCCGTGAGTCGCTCCGCGTCCTGGAGGCCAAGGGCCTGGTCAGTGCCCGCCCGAACGTCGGCACGCGCGTGCGTCCCGTCAGCGACTGGAACCTCCTCGACCCCGACATCATCGAGTGGCGGGCGTTTGGACCGCAGCGCGACGACCAGCGGCGCGAGCTGAGCGAGCTGCGCTGGACGATCGAACCGCTCGCCGCGCGGCTCGCCGCCGGGCACGGCCGCGAGGACGTCCAGCAGCGGTTGGCCGACATGGTCGAGATCATGGGGCACGCGCTGGGGCAGGGTGACGCCCTGACCTTCTCGCGCGCCGACGCCGAGTTCCACTCCCTGCTGCTCCAGGTCGCCGGCAACCGCATGCTGGAACACCTGTCCGGGATCGTCTCGGCCGCCCTTCAGGTCTCCGGCGGTCCGGTCACGGGCTGTGACCGTCCGACCGAGTCCTCGCTGGCGCACCACGCGCGCCTCGTGGACGCCCTCGCCGCCGGCGACGGCGGAGCGGCGGAGGCGGCGATGCGGCAGCTTCTCACCGTTCACCCCGAGGTGGAGCGCGTGGTTCCCGCCCCGCGCGAGCACTGACCGCGCCCCACGGGCGGCGCGGCCGGGGATGTCCACCCCCTCCTGAGGCATCACTCGGCCGGCGCACCGCCCCCCGTCGGACCCCGCAGGATCCGGGCGATCCTGCGGGGTCCGAGGGTGCGGCGGGGCGGTGGACAAGTCCGCCCGCCACCCGGCCCACCTCCCGGCCGACCTCATCTGTCCGTGTCTGACCGTTTTTGATTGCTTACGGGGTGTGACTCGGGCCACGCAGATTGGGCGTAACGCTTGTGGAAACAGCGCGATGACCTAAGAGGTGACAGCCGCGGAGGGAATACGGACGCCACATCTGGCGCTGTGCATCTTCCCGGCCCCCGCCCGCACCGTCGGCCCATCCCCAGGCCGGTGGTCGGCTCCTGTCCACTGTGGACGGGGCCGGAAGCCGTTTTCCATCGTTCCGAGAGGTTGTTCGTGTCGGCCAGCACATCCCGTACGCTCCCGCCGGAGATCGCCGAGTCCGTCTCTGTCATGGCGCTCATTGAGCGGGGAAAGGCTGAGGGGCAGATCGCCGGCGACGACGTGCGTCGGGCCTTCGAAGCTGACCAGATTCCGGCCACTCAGTGGAAGAACGTACTGCGCAGCCTCAACCAGATCCTCGAGGAAGAGGGTGTGACGCTGATGGTCAGTGCCGCGGAGCCCAAGCGCACCCGAAAGAGCGTCGCAGCGAAGAGTCCGGCCAAGCGCACCGCCACCAAGACGGTTGCGGCGAAGACGGTGACCACCAAGAAGGCCACCGCCACCGCCACGCCTGCGGCGTCCGCCGCCGACCCGGCCGTCGAGGACGAGGCACCCGCCAAGAAGGCCGCTGCCAAGAAGACGACGACCGCCAAGAAGGCGGCCGCGAAGAAGACCGTCGCCAAGAAGACGGCGACGGCCAAGAAGACCACCGCCAAGAAGGAAGACGGCGAGCCCCTCGAGGACGAGGCACTCGAAGAGGCCAAGCCCGGCGACGAGCCCGAGGGCACCGAGAACGCCGGCTTCGTACTGTCCGACGAGGACGAGGACGACGCGCCGGCGCAGCAGGTCGCCGCCGCCGGTGCCACCGCCGACCCGGTCAAGGACTACCTCAAGCAGATCGGCAAGGTCCCGCTGCTCAACGCCGAGCAGGAGGTCGAGCTCGCCAAGCGCATCGAGGCCGGCCTGTTCGCCGAGGACAAGCTGGCCAACGCCGACAAGCTCGCCCCCAAGCTCAAGCGCGAGCTGGAGATCATCGCCGAGGACGGCCGCCGCGCCAAGAACCACCTGCTGGAGGCCAACCTCCGTCTCGTGGTCTCCCTGGCCAAGCGCTACACCGGCCGCGGCATGCTCTTCCTGGACCTGATCCAGGAGGGCAACCTCGGTCTGATCCGCGCGGTCGAGAAGTTCGACTACACCAAGGGCTACAAGTTCTCCACGTACGCCACCTGGTGGATTCGTCAGGCGATCACCCGCGCCATGGCCGACCAGGCCCGCACCATCCGTATCCCGGTGCACATGGTCGAGGTCATCAACAAGCTCGCCCGCGTGCAGCGCCAGATGCTCCAGGACCTGGGTCGCGAGCCCACCCCGGAGGAGCTGGCCAAGGAACTCGACATGACCCCCGAGAAGGTCATCGAGGTCCAGAAGTACGGCCGCGAGCCCATCTCCCTGCACACCCCGCTGGGCGAGGACGGCGACAGCGAGTTCGGTGACCTCATCGAGGACTCCGAGGCGGTCGTCCCGGCCGACGCGGTCAGCTTCACGCTTCTGCAGGAGCAGCTCCACTCGGTGCTCGACACCCTGTCCGAGCGCGAGGCGGGCGTCGTCTCCATGCGTTTCGGTCTCACCGACGGTCAGCCGAAGACCCTCGACGAGATCGGCAAGGTGTACGGCGTGACGCGCGAGCGGATCCGCCAGATCGAGTCCAAGACCATGTCGAAGCTGCGTCACCCGTCGCGTTCGCAGGTGCTGCGCGACTACCTCGACTAGGTCGAGCGCGTACGGCGTCGAAGGCCCGGTTCCCGTAGTGGGAGCCGGGCCTTCGCGTTCCGCGCGCGGGTGCGGGGCGCGGCGGGGTGGATCACTCTGGGTTTCCGATGGCAACCCCTGAGTGAGGAGCCCGCATGCGTCGTCCCCTGGTCCGGGCGCTGGCCCGGCCGCTGGTCCTGGCTGCCGCCGCGGCCGTCATACCCTTCGCCTCCACCGCCCCGGCGGCCGCCGACAGCATCGTCGTCGGCGGATTCCCGGTCGATGTGGCCGACAGCCCCTGGACGGTGGCGTTGTCCAGCCGTGACCGGTTCGGGGGTAACCGCTCGGGGCAGTTCTGCGGCGGTGTGGTCGTCGGCCCGTCCACGGTCCTCACGGCGGCCCACTGCATGGGCGAGGACGTCCTGGGCGAGCCCCCGACAGCCGATCTGAGGGTCATCGTGGGCCGCACCGATCTGCGCACGGACGAGGGCCGGGAGATCGCCGTCCAGGAGATCAGGATCAACCCCGAGTACGACGCGAACACCAATGCCGGGGACTTCGCCGTGCTCACCCTCGCGGAGCCACTGCCGCAGGAAGCGGTGGTCGGGGCAGCGGCGGCGGGGGACCCGGCCTACACGTCCGGGACGGCCGCCACGGTCTACGGGTGGGGGGACGCGACCGGGGGCGGCGACTACGCGTACGGACTGCGGGCGGCGCAGGTGCATGTGCTGGCCGACAGCTTGTGCGAGCGGGCCTATCCGGGTGGCGGCGACGGTTCCTACCGGGCCGACAGCATGCTGTGCGCCGGTGAGGCACTGGGCGGCCGGGACGCCTGCCAGGGGGACAGCGGCGGTCCTCTCGTGGCCGAGGGGCGGCTGATCGGGCTCGTCTCCTGGGGGAGCGGTTGCGGACGCCCGGGCAGCCCGGGCGTCTACACGCGGGTGTCCGACGTCCTGACGAAGCTGGGGTGGGACGAGGCGCCCGCAGCCCCCGGAGAGGCCCACACGGCCTCCTGAGCGGCTCTGAGCGGCTCTCGTGACACATAAGGGCGGCTGCCCCCGAAGATCAGGGGCAGCCGCCCTTACGCCGGCCTAATGCCTGGAGCTGGCTCGTCGTGGACGCGAGTGGTCAGCGCTCATCCTCGGAGGCGGTGGCAGGAACGGCCGTCAGCCGCTCCGTCTCGTCCTGTATCTCAGCGGCGATCTTCTTGAGTCCCGGCTCGAACTTGCGGCCGTGGTGGGCGCAGAAGAGCAGTTCTCCGCCGCTCACCAGTACGACGCGCAGGTATGCCTGGGCGCCGCAACGGTCGCATCGATCGGCGGCCGTCAGCGGGCTCGCGGGGGTCAGAACAGTAGTCACGTCGCCTCTTCTCTAGCTCGACGAGCTGTCGTACCAGGGTCAACATCCAACCAGCCCGAAATCGTTCCCGCTCGGGGCTTCTCGTTGAAAAATCTTTCCGGGCGGCTGGCTGCTGCCGGTTGGCGGCGAATGTGCCGTATCACGTTTCTGTGTGTCGTACGGGTTCGCGCTGTCGGTCGGTGTCGGTCCCTCCGGCTGGATTGCCGGTTTGTTCATGAGGACGTGCCCGGAGCCTAAATGGTTCATGCCCCGAAGGGAACGTGATATGTACTTCACTCCATCGAGGGATCGAACACCCATGCGACGCTGGACTAGTCTTCACGAGAGACGAGGGTGGCGTTACATCGGCTCTACCAGGCCTCGGTACCCTCTGAGCGGCGACCGAAGCCGCGCCCTTACCCACAAGGGTGCCCACTGAAATTCAGCGAGGAGCGAACCGCGTGACCGCCGAGACGTCCGTGCCGTCCACAGCGCTGCTGGCAGGAGCAGACCGGGACGGTTCCAACTACACCGCGCGGCACCTGCTCGTCCTCGAGGGGCTCGAGGCCGTGCGCAAGCGCCCTGGCATGTACATCGGCTCGACCGACAGCCGCGGTCTGATGCACTGCCTCTGGGAGATCATCGACAACTCCGTGGACGAGGCGCTCGGGGGCTACTGCGACCACATCGACGTCGTCCTCCACGACGACGGCTCGGTCGAGGTCCGGGACAACGGCCGGGGCATCCCCGTGGACGTCGAGCCCAAGACGGGCCTGTCCGGTGTCGAGGTCGTGATGACCAAGCTGCACGCCGGCGGAAAGTTCGGCGGCGGCTCCTACGCCGCCTCCGGCGGTCTGCACGGCGTCGGCGCCTCCGTGGTGAACGCCCTGTCCGCCCGGCTGGACGTCGAGGTGGACCGCAACGGCAACACTCACGCCATCAGCTTCCGGCGCGGCGTCCCCGGGGCCTTCGCCGGCGCCGGGCCCGACGCGAAGTTCGAGGCCACCGGCGGGCTGCGCAAGGCCAAGCGGATCCCCAAGACCCGCACCGGCACGCGCGTGCGGTACTGGGCCGACCGGCAGATCTTCCTCAAGGACGCCAAGCTCTCCCTGGAGCACCTGCACCAGCGGGCCCGCCAGACCGCCTTCCTGGTGCCCGGCCTGACCATCGTCGTGCGCGACGAGCTCGGCCTCGGCCAGGACGGCAGCAAGGGTGAAGAGTCGTTCCGCTTCGACGGCGGCATCAGCGAGTTCTGCGAGTACCTGGCCACCGACAAGCCGGTCAACGACGTGCTCCGCTTCTCCGGGCAGGGCACCTTCAGGGAGACCGTGCCGGTCCTGGACGAGCACGGCCAGATGACGCCGACCCAGGTCACCCGCGAGCTCGACGTCGACGTCGCGATGCGCTGGGGCACGGGCTACGACACGACCCTGAAGTCGTTCGTGAACATCATCGCCACCCCCAAGGGCGGCACCCATGTCGCGGGCTTCGAGACGGCCGTCACCAGCACCATCAACGAGGTGCTGCGGGCCAAGAAGATGCTGCGGGTGGCCGAGGACGACATCGTCAAGGACGACGCCCTGGAAGGCCTGACCGCGGTCGTCACCGTGCGGCTGGCCGAACCTCAGTTCGAGGGGCAGACCAAGGAGGTCCTCGGGACCTCGGCCGCCCGGCGCATCGTGAACACCGTGATCACCAAGGAGCTCAAGGGCTTCCTGACCTCCACCAAGCGTGATGCGGCCGCCCAGGCCCGCGTGATCATGGAGAAGGCGGTCGCCGCGGCGCGTACGCGCATCGCCGCCCGCCAGCACAAGGACGCGCAGCGCCGCAAGACGGCCCTGGAGTCGTCCTCCCTGCCCGCCAAGCTCGCCGACTGCCGCAGTGACGACGTCGAGCGCAGCGAGCTGTTCATCGTCGAGGGAGACTCCGCGCTCGGTACCGCCAAGCTCGCCCGGAACTCCGAGTTCCAGGCGCTGCTGCCGATCCGGGGCAAGATCCTCAACGTCCAGAAGTCGTCCGTGACCGACATGCTGAAGAACGCCGAGTGCGGCGCGATCATCCAGGTCATAGGAGCGGGCTCGGGCCGGACCTTCGACCTCGACGCGGCTCGCTACGGCAAGATCGTGATGATGACCGACGCCGATGTGGACGGCTCCCACATCCGCTGTCTGCTGCTGACGCTGTTCCAGCGCTACATGCGGCCGATGGTCGAGGCCGGGAGGGTCTTCGCGGCCGTGCCGCCCCTGCACCGCATCGAGATCGTCCAGCCCAAGAAGGGCCAGGACAAGTACGTGTACACCTACTCGGACCGCGAGCTGCGCGACAAGCTCATGGAGTTCCAGAGCAAGGGCGTGCGCTACAAGGACTCGATCCAGCGCTACAAGGGTCTCGGTGAGATGGACGCCGACCAGCTGGCCGAGACCACGATGGACCCGCGCCACCGCACCCTGCGCCGCATCAACCTCTCCGACCTGGAGGCGGCCGAACAGGTCTTCGACCTGCTGATGGGCAACGACGTCGCCCCGCGCAAGGAGTTCATCTCCTCCTCGGCGGCGACGCTGGACCGCTCACGCATCGACGCGTAGCACCCGGGCGGGGGTGGGGCACGGCCGAGCAGCACCGGCCGTGCCCCACCCCCGCTTACGCGTCCGCGCGGTGACACGCGCGGCCTCCAGGTGACATATCACCTGATGGGGTGAAGCCCGAAAGGAACAAGAGTCGGGGATCTTCCCGTTCTGTCCATCCTTGGGCATGCACTCAAGCAACGGTCACCTCCGCGCGAGCGAGGGTGGTCCCGACAGCTCGGACCCGGCCGACGCGCCGGGGAGCGTACGGTACGACGACCCCTGGTACGACGCCCTCGCCGCCGGCTGGGGCGAGTCGGACGACGTCCCCGCACCCGTACCGCCGGCCCGCACCGAGCAGGCCACGGCCGCGGAGATCTACCTGGAGGTGCAGCGCAGCGCCGCCTTCCAGGAGGTGCGCAGCCGGTACCGCAGGTTCGTGGTGCCGGCCGTCGCCGGATTCCTGGCCTGGTACGTCGGCTACGTCGTCACCGCCACCACCGCACCGGGGCTGATGGCCCGGCCGGTGTTCGGCGCGGTGAACGTGGCGATGCTCGCCGGGCTCGGACAGTTCCTCACCACCTTCCTGCTCACCTGGGCCTACGCCCGGCACGCCCGGCTGCGCCGGGACCGGGCGGCGCTCGAACTGCGCTGGGACACCCAGGAGATGACCCGCGGCACGAGGGGCGGGTCGTCGTGACGGGTGATCACCAGACCCTGGCGCTGGTGCTGTTCAGCGCGTTCGTCGCCGTCACCCTGGCGATCACCACCTGGGTGAGCCGCCACCGGCAGGGCTCGGCCGAGGAGTTCTACGCCGGCGGCCGTCTCTTCTCACCGATGGAGAATGGTTTTGCCATCGCGGGTGACTACATGTCGGCCGCGTCCTTCCTCGGCATCTCCGGACTCATCGCGCTCTACGGCTACGACGGACTGCTGTACTCGGTGGGCTTCCTGGTGGCCTGGCTGGTGGTGCTCTTCCTGGTCGCCGAACTGGTCCGCAACTGCGGGCGGTTCACCCTCGCCGACGTGGTCGCGGCACGGATGAGCGAGCGGCCCGTGCGGATCGCGGCGGGAACTTCCTCGGTGGCCGTGTCCGTTCTGTATCTGGTGGCGCAGATGGTGGGTGCGGGCAGCCTGGTCGCGCTGCTGCTCGGGCGCCAGAGCGAGGCGGCGCAGACCTGGACCGTCATCGGCGTCGGCGCGTTGATGGTGATCTATGTTTCGTTGGGAGGGATGCGGGCCACCACCTGGATCCAGATCGTCAAGGCGGTCCTGCTGCTGGGCGGCACCATCGCGCTCACCGTGCTCGTCCTGGTGCGCTTCCACGGCGACTTCGACCACCTGCTGCTCACCGCGTCCGAACGCAGTGGCCACGGCGAGTCGTTCCTCGCCCCCGGACTCAAGTACGGCGCCGACTGGACGGCACGCTTCGACTTCATCAGCCTCGGGCTCGCCCTGGTCCTCGGCACCGCCGGACTGCCGCACATCCTGTCCCGCTTCTACACCGTGCCCACCGCACGGGCGGCCCGGCGCTCGGTGGTCTGGTCGATCGGGCTCATCGGCGGCTTCTACCTGATGACCATCGTCCTCGGCTTCGGAGCGGCCGCCATCGTCGGAACCGACGAGGTACGCGCCTCGAACGCCGCCGGCAACACCGCCGTGCCGCTGCTCGCACTCGACCTGGGCGGAGGGGCCGCTTCCACCGGCGGGACGGTCCTGTTCGCCGTCGTCGCCGCGGTGGCCTTCGCCACCATCCTCGCCGTGGTCGCCGGGATCACCCTCGCCTCCTCGGCGTCCGTGGCCCACGACCTGTACGCGTCGCTGCGGCGCCGCCGGGCCAAGCCGCGCAGCGAGGTCGCCGTCGCCCGCGTGGCCGCGGTCGGCATCGGCGTGGTCGCCATCGCCCTCGGCCTGCTGGCCCGCGACCTCAACGTCGCCTTCCTCGTGGGCCTCGCCTTCGCCGTCGCCGCGTCCGCCAACCTGCCCGTGCTGCTCTACTCGCTGTTCTGGCGGGGCTTCACCACCCGGGGCGCCGTCTGGGCCGTCTACGGGGGTCTCGTCCCGGCCGTGACACTCGTCCTGCTGTCACCGGTGGTGTCCGGCAGCCCCGAATCCCTCTTCCCCGGTGTCGACTTCCAGTGGTTCCCGCTGCAGAACCCCGGCATCGTCTCCATCCCGCTCGGCTTCGTCGCCGGCTGGCTCGGCACCGTCACCTCCACCGAGGTCCCGGACGAGGCCAAGCACGCGGAGACCGAGGTCCGGTCCCTCACCGGAGCGGGGGCTGCGTAGGGCCTGCCCTCGTGCCGTAGGCCAGGCCCCCTGCGCGACAGGCCCCGGCGGACCGGCGGCCGCCGGAGACAATCGCGCTCCGGATCCGTATCCACGTACGGGACACGGCCGCTTCCCCCGCCCCCACCCACCGGCCGTGCCCTCAGGCGCGGGTCGCCCACACGTAACGGTGTTCCGGGCGGCCCGCGTCCCCGTACTTCAGGGTCAGCCGGGCCCGTCCGGTGCGCTCCAGCAGCTTCAGATAGCGCTGCGCGGTCTGGCGGCTCACGCCGGTGCGCTCCGCGATCTCCTGGGCCGACAAAGGGCCCCCGGCATCGATCAGGGCACGGCGGACCAGCTCCGCCGTGGTGGGGGAGTGCCCCTTGGGCAGCCCTGGCTCCGAGGACGCCGACAGGGCGCCGAAGATGCGGTCCACCTCCGCCTGCTCCGCCTCGCCGCCGCCGTCGAGCGTGCGGCGCAGCTCCGCGTACGCCTCCAGCTTGGCCCGCAGACCCGCGAAGGCGAACGGCTTGACCAGGTACTGCAACGCGCCGTGCCGCATCGCCTCCTGGACGGTGGAGACGTCCCGCGCGGCCGTCACCATGATGACGTCGGTCCGGTGGCCGCGCCGGCGCATCTCCCGTACGACCGACAGGCCCGTGTCGTCGGGCAGGTAGTGGTCCATCAGCACGAGGTCCACCCGCGCCAGCTCCTCGACCCGCCGCAGCGCCTCGGCCGCGCTGTGCGCCTCCCCGGCCACGTGGAAGCCAGGGACCTTCTCGACATAGGCGGCGTTGACCTGCGCGACCCGTATGTCGTCGTCCACGACCAAGACCTCGATCATCGCGACTCCTCCTTGACCGCGGAGCGGTCCGCGGGCCCGGTGAGGGCCGGCTCCGTGTCCGGCTCGGTGAGTGCCTCGGGCAGGACGACGGCGAACTCCGCGCCACCGCCCTGGGCCCGCGCCACGGTGGCGCCGCCGCCCTGCCGCTCGGCGAGCCTGCGCACCAGGGAGAGCCCGATGCCGCGCTCGCGGTGGGCGGGCGCCTCCTTCGTGGACCAGCCCTCGGTGAAGATCAACTCGTACTGTCCGGGCGGCACTCCCGGCCCCGTGTCGCGCACGGTGAGCACCACGGTGGTCCCCTCGGCACGCGACTCGACCTCCACGCGCGCGTGCGGCGTCCCGGCGGCCGCGTCCAGGGCGTTGTCCACCAGGTTGCCGACGATGGTGACCACACCACCCGGGTCGACCAGCCGGTCCGGGAGCCGGGTCCGGTCCGACACCACCAGCGCGACACCACGCTCGGCCGCCACGGTCGCCTTGCCTACCAGCAGCGCCGCGAGCAGCGGGTCCCGGATCCGCTCCGTGATCTGTTCCGCGGTCGCCCTGTGGTCGCCCACCACCTCGCCCACGAAATCCATGGCGTCGCCGTACATCTCCAGCTCCAGCAGCCCGAGGAGGGTGTGCATCCGGTTGGCGTGCTCGTGGTCCTGGGCGCGCAGGGCGTCGATCAGACCGCGGGTGGAGTCCAGCTCCCGGCCGAGCTGCTCCAGCTCCGTACGGTCGCGCAGGGTGGCCACCGCGCCGCCGTCGTCGGTGGGCATCCGGTTGGCCACCAGCACCCGCCGGCCGCGCACGGTGAGCAGATCGGTGCCTGTCACCCGGCCGGCCAGCACATCCGTCGTACGGCCGTCCCCCAGCGCCTCGTCCGGCGAGCGGCCCAGGGACTCGTCCCCGATCCCGAGCAGGCGGCGGGCCTCGTCGTTGAGCAGGCGGATCCGGCCGGCGCGATCCAGGGCGACCACGCCCTCCCGGATGCCGTGCAGCATCGCCTCGCGCTCCGCCAGCAACGCCGAGATGTCGGAGAAGGCCAGGTCGCGGGTCTGCCGATGGACCCGCCGGGAGATCAGCCAGGCCGCCAGCGCGCCCACCGCCAGGGCACCGCCGGCATAGGCGAGCAGCTCAGGGATGGCGTGGATCAGCCGGGCCCGGACACTGTCGTAGGCGATGCCGACCGAGACCGCCCCCACGATGTCCCCGGCGCTGTCGCGCAACGGCACCTTGCCGCGGGCCGTGCGGCCCAGGGTGCCGTCGTCGATCTGCATGACCGCGTGGCCCGCCAGCGCCTGCCCGGGGTCCGTCGACACGGTCCGGCCTATCTCGTCCGGCGTGGGGTGCGACCAGCGCACCCCACGCCAGTCCATCACCACGATGTACTCGGCCCGTGTGGCCTCGCGGATCCGCTCCGCCTCCCGCTGGACCGGCCCGTCTGCCGTCGGGGGCGTGTTCACGACGTCCTCGGCGATCTGCGGATCGACGGCGGTCGTCTGGGCGATGGCGAGCGCCCGGCGCATCGCCTGGTCGTCGAGCTGGTTGCCGAGCGGGGCCAGGAACAGTCCGGTGGCGAGCACCGCGACTCCCGCGGCGATCGCCACCTGCATCAGCAGCACCTGCGAGAACATCCGCCGCGGCAGACCGAGGCGCAGGCGGCGCGCGGGGGGAGTGGGGCTCATACCCACGACGGTACGTGGGCGGGGCGGGGCGACCGAAGGGGGTGTGCGGCGGATCCCCGGATCAGTGCCCCGGTCGTCGCGGTCGTCGCGGTCGTCGCGGTCGTCGCGGTCGTCGCGGTCGTCGTGGTGTCGTCCGTACGGGTGGGCAGGTGCGATGCCTCTTGATCAATGCTGGGGTCGGGTGATCAAGGGGGCACTGTCCGGTCCCTCGTGATCAGCCGGCGAGGGCGCTCGCGATGCTCAGCTCCCGCACCGCCACCACGTCCATCCGCGCGGGCGACCCGAGCACTGACGTGCCACAGCTCTCCGCACGAGGGGGCGTCGCGGTCTCCTGGGACACGACGACATGCCACTGCCGTCCGTCGGTGTGCGCGACGGTCACCGTCCAGCGGGGGGCCGCGCCAGCCGTGCGGACCACGCTCAGCGCGTCCGCCCCGTACTCGGCCGCGGCCGTGCGCACGGCCAGCTCGGCCGCCTGCCCGGGCCGGTCCCAGGCGGAGTTCCCGCGGCAGCCCTCGACGACGATCCGGCCCTCCCGCGTCCGGTCGAGGATCTCCTTGACCGCGTGCGCCTCGGCCCGCCCGTACGCGTAGCCGTACGGCAGGACCAGCAGCGTCGGTGAGAAGCGATGTCCACCCAGATGGGTGACCTCCCAGATCCCGTCCATGCCGGAGGCGTCGAGTTCGGCGGCCAGGGGGCGGCCCAGGAGGGCGCAGCAGCGGTCCCGTTTGCCGTTGGTGCACACCAGAGCGAGCGGCTCGCCGGTGTGCGGGCCCGCCCGCAGCGCGGTGTCGAAGGTGCGGGGGTCGCCCTTGCCGAGCGCGGTGAAGTCGACGTCGAGCAGCCGGCGTGGGTCGCAGACCGTGGCGCTGTGCAGCCAGGCGTTCCCTGGAGTGGTGTGCGCGGCGTACACCTGGCGGGCGGTGGACATACCGCGGTCGGCGTGCCGACCCGGGCGGCGGATGAGCGCGACGCGCACGCCGGTGTCCTTGGCCGCGGCCTCCAGGGCTCGGCCCAGAGCGGGATCCAGGTGACTCGACGTGAGTGCCTTGGCACCCCACGGCCCCGGCTGCTCCAGGAGGAGCCAGGTCCTCGCGGTGGCCGCGGTGCCCGCGAGGGGCTCGTCGAGTTCCCGGGAGTCACTTGAGCAGGTACTCACAAAGGTGAGCCTAACCTGAGTTCAACCAGAGTGGCTTCCCGGTCCGCTCGTGTTCTACTCCGATTCTGCTCGGGCGGCGGTCGCGGGTCCTGCTCGGGCGGCGGTTGCGGATCCTGTTCGGGCAGCGGTTGCGGCGGCGGCCTCGGGGCTACGGAGTCGCCGCCGCAGAGCAGGCGAACGTCAGGAGGGTGAGGAGCCCCCTCCCCGGGTACTCTCACGAATCGCGTGATCGAACAGCCTGAAGAAGCGGCCTTCCGGGCTCTCCGGCGAAAGTGCCGACTTGGCGTCGCGGGACAGCTGCCAGTAGTGGCGGAACGCCGGGCTCTGCACCAAAGTACGTGCGTGGGACAGCACTTCGGCGTCCGTCATGGTCCCCCACTCGTAGATGAGCTGAATGTGCAGGCCGCGCAGATCCGCGGTGGCGCTCCTCCGAAGTTCCTCGCGAGACGCGATCAGCTCGGCTCTCTGCAGCGCGAGTTCCTCCCGCTGCATGCGCAGTTCACGTTGCTGGAGGATCAGTGTCCCAACGAGGAGCAACACGGCAATTCCAGAGAAGACGGCACTGAGCGCGACGGCCAACCAGGCGAGAGACCTGCCTATGGAACGCCATGCCGGTGCCCCGTCACGGTCCCCCTCGCAGTCGGGTCCGGACACTTCCCGCGTACTCCGTGGCAAAACGCCTGAGACCGATGCTGGTCCGGCGCAAGGGAAACCGGCGCCGATTCGACGCCGGTTCGTCCGTGGGTACTCGAACGCCTCAGGCGTCGGGGATGTCCTTCTTCGCGCGCAGCAGGGTCTCTCGGGTGATGACGACGATGCGCTCGTAGTCGGCGCGTGAGGCGTCGGCGGGAAGCATGGGGTCCAGTTCAGACGTGGCCTCACGGCCGATGACGGCGAAGTCGCCGTCATCGAGTTCGAAGATGTCGGGGCAGGACTGCCCCGTGCTGCTGCCGCGCTCGCGAGGCGAAGCCCCAATACGTCGCACGATTTTCACCGAGAGGTACCAGCCTTGTGGCTCGGGGGAGAGGGAGCGGCCTCCGAGCGCGCGGTCTCCGGGCATGCGTGTGCGACGGAGCAGTCCTTCTCCGAGCGCAAGGGTGTTCGTCGGAGCGCCCCGGAGAGGGCCAGCAACAAGATAGCGACTAGTCGCCCGCCGTGGGTGGATAAACACCTGGAGAGCGGGTGATGTTCCGAGCCGGACCTTGACCCCGGTCCGATGCCGTCAGGGCGGGTCTTCCGGTGGTGTCCCCACCACCCACCACTCGTCCGTGTCGGTGTCGGCGAGTTCTTGGATCAGTTCGTCCATCATGCTGCCCAACGCGGCTTCTTCGGAGGTGTCGGGCAAGCTCTTGCGATGAGGCCGTGTGGCGTCCCAGTAGTCACGGAATATCTGGTTGCGGCACATGATCCGCAGGTGCCCGAACAGCTCGGACCGTGTCACCGCGCCGATCCGGTAGTAGTAGAGGGCGTTGACGTAGAGGGCGTTCGCGAACAGGAACTGGCGTTGTCTGTCGAGCGGGATGTCGGTGTCGTAGGTGTCCAGGACCGCGGTCAGGGCGGGGTCGTCCATCGCCTTGCACAGCAGGTCGAAGTGGAGCCGGTGCTGTTCGGTCAGGGCGGCGCGTCGGTGCTGCGCCGACCTGCGTCGCGTGAGCGCTTCGATCGCGGCCCCAAGGCCGGCTCGTGCGGCTCGGCCGAGGCTTCCCAACCCCGAACTCTGTGTGGCCATGTCAACCCCCGAATCAGGCGGCCGTCCGCCGGTCGTCGGGGTGCGGGTCGACTGATGGGGACCGGCGAGCGGTGGGCGGCGCTTGCCGTCTCCCAGAGTGCCGAGCGGCTCTGATCGGCTGGGAGGCGGAGAGGAGGCGCACGGAGGGAAGCGAGGGTCGCACAGTCCGACGCCATGCCCAACAACTGCCCCGTCGGCGCAGCTAACAATCGTTCACTCCGCCCGCTTTCCCGCGGCTCGTATCCTGGACCGGCATGGATTCCTCGTACGCACGCCGGAACGCGAGCCGGTGCACGCGTCGGTGTGAGAGAGGTCGCTCGTTGTCCCAGAGCCACAACGCGCCGCAGATCCCGGTCGTCGTCCTCGCCGGCTTCCTCGGCTCCGGGAAGACCACGCTCCTCAACCATCTCCTCCACCGCAGCGGAGGCAGCCGTATCGGGGCGATCGTCAACGACTTCGGGGCCGTGGAGATCGACGCCATGGCCGTGGCGGGCGCCCTCGGGGACTCGACGGTGTCCCTCGGCAATGGGTGCCTGTGCTGTGCGGTCGACGCGAGCGAACTTGACCTCTACCTCGACCGGCTCGCCGCTCCCGGCACCGGAATCGACGTCATCGTCATCGAGGCCAGCGGTCTCGCCGAGCCGCAGGAACTGGTCCGCATGGTGCTCGCGAGCGAGCATCCGGCGATCGTCTACGGCGGCCTCGTGGAGGTGGTCGACGCCGCGGAGTTCGAGGACACCCGCACCCGGCATCCCGAGATCGACCGTCATCTCGCGCTCGCGGACCTGGTCGTCGTCAACAAGCTGGACCGGGCGGCGGATCCGGACCGGGTCCGGACCCTCGTGAACGGTCTCGTCGACGGCGCCGCGGTCGTGCCCGCCACCTACGGCCGGATCGACCCCGAGTTCCTTTTCGACTGCCGGCCGAGCGAGGAGCGCGTCGGGCAGCTGTCCTTCGACGACCTCCACGAGCACGGGCGGCCCGGCGAGCAGCACGAGTCCCACCCGCATCTGCACACCGGCTACGACAGCGTCTCCTTCGTCTCCGACGTGCCCCTCGACCCGCGCCGGCTGATGAACTTCCTCGACAGCCGTCCCGAGGGGCTCTACCGGATCAAGGGGTACGTCGACTTCGGGCCGCACGACCGCGGGAACCGCTACGGGGTGCACTCCGTCGGGCGGTTCCTGCGGTTCACCCCGGAGCCCTGGGCACCCGGCGAGCGGCTCACCCAGCTCGTCCTGATCGGCTCCGGCATCGACGGGACCGCCCTCGCCGAGAAACTCGACGCGTGCCGGAGCGACGCCCCGCACGCCGACGAGCACGGCATGTGGGGCGTCCTGCGCTTCGTACGCGGCTCCGAGGACGAGCCCCCGGCGGGGGCCTGGACCGGGGCCTAGACCGGCCCCGCCACCACGGACACCGTCTTCGGCAGCGACACGCCCGAGCCGTCGCGGCGCGGGTCCATCTCGGGCAGCTCGGCCGGGGTGCCGTTCTTCTGCGCCGCACGGGCCGGAGCGGGTCCCGCCCAGGCCACGGACAGGCAGTCCTCGCCCTTGAGGAACCGCTGGCAGCGCACCCCGCCGGTGGCGCGGCCCTTGCGCGGGTACTGGTCGAACGGCGTCAGCTTGGCCGTCGTCTGGACCGAGTCGTCCAGCGTGCCGCGGGAACCGGCGACGGTGAAGACGACCGCGTCCACCGCGGGGTCCACCGCCGTGAAGGAGATGACCTTCGCCCCGTCCGCGAGCTTGATGCCCGCCATACCGCCCGCCGGACGGCCCTGCGGACGCACCTGCGCCGCCTGGTAGCGCAGCAACTGGGCGTCGTCCGTGATGAAGACCAGGTCCTCCTCGCCGGTGCGCAGTTCCATCGCGCCGACGATCCGGTCGCCGTCCTTGAGGGTGATGACCTCCAACTCCTCCTTGTTGGACGGGTAGTCGGGCACCACACGCTTGACGACGCCCTGCTCGGTGCCGAGCGCCAGACCGGGGGAGGACTCGTCGAGGGTGATCAGACAGACCAGCGTCTCGCCGGCGTCGAGGGAGACGAACTCCGCCAGCGGCGCGCCGCCCGCGAGATTCGGCGTCGACGCCGTGTCCGGCAGCGTCGGCAGGTCGACGACGTTGATCCGCAGCAGCCGGCCCGCGGAGGTCACCGCGCCCACCTCACCGCGCGCCGTCGCCGGCACCGCGGAGACGATCAGGTCGTGCTTGGTCCGCCGGGCCGCGCCGTCGTCCGCGAAGGGGTCGCCGTTCGCGGTGCGGGCCAGCAGCCCGGTGGAGGACAGCAGCACCCGGCACGGGTCGTCGGCCACCTGCAGCGCGACGGTCTGCGCCGGCGCGCCGCCCGCCTCCAGGAGCACCGTGCGCCGCTCGGTGCCGAACTTCTTGGCCACCGAGGCCAGCTCGGCGGAGACCAGCTTGCGAAGCTCCGCGTCCGAGTCGAGGATCCGGGTCAGCTCGGCGATCTCCTCGTTCAGCCGGTCCTTCTCCGCCTCCAGCTCGATGCGGTCGTACTTGGTGAGCCGGCGCAGCGGGGTGTCCAGGATGTACTGCGTCTGGATGTCCGACAGGGAGAAGCGCTCGATCAGGCGCTCCTTGGCCTGCGCGCTGTTCTCGCTGGAGCGGATCAGCCGGATCACCTCGTCGATGTCGACGAGCGCGGTGAGCAGGCCCTCCACCAGGTGCAGCCGGTCGCGCCGCTTCGTGCGGCGGAACTCGCTGCGGCGCCGCACGACCTCGAAGCGGTGGTCGAGGTAGACCTCCAGCAGCTCCTTGAGGCCCAGGGTGAGGGGCTGGCCGTCGACCAGGGCGACGTTGTTGATGCCGAAGGACTCCTCCATCGGCGTCAGCTTGTACAGCTGCTCCAGGACGGCCTCCGGTACGAAGCCGTTCTTGATCTCGATGACCAGGCGCAGGCCGTGCTCGCGGTCGGTGAGGTCCTTGACGTCGGCGATGCCCTGGAGCTTCTTCGAACCGACCAGGTCCTTGATCTTCGCGATGACCTTCTCCGGGCCGACCGTGAAGGGCAGTTCGGTGACGACCAGGCCCTTGCGGCGCGCCGTCACCGTCTCCACCGCGACCGTGGCGCGGATCTTGAAGGTGCCGCGGCCCGACTCGTAGGCGTCGCGGATGCCGGCCAGTCCGACGATCCGGCCGCCCGTGGGCAGGTCGGGGCCGGGGATGTACTTCATCAGGGCGTCCAGATCCGCGTTGGGGTAGCGGATCAGGTGGCGGGCGGCCGCGATGACCTCGGCGAGGTTGTGCGGCGGCATGTTGGTGGCCATGCCGACCGCGATACCGGAGGAGCCGTTGACGAGCAGGTTGGGGAAGGCGGCGGGCAGCGCCACCGGCTCCTGTTCCTGACCGTCGTAGTTGGGCGTGAAGTCGACCGTGTCCTCGTCGATCGACTCGGTCATCAGGCTGGTCGCGGCCGCCTGGCGGCACTCGGTGTACCGCATGGCGGCCGGCGGGTCGTCGTTGCCGAGGGAGCCGAAGTTGCCGTGGCCGTCGACGAGGGGCACGCGCATCGAGAAGGGCTGCGCCATGCGCACCAGGGCGTCGTAGATCGACGAGTCGCCGTGCGGGTGCAACTTACCCATGACCTCGCCGACCACGCGCGCGCACTTCACATAGCCGCGGTCGGGGCGCAGGCCCATCTCGTTCATCTGGTAGACGATGCGGCGGTGCACCGGCTTGAGGCCGTCACGGGCGTCCGGCAGGGCGCGGGAGTAGATGACCGAGTACGCGTACTCGAGGAAGGAGCCCTGCATCTCGTCGACGACGTCGATGTCGAGGATCTTCTCCTCGTACGAGTCGTCGGGCGGCGGGGTCTTCGTGCTGCGGCGGGCCATCGCTGCCAAGGCTCCTTGCTGACGCGTGAACTGGATCTGACGCGGACCATTGTGGACCGCGACACTGACAACCCGGACCAGGACCCGGCGTCGCCCGGTCCGCCCGGTGCGGAGTGGGGGCTCCGCTCACGGCTGCCCGCAGGCTACGCGATCCGCGCCGGGCGTCCGCCCTCGGCGTAGGCGGACCGGGAACTTCACCAGGGCCGCGCACGCTTGCATACAGTGGCAGGACCGGCAGGAAGACCGCGGTTTGCACGACCGCGTCCGCGATCGAAGGGACGTACATGCCCATGGGTCACACGGCCACAGACCAGGCAGGCACCGGGGGCCTGACAGCGACCGAGCACCGCCTGGCCAACGGCCTGCGCGTGGTGCTCTCGGAGGACCACCTGACCCCGGTGGCGGCGGTCTGCCTCTGGTACGACGTCGGCTCGCGCCACGAGGTCAAGGGCCGTACCGGCCTTGCTCACCTTTTCGAGCACCTGATGTTCCAGGGTTCGGGGCAGGTCAAGGGCAACGGCCACTTCGAGCTGGTGCAGGGCGCCGGCGGCTCGCTGAACGGCACCACCAGCTTCGAGCGCACCAACTACTTCGAGACCATGCCCGCCCACCAGCTGGAGCTCGCCCTCTGGCTGGAGGCCGACCGCATGGGCTCGCTGCTGGCCGCCCTGGACGACGAGTCCATGGAGAACCAGCGGGACGTCGTGAAGAACGAGCGCCGCCAGCGCTACGACAACGTCCCCTACGGCACGGCCTTCGAGAGGCTCACCGCACTCGCCTACCCCGAGGGCCACCCCTACCACCACACCCCGATCGGTTCCATGGCCGACCTGGACGCGGCGACGCTGGAGGACGCGCGCGCGTTCTTCCGCACCTACTACGCCCCGAACAACGCCGTGCTGTCGGTCGTCGGCGACATCGACCCCGAGCAGACCCTCGCCTGGGTGGAGCGGTACTTCGGCTCCATCCCGGCCCACGACGGCAAGCCCGCCCCGCGCGACGGCTCGCTGCCGGAGATCATGGGCGAGCAGCTGCGCGAGGTCGTCGAGGAGGAGGTCCCGGCGCGCGCCCTGATGGGCGCCTACCGCCTCCCGCACGACGGCACGCGCGAGTGCGACGCGGCCGACCTCGCCCTGACCGTCCTCGGCGGCGGCGAGTCCTCCCGCCTCTACAACCGGCTGGTGCGCCGCGACCGTACGGCGGTGGCCGCCGGATTCGGCCTGCTGCGGCTGGCCGGGGCGCCCTCGCTGGGCTGGCTGGACGTGAAGACCTCCGGCGATGTCGAGGTCCCCGTCATCGAGGCCGCGATCGACGAGGAGCTGGCCCGGTTCGCCGAGGAGGGCCCCACGGCGGAGGAAATGGAGCGCGCCCAGGCCCAGTTGGAGCGCGAGTGGCTGGACCGGCTCGGCACCGTCGCGGGCCGCGCCGACGAACTGTGCCGCTACGCCGTCCTGTTCGGCGACCCGCAGCTCGCCCTCACCGCTGTCACGCGCGTACTGGAGGTGACGGCGGAGGAGGTCAAGCAGGTCGCCCAGGCCCGCCTGCGCCCCGACAACCGCGCGGTGCTCGTCTACGAGCCGACCGTCCCCACCGACACCGTGCCGGACGCCGACGCCGAGGACGTCGAGTCCGCGGCCACCGTGGAAGCAGCCGACGACAACGAGGAGACGGCCAAGTGACCGAGCTCGCCCCCATGGACTTCCACCCCCAACCCCAGGCGGGAGAGCCGAAGGTCTGGGCCTTCCCGGCGCCCACCCGCGGCACCCTCGACAACGGTCTGACCATCCTGCGCTGCCACCGCCCCGGCCAGCAGGTCGTCGCCGTCGAGGTGCTGCTGGACGCCCCCCTGGAGGCCGAGCCGGCCGGTCTGGACGGCGTCGCCACGATCATGGCGCGCGCCTTCTCCGAGGGCACCGACAAGCACACGGCCGAGGAGTTCGCCGCCGAGCTGGAGCGCTGCGGCGCCACCCTCGACGCGCACGCCGACCACCCCGGTGTGCGCCTCTCCCTCGAAGTGCCGGTCTCCCGGCTGCCCAAGGCGCTCGGCCTGCTCTCCGACGCCCTCAGGGCACCGGCGTTCGCCGACAGCGAGGTCGAACGGCTGGTGCGCAACCGCCTCGACGAGATCCCGCACGAGCTGGCCAACCCCTCCCGGCGCGCCGCCAAGGAGCTGTCCCGGCAGCTGTTCCCGGCGACCGCGCGCATGTCCCGCCCGCGTCAGGGCACCGAGGAGACCGTCGAGGCCATCGACTCGGCGGCCGTCCGCGCCTTCTACGAGCGGCACGTCCGCCCCGCCACGGCCACCGCGGTGGTCGTCGGCGACCTCACCGGCACCGACCTCGACGCGCTGCTCGCCGAGACCCTCGGCTCCTGGACGGGTTCCTCCGCCGAGCCGCGCCCGGTGCCCCCGGTCACCGCCGACGACACCGGCCGCGTCGTCATCGTGGACCGCCCCGGCGCCGTCCAGACGCAGCTGCTGATCGGCCGTGTCGGACCCGACCGGCACGACCGGGTGTGGCCGGCGCAGGTGCTCGGCACGTACTGCCTGGGCGGCACCCTCACCTCCCGCCTCGACCGCGTCCTGCGCGAGGAGAAGGGCTACACCTACGGCGTGCGCGCCTTCGGGCAGGTGCTGCGCTCCGCCCCGGACGGCACCGGCGCCTCGATGCTCGCCATCAGCGGCTCCGTCGACACGCCCAACACCGGTCCCGCCCTCCAGGACCTGTGGGCGGTGTTGCGCACCCTCGCCGAGGGCGGGCTCACCGACGCCGAGCGCGATGTCGCGGTGCAGAACCTCGTCGGCGTGGCGCCGCTGAAGTTCGAGACGGCCGCTTCCGTGGCGAACACCCTGGCCGACCAGGTCGAGCAGCACCTGCCCGACGACTTCCAGGCCACGCTGTACCGTCGGCTCGCCGAGACGGGCACGGTGGAGGCCACCGCGGCCGTCGTCAACGCCTTCCCGGTGGACCGTCTGGTGACCGTCCTGGTCGGCGACGCGGCCCAGATCCGCAAGCCCGTCGAGGAACTCGGCATCGGTGAAGTCACCGTCGTGACGGCCGAGTAGGGGCACCCTCGGATGTGAAGGCGCGGCAACGCGCGCGTGGGGCCCTGGTGACGAAAGCGCCACCAGGGCCCCTTTATGTCCGAATTGGGGGAGAGGCTGCCTGTCTGGCCTGTGGCATGCGCTACAAAAGCCCTGATCCGTTTGAGGATTGAAAGTTGTCCCGTTTAGCGTCGTCCGGGCTGTCCGTCAGGCAGTGCGCCGCGACCGCGGCACCGGACAGCCATCGCCGAGTCCCCGTACGGCGCGAGCCAGGGGAGCCGGGGACCCACAGTCCCTGGGGTGAATCGGACGCCCGCGCGCAGGCGAGGGGGTCCGTAGGAGACCTTCCTGCTCCGAACCCGTCAGCTAACCCGGTAGGCGAGAGGGAAGGAAAGGACCACCTACTTGATGGCGTTCACCCGCGCCACCGGGAAGCACCGTCGTCCCGGCCGGATGCAGCGCACCACCGTCCGTGCGGCGGGAGTGGCGGCGCTCGCCACCACCGGCGTCGTCGGCTCCCTCGCCGCTCCGGCGCTCGCCGCCGAGCCGGCCGCCGAACAGACCGGCCTCACTCCCGTGATCACCATCGGCGACTCGGTCGCCGAGCAGATCGACGCCCAGGCCGACGCCCAGCAGCAGGCGGCCGTGGAGGCGGAAGCCAGGCAGAAGGCCGAGGAGGCCGCGCGCGAGCGGGCCGCCGAGGCGGCCAAGGAGGCCCGGGCCGCCAAGGAGCGCGCCGCCCGCGCGGCCGAGCGCAAGCGCCTGAACACCTTCGTCTCCCCGATCTCCGGCTCCTACGTCTCCACCGGCTACAAGGCCGGCGGCGCGGTCTGGTCCTCCGGCAGCCACACCGGCGTCGACTTCCACGCCGCCGGCGGCACCTCCGTCCGCTCGGTCGGCGTGGGCACCGTCGTCGAGGCCGGCTGGGGCGGGGGGTACGGCAACCAGATCGTCATCAAGATGCACGACGGCACGTACACCCAGTACGGGCACCTGTCGTCCATCGGTGTCTCGGTCGGCCAGTCCGTCACCCCCGGCCAGCAGATCGGCCTCTCCGGCTCCACCGGCAACGTCACCGGGGCGCACCTGCACTTCGAGGCCCGTACGACCATGGAGTACGGCTCGGACATCGACCCGGTCGCCTATCTGCGCTCGCACGGCGTGAACGTCTGAGCGACCCCGCCACCGCTTCCCGTGACCCCGGCTCACCGAGCCGGGGTTTTCGGCGTTTCAGGGACATCACTGTCCAAAAAATATCCATGAAATCGGACCCCCCTTCGGAAATTCCGGCTCATTGCAATAGAGTCACTGAACACACGTCAGTCGTCGACGTTTCACGGGGATTAAAGCGGAGGTCGGTCATGCGTGTTCCGGCGCACTCGGTATGCACGGCGATCCGGGACGACATCGTCGCCGGTGTCTACGAGCGCGGCAGCCGGCTCACCGAGGAACTGCTCGCACGCCGCTACGGCGTCTCGCGCGTCCCCGTCCGGGAGGCCCTGCGCACGCTGGAGGCGGAGGGCTTCGTGGTGACCCGGCGGCACGCGGGCGCGTGCGTCGCGGAGCCGACCGAGCAGGAGGCCGCCGACCTGCTGGAGATGCGCACCCTGCTGGAGCCGCTCGGGGCCGCGCGGGCCGCCCAGCGGCGCACGGAGGCCCATCTGAAGGTGCTGCGCGGCCTGGTGCGGCTCGGTCAGGAGCGGGCCAGGAGGGGCAACAGCGAGGATCTGCGCTCCCTGGGGGGCTGGTTCCACGAGACGCTCGCCCAGGCCTCCGGCAGCCCTGCGCTGACCTCGATGCTGACCCAGCTGCGGCACAAGATCGCCTGGATGTACTCGGTGGAGGCGTCGGCCGGGCCGGTGGACGCCTGGGCCGAGCACGGGGCGATCGTGGACGCCGTGGCGCGCGGCGACAGCGAGCGCGCGCGGGCGATCACGGCCGTGCACGCCGAGCGCTCCAGCGGCACGCACCGGCTGCGGTTCCCCTCGACGGGGGAGCGCCCGGACCGTGTGAGGAATTCGCAACATCCCGTAAACATGCCGAGCCTGCGTCATTAACATGCACGCCGTATACAAAGAGCGGGTAATTCGCGGGGGATTATTTTCGCTGCCCTCGAACGGGAAATTCGAAGGGCCCGCCCGGTAATTCGGACGAGCCCTTCGGGGAAGCGGCGAGTACCGCGACCGGTATGGCCTCAGACGGTCTCGGGGAGTTCCTCGAGCCCCTCGGCGACGACCTTCGCCAGACGGTCGAGGGCGGCGTCCGCGCCCTCGGCGTCGGAGGCGAGCACGATCTCCTCGCCGCCCTGGGCGCCCAGGCCCAGTACGGCCAGCATGGAGGCCGCGTTGACGGGGTTGCCGCCCGCCTTGGCGATCGTCACCGGGACGCCTGTGGCCGTGGCGGCTCGGACGAAGATGGAGGCGGGGCGGGCGTGGAGGCCCTCGGCCCAGCCGACGTTGACGCGGCGCTCAGCCATGTGATGCTGCCCTTCAGGTTCTCAGGTTGTCTAGACCAGTGTTCCACAACGTGGAGCGTGCCCGGAACGGACCGGTGGCCCGTTCCCTCCGGTCGTCGACCCGCGGCCCCGGTTCGACACCCGTCCTCCACAGACTGCCCCGCGCCGCTGCCGGACGCGAGCCGTAGTCTGGGGCCCATGCAGAGCGCGTCGGACCGGCACGAGTACCCCGCCCACTGGGAAGCCGACGTGGTGCTGCGCGACGGCGGCACCGCGCGCGTCCGCCCCATCTCCGTCGATGACGCCGAACGCCTGGTCAGCTTCTACGAACAGGTCTCGGACGAGTCGAAGTACTACCGGTTCTTCGCCCCCTACCCGCGGCTGTCCGCCAAGGACGTCCACCGCTTCACCCACCACGACTTCGTGGACCGGGTGGGACTCGCGGCCACCATCGGGGGCGAGTTCATCGCCACCGTGCGCTACGACCGGATCGGCCCCGGTGGCCGGCCCGCCTCCGCGCCCGCCGACGAGGCCGAGGTCGCCTTCCTGGTCCAGGACGCCCACCAGGGGCGCGGGGTCGCCTCCGCGCTGCTGGAGCACATCGCCGCCGTCGCGCGGGAGCGCGGGATCCGCCGGTTCGCGGCCGAGGTGCTGCCCGCCAACACCAAGATGATCAAGGTGTTCACGGACGCCGGGTACACCCAGAAGCGCAGCTTCGAGGACGGCGTCGTCCGCCTGGAGTTCGACCTGGAGCCCACGGACCGCTCGCTCGCCGTGCAGTACGCGCGCGAACAGCGCGCCGAGGGGCGGTCCGTCCAACGGCTGCTGGTCCCCGGCTCGGTGGCCGTCGTCGGCGCCGGACGGACGCCCGGCGGGGTGGGCCGCGGCGTCCTGGACAACATCAGGGAGGGCGGCTACCGGGGGCCGCTGTACGCCGTGAACCAGGCGTTCCCCGAGGATCTGAAGGAACTCGCCGGGGTCCCCGCGTACCGCTCGGTGCGCGACATCGACGGCCATGTCGACCTCGCGGTGGTGGCCGTACCGGCCGAACAGGTCCCCCAGGTCGTCACCGAGTGCGGCGAGCACGGCGTCCAGGGGCTGGTCGTGGTCTCCGCCGGTTACGCCGAGAGCGGCCCCGAGGGCAAGGAACGCCAGCGCGAACTCGTCCGGCACGCGCGCGCGTACGGCATGCGCATCATCGGGCCCAACGCCTTCGGTGTCATCAACACCTCGGCGGACGTCCGTCTCAACGCCTCCCTCGCGCCCGAGATGCCGAGGCCGGGCCGGATAGGGCTGTTCGCCCAGTCCGGGGCCATCGGCATCGCGCTGCTGTCCCGGCTGCACCGGCGCGGCGGCGGGGTCACCGGCGTCACCGGCGTCTCCACCTTCGTCTCCTCCGGAAACCGCGCCGACGTCTCCGGCAACGACGTCCTCCAGTACTGGTACGACGATCCGCACACCGACGTGGCCCTGATGTACCTGGAGTCCATCGGCAACCCGCGCAAGTTCACCCGGCTGGCCCGGCGGACGGCGGCGGCGAAGCCGCTCGTGGTGGTCCAGGGCGCACGGCACGGCGGGGCGGCGCCCCAGGGACACGCCGTACGGGCGACACGGCTGCCGCACGCCACCGTGTCGGCCCTGCTGCGGCAGGCCGGGGTGATCCGGGTGGACACGATCACCGAACTCGTCGACGCGGGGCTGCTGCTCGCGCGCCAGCCGCTGCCGGGCGGGCCGCGGGTGGCGATCCTCGGCAACTCCGAGTCGCTCGGCCTGCTGACCTACGACGCCTGTCTCTCCGAGGGGCTGCGGCCGCTGCCGCCGCTGGACCTGACGACGGCGGCGAGCGCGGAGGACTTCCGGGCGGCGCTCGCGCGCGCCCTGGCCGACGACACGTGCGACTCCGTCGTGGTGACCGCGATCCCGGCGATCGGGGAGCAGGCGGCGGGGGAGACCGCGGCCGGGGACGCGGTGCTGGCGGAGGCGCTCAGGTCGGCGGTGGCACAGGCGCCGGGCAAGCCGGTGCTGGTGGTGCACGTGGAGCTGGGCGGGCTGGCGGAGGCGCTGTCCGCCGCCGCGAGCACCGGGCCGAGGGCCGGCGCCGCGGGGGCGGACGCGTTGTCCGGCGCCGACGGGGCTGCGCCCACCCGTGCCACCCCGGGCGGCACGACCGCCCGCGACCCGGCCGACGGACCGGCAGCCGGCGCCGCGACAGGGCCGGCTCCCGGAGCCTTCACGGCCGGACCGGTGGCCGACGACCCGGCGGCCGGACCGGCCGGACGCGGTCCGGTGGACGCCGCGAGTCGTAAGGACGCCCCCGGCGGCGGCGCGGGCGGCAAGGACGGCGGCGCGGGCGGCGGCAAGGACGGCGGGACCGAGGTGCGGCTCATCCCCGCCTATCCCGCCGCCGAGCGGGCCGTACGGGCCCTGGCCGAGGCCGTGAACTACGCCCAGTGGCGGCGGGAGGCCGCCGAGCCGGGGAAGGTGCCCGAGTACGACGACATCGACGAACGGGCCGCCGCCGCCCTCATCGACGGGCTGCTCGCCCGCGGACAGGGACTCACCCTCGGCTCCCGGGAGACCTGCGACCTGCTGGGCACCTACGGCATCCACGTGCGCCGCGCCCTGCCCGCGCCCACCGCCGACGACGCCGCCGAAGCGGCCCGCGCCGTCGGCTATCCCGTCGCCCTGAAGGCCACCGCCCCGCACCTGCGCCACCGCGCCGACCTCGGAGGCGTCCGCCTGGACCTGGCGGACGAGGAGCAACTGCGGCGGGCGTACACCGAGTTGACCGAGCTGTTCGGCAGGCCCGCGGAGCTGCGGCCGGTCGTGCAGGCCATGGCCCCGCGCGGGGTCGACACCGTCGTACGCGCGGTGATCGACCCGGCCGCCGGCGCCGTGCTCTCCTTCGCGCTCGCCGGCGCCGCCTCGCAGCTCCTCGACGACATGGCGCACCGGCTGATCCCGATCACCGACCGGGAGGCGACCTCGCTCGTCCGTTCGATCAGGACCGCGCCCCTGCTCTTCGGCTGGCGCGGTTCCACCCCCGTCGACACCCCCGCGCTGGAGGAACTGCTGCTGCGGGTCTCGCGCCTGGTCCACGACCACCCCGAGGTCGTCGCGGTGACCCTGGAGCCGGTCGTCGTCGCCCAGCACGGCCTGACCGTGCTCGGGGCCACCGTCCGGCTGGCGCCGCCGCCCGCCCGCGACGACCTCGGCCCGCGCACGCTGCCCGCCTACTGACGCCACGAGCGGTCCCGCGCAGTCAGTGGTCCCCCGTAGGATGGGGGCCATGGCCAAGACCAGTACGACGACCCAGGGGCTGCGAGCGGCGATCGAGCGCAGCGGCTACTACCCGGCCCTCGTGGCCGAGGCGGTGGAGGCCGCCGTGGGCGGCGAGCCCATCCGGTCGTACCTGGTCCACCAGGAGACCACCTTCGACCAGAACGAGGTGCGCCGGCACGTCACCGTGCTGGTCCTCACCGACAACCGCTTCATCGTCAGCCACACCGACGAGCAGGCGGCGGACAGCACCTCCCCGACCCCCTACGCCACGACCTCCACCGAGTCCGTGAAGATCGGCCGGATCTCGTCGGTCGTCCTCAGCCGTGTCGTCGCCAACCCCGAGGCGTACGCGCCGGGCACCCTGCCCCGCGAGGTCGTGCTGACCATCGGCTGGGGCGCGGTCTCCCGGATCGACCTGGAGCCCGCCGCCTGCGGCGACCCCAACTGCGAGGCCGACCACGGCTACACCGGCAGCTCCACCGCCGACGACCTGAGCCTGCGGGTCAGCGAGGCCGGGGACGGCCCGGAGACGGTCCGCCAGGCCCTCGCCTTCGCGCAGGCGCTCTCCGAGGCGACCGCGGACACCGGCCGCTGATGGCCCAGCCCGCCTGGGAGCACGACCCGCAGCCGCTGCCCCTCGACTCCGCCCCCCTGCCCGAGTACGGCAGCGGCTCGCTCGCCGACCTGCTGCCCACCCTCGCCGCGGGCATGGGCGTGCCCGGCATGACGGCCGCGATCAGCGAGCTGACCCCCGCCGACCGCAACTGCGTCTTCCTGATCGACGGGCTCGGCTGGGAGCAGCTCAAGGCGCACCCCGAGGACGCGCCCTTCATGGCGTCCCTGCTCGCGGGCTCCCGGGGCGGTACCGGACGGCCGCTGACCGCCGGCTACCCGGCCACCACCGCGACCTCCCTCGCCTCCGTCGGCACCGGCCTGCCGCCCGGCTCGCACGGCCTGCCCGGCTACACGGTGCGCAACCCCGACACCGGCGAGCTGATGAACCAGCTCCGCTGGCAGCCGTGGACCGCGCCCGGCCCCTGGCAGCCGTACCCCACCGTCTTCCAGCTCGCCCACGAGGCGGGGGTGCACGCCGCGCAGGTGTCCTCGCCGACCTTCCAGAACACCCCGCTGACCAAGGTGGCGCTCAGCGGCGGCACCTTCCACGGGCGGCTGACCGGCGAGGAGCGGATGGACTTCGCGGCCGAGCAGCTGGCCGCCGGTGACCGCTCCCTGGTCTACACGTACTACGCCGAGGTGGACGGCGCCGGCCACCGCTACGGCATCGACTCCGACACCTGGCGCGGACAGCTGATGTACGTCGACCGGCTCGTCCAGCGCCTCGCCGAACAGCTCCCGCCGCGCACCGCGCTCTACGTCACCGCCGACCACGGCATGATCGACGTGCCCTTCGACGAGCAGCACCGCATCGACTTCGATGAGGACTGGGAGCTGCGCGCCGGGGTCGCCCTGCTGGGCGGCGAGGGCCGTGCCCGCCATGTCTACGCCGTGCCCGGCGCCGAGAACGACGTCCTGACCTGCTGGCGCGAGGTGATCGGCGAGCAGTTCTGGGTGGCCTCCCGGGCGGAGGCGATCGAGGCGGGCTGGTTCGGGCCGCACATCGACGAGCGGGTCCACGCCCGGATCGGCGACGTGGTCGCGGCCGCCCGCGACGACGTCCTGATCATCGCCTCCGAGCGGGAGCCCAAGGAGTCGGCGATGGTCGGCAACCACGGCTCGATGACCCCGGCGGAGCAGCTGGTGCCGCTGCTGGAAGTCCGCACCTGACCCACCCTCCCCGATCGATCCCCTTGCCGAAAGGTGCTCAACCTCCCATGCCCGAGCTGGTGTTCTTCTCCGGAACGATGGACTGCGGGAAGTCGACCCTGGCTCTCCAGATCGGGCACAACCGGTCCGCGCGCGGCCTCCAGGGCATGAACTTCACCCGCAACGACCGGGCGGGCGAGGGCAAGCTGTCCTCGCGGCTCGGCCTGGTCACGGACGCCGTCGAGGTCACCGAGGGCATGGACCTCTACGGCTTCCTGGTCGACCGGCTCTCCAAGGGCGGCAAGGTCGACTACGTCATCGTCGACGAGGCGCAGTTCCTCGACCCGGAGCAGATCGACCAACTGGCCCGGGTGGTGGACGATCTCGGGCTCGACGTCTTCGCCTTCGGTATCACCACCGACTTCCGCACCGAACTCTTCCCCGGCTCGCGGCGGCTGATGGAACTGGCCGACCGCGTCGAGGCCCTCCAGGTGGAGGCGCTGTGCTGGTGCGGCGCCCGCGCCACGCACAACGCCCGGACCGTGGGCGGGCGGATGGTGGTCGAGGGCGCCCAGGTCGTCGTCGGCGACGTCAACTCCCCGGCGGAGGAGATCGGTTACGAGGTGCTGTGCCGCCGCCACCACGTCCGCCGGATGACCGCCGCCTCCGCCCGGGCGGGCGCGCTCTCCCCGGACGTCCTGCCCGTCACCTCGGCCTGAGTCAGGGCCGGCTCTGGAGCAGGGAGAACCGGGCGCCCTCGGGATCCGCGACCGTGGACATCCGGCCCAGGGCGCTGTCGTGCGGTGCCTTGAGGACCCGGCCGCCCAGCTCCACCGCCAGCGCGGTCGACGCGTCGGTGTCCGCCACCTCGAAGAACGTCATCCAGTGCGGTCCGCGGTCGCGGGGCAGCGACGGGCCCAGGCCCAGGACCGCGGCGATCGTCCGGCCGCCCAGGTGCAGCGTGACGTAGTCGAAGTCCGCCGAGGCCACCACCTGCTGCTCAAGACCGAAGACGGTCTCGTAGAACTTGGTGACGCTCGCCGTCTCGAAGGTCAGCAGCTCGTTCCAGACCGGAGTGCCGGGAACCCCGCTCAGGGCGATGCCGAGATGCTCCGCCGCCTGCCAGACGCCGAAGACCGCGCCGGTGGGATCCGAGCAGATCGCCAGCCGCCCGGCCTCCCCGGCGTCCAGCGGACCCACTCCCACCGTGCCGCCGCACAGCCGCACGGTGTCGGCCGTCAGGCCCACGTCCGTCGAGGCGAAGTAGGGCGTCCAGGCGATGGGCAGATGCCGGTCCGGGGGCAGTTGGCCGATTCCGGCCACCTCCTTGCCGTCCAGCAGCGCCCGCACGTACGGGCCCAGCTGCTCCGGGCCGGGGCGGAACTCCCAGCCGAACAGCTCACCGTAGAACTCCTGGGTCGCGGCCGGCCCGTGCACCATCAGGCTCACCCAGCAGGGTGAACCGGGCGCGTGCCGGGCCTGCGCCTCGCCGTTGGAGCCGGCCGACCCCCGTGCCTCGGTCATCGTCACTCTCTCCTCGGCCCTCGCGGTGGCCGCGTCGATTCCGCTCTCCGGACCTCCGTGCCGATGCTCGCACCACCCGGGCCGGGAGACGTCCCGGGCGCGCCGCGCGGCCCGCGCCGGGCCGCAAGGATGCCCGGTGTGCCGTTCCTGGTGCGCTCCGCGCGACGGTCCACGGGTGTCGATCGGCTGCACAGCATGTGCCCGATCCCGTACGCCTCGTGATCGGTGCTGTCCGGCGGAGCAGAGTAGCCGGACACGGACGCGGCGGCCACCCCGTGCGCGAGGATGGTGGCCATGAACGCCATCATCTCCGCAACCGAACTCGCCGACGACCTGGCCGGACCTCGTCCGCCGGTGCTCCTGGACGTCCGCTGGCAGTTGAGCGTGGCTCGAGCGGCGGGCGAGCCGTCCTTCGACGGCCGGGCCGAGTACGCGGCCGGCCACCTCCCCGGCGCCGTCTTCGTCGACCTCGACGAAGAGCTCGCCGCCACCCCCGGAACGGCCGGCCGGCATCCGCTGCCGGACCTCGCGGAGTTCGGCGCGGCGATGCGCCGCGCGGGTGTCTCGCGCGGCCGGCCCGTGATCGTCTACGACGGCGGCCAGGGCTGGGCCGCCGCCCGCGCGTGGTGGCTGCTGCGCTGGACGGGTCACCCGGACGTGCGGGTCCTCGACGGCGGGTTGCCGTCCTGGGAGGGGCCGTTGGAGACCTCGGCGCCGGATCCCGCGGAGGGCGATTTCCGGCCGGATCCGGCGGCGGCCGGGCTGCTCGACGCCGACGGCGCCGCGGCCCTGGCGCGGGCCGGGCTGCTGCTGGACGCCCGCGCGGGGGAGCGTTACCGCGGTGAGGTGGAGCCCATCGACCGGGTGGGCGGCCACATCCCGGGCGCCGTCTCCGCGCCGACCAACGAGAACGTCGCGGCCGACGGCCGCTTCCTGCCCGCGGAGGATCTCCGCGCCCGCTTCAAGGCGCTCGGCGCCCTCGACGGCACGCCGGTCGGGGTCTACTGCGGTTCGGGCGTCTCCGGGGCCCACGAGGTGCTGGCGCTGGCCGTCGCCGGGATCCCGGCCGCCCTCTATGTGGGGTCCTGGTCGGAGTGGTCCTCGGACGAGTCCCGTCCGGTGGCCGTGGGCCCGGATCCGCAGTAGGCGCACGGCCGGCCACGCAGGGCAGGGGGCCCGCACCGACCGGTGCGGGCCCCCTGCCCTGTCACAGCGGTGCCGGGCTACTCCTGCTTCTTGCGCCGGGTGCCGAAGACGATCTCGTCCCAGCTCGGGACGGCCGCGCGGCGGCCCGGCCGCACTCCGTCGGCCTCGGCCTGCCGGTCGGTCGAGCCGATCAGCCGGTCCCGGTGGCTGCCCACCGAGCGGGGCATCAGCACGTCGGCGTAGGCCGAACCGGCCGAGGCCGCGGGAGCCGGCGGCTCCTCGGCTTCCGGCTCGACGGCAGGCTCCTCCACCGCGGCGGGTGCCTCCGAGGGGCGCTCGGGCACGACGAGGTCGCCGCGGAAGCTCGGCACGGCTTCCAACAGGCTGGTCAGCGAGTCCCGTTCACTGGCGGTCGCGGTCTCCTCGGCCGGCTCGGCGGCGGGCAGGCCGGGCCGTTCCCGGTCGAGCGAGCGGTCCAGCGCCCGGTCCAGGGGCCGGTCGCGCGGCAGCCGGGCGATGCGCGGAACGAACGGAAAGCTGGGCTCCGGCGCGGCGAGGTCGTCGGACTCGCCGATCAGCGAGCGCGCCTCGTCGTCGACGGCCTGGACGAGCCGCCGGGGCGGGTCGTACGTCCAGCTCGCCGAGTGCGGTTCGCCCGCGACCCGGTAGACCAGCAGGACCTCCCAGGTGCCGTCGTCGCGGCGCCAGGAGTCCCACTGCACGGTGTCCTTCTCGGCGCCGCGCAGCAGTAGTCGCTCCTGGACGGCCTCGCCGAGCTGGGGTCCCGCGGCGTTCTCGCCGGGCCGGCGGACCGGGGTCTTGCGGGCGCGTTCGGCCATGAAGGCGCGCTCGGCCAGCACGGGGCCCTCGAACCGGCGGACACGGTCGACGGGAATGCCCGCCATCTGCGCGACTTCCTCGGCCGTGGCACCAGCGCGTATACGCGCCTGGATGTCGCGGGGGCGGAGATGGCTCTCCACCTCGATCTCGATCTGGCCGAGGCGGGGACGGTCGCCGCGCACGGCGGCACGGAGCCGCTCATCAATCGGAAGCGTGTACTCCGTGCTGTCCGCAGCCTTCAGCACCAGCCGTGTGCCGTCATTGGAGACGGCCACGACACGCAGTTCGGGCATGGGGACCTCCCGGGTGGTGCCTGCCGACGTCACGTGCGTCGCTGCTTCCGCTAGTCGAGTGTGGCCTGCCCGGGTGCAGCCTGCCACAACCTTGCCGAGTTGCCCGGCGTGTCGGGCAGGGGCCCGGGGACGCCGTTATGGCACGGTTACCTATTCGCAACGCTAAGTGACCAACTCCGTCACCCTGTGCAACTAGCCCCCTCCTGGCGGTCCTTGAAGGTCGCGGACGCCCTGGCGGGAGACCGGGCCCAGGGCTCGCAACAGTACTCCATTTGGGCCACGTGCGTGGATTGGCACGCCGTTCAAGTTCGGGCAAGGAGCGCTACTCGGCCGCCCCCGGCGGGAGTTCGGGGATCTTGAGGGTGGCGTACTTCACGCGGTCCGTGTATTCGGAACTATTGGTTCCGTGCGTACGTCCCTTTCTTGTGCAGTTGGTCGACCGAGCACGGGAAAGGCAGGCAAGGCCCCGGAATGAGCGAAAGGACCGACGTACCACCGAAAAGGATCGATCTGAGTCTCCCTCAGGTCGCGGGCAGTGCGGTGGCCGCCGTGGTCGCGGCCAAACTCGCCTCGTACTTCGGGGTGTACGGCACCATCCTCGGCGCGGGAGTCGTCAGCATCGTCGCCACCTGCGGTGGTTCGCTCTTCCAGCACTTCTTCAGCCGCACGGGCGAGCAGCTCCGCGACGTCACGGTGGCGGCCAGGACGCCGGAGCAAGGCGCCCCCGTTCACGGTGAGTTCACCCCCGGGACGGTGTACCGCGCGCGGGTCGTGAGCTGGAAGCGGCCGCTGCTCGCCGCGGCGGTCGTGTTCGGTGTCACGATGGGCGGCATCACCGCCTACGAACTCGCCTCCGGAAGCAGCCTGAGCGGGGACGGGGGGACGACGGTCAGCAAGGCGCTCCCGGGAGGGGCCTCGTCCTCCGCGCCGGCGGACGGGTCGAACGACTCGGACGACCAGGGCGACTCCGGCCGGGGCGAAACGGCCGACCGGGACGCGGGGACCGGGGGCGAACCCTCGCCGTCCGGTTCGTCCGCCCCGGCCGCGACCGACGAGGCCTCACCCGCCCCGGGCACCGGCGACGAGGGCGGTACGGCGGGCACCGCGCCGCCCACGGAGACCGCCGGGAGCCCGAGCCCGAGCGCCACGCCCGACGGATCCGCCCCCGCTACGACCCCAGCACCCTCCGCAAGTAGTCGTTCTGGAACAGGCGGTCGGGGTCAAGACGGTCCCGCAACGCCGTGAACTCGCCGAAGCGGGGGTAGACGCCCGCGAGGTACTCGGCGTCCCGGGTGTGCACCTTGCCCCAGTGCGGCCGGCCCTCGTGCGCGGTGAAGATCCGCTCGGCGGCGGTGAAGTACCGCTGGTACGGGGTGCCCTTGGCCATGTGGACGGCGATGTACGCGCTGTCCCGGCCGGAGGCGGTGGACAGCGCGATGTCGTCGGCCGGGGCGGTGCGCACCTCCACGGGGAAGCTGACCCTGAGGTCGGAGCGCTCGACCGTCGACCTCAGCTCGCGCAGCGCCTCGACGACCGCCCCGCGCGGGACGGCGTACTCCATCTCCACGAAGCGCACCCGGCGCGGCGAGGTGAAGACCTTGTAGGGGATGTCGGTGTAGGTGCGCGCGGACAGTGCCTTGCTGGAGACCTGCGCGATGGCCGGGATCGTGGCGGGTACCGCGCGGCCGACCCACTGCGCGGCCTGGAAGACGCCGTTGGAGAGGAACTCGTCCTCGAACCAGGCCTTGACCTGCCCCACCGGACGCTCCGGACCCGCGCTGCGGTTGTTGCGCTTGGTGTTGGTGTTGCCGGTGTGCGGGAACCAGTAGAACTCGAAGTGCTCGTTCTCGGCCCACAGCTCGTCGAAGTCGCTGGTGACCCGGTCGAAGCTCATCGGCTCCTCGCGGGCCGTCAGCAGGAAGACCGGCTCCACGGCGAAGGTGATCGCCGTGACGATGCCGAGGGCGCCGAGGCCGATCCGGGCGGCCGCGAAGACGTCCGGGTTCTCCTTCGCGGAACAGGTGAGCACCGAGCCGTCGGCGGTCACCAGCTCCAGGGCGGTGATCTGGGCGGCGATCGAGGCGGAGTCCCGGCCGGTACCGTGGGTGCCGGTGCTGGTGGCCCCCGAGACCGTCTGCTCCATGATGTCGCCCATGTTGGTCAGCGACAGACCCTCGCGGGCCAGGGCCAGGTTGAGCCGCTTGAGCGGGGTGCCGGCCTCGACCGTGACGGTCATGGCCTCCCGGTCGATGTCGCGGATGCCGGTCAGGAGCTGAGGGCGGATCAGCACGCCGTCGGTGGCGGCGATCGAGGTGAAGGAGTGGCCGGTGCCGACGGCCTTGACCTTCAGACCGTCCTCGGCGGCCTTGCGCACGGCGGCCGAGAGCTCCTCGGCCGAGGCCGGAACGACCTCCCGCGCGGGGCGGGCCGAGACGTTTCCGCCCCAGTTACGCCACGTGCCGTTCTTCCCGCTCGCTGTGGTGCTCAACGGTGCCTCCCCGACCCGGCGCCGGCCTGCTGAGCCGGCGGTACCCGAGGAAACCGACCGCGACCGCGGCGGCCCCGGAGACTGCCGGAACCCCGTACCCGGCCCGCGCGCCGGCCGCGTCGATCACCCAGCCGGCCACGGAGGAACCGAGCGCGACGCCGACCGCGAGCCCGGTGCTCACCCAGGTCATGCCCTCGGTCAGTTGCGCGCGTGGTACGTGCTGTTCGATCAGGGACATCGTGGTGATCATCGTGGGAGCGATGCAGAGTCCCGCCAGGAACAGCGCCACGGCCAGAAACGGCAAGTTTCCGACCAGTAGGAGGGGGATCATACTCACGGCCATCGCGCAGATGCCCAGCAGCCAGCGGGGTTCGGGCGCCCCCTTGAGGTGCAGCAGCCCGAACACGGCTCCCGCGGCGCACGAACCGGCCGCGTACACGGCGAGGACCACGCTCGCGGCGCCCTTGTGGCCCTGCTCCTCGGCGAAGGCCACGGTGACCACGTCCACCGCGCCGAAGATCGCCCCCGTCGCCACGAAGGTGGCCACCAGGACCTGGAGGCCGGCGGAGCGCAGGGCGCTGTCGCGGCGCCCCTCGTTCCGCGCGCGCGGGTGCGGCTCCGGCTCGGTGTCGCGCTGGGAGGTCAGCCAGAAGACGCCGGCCGCGAGGAAGCAGGCGGCCAGCAGCGGACCGGCCTCCGGGAACCAGGCCGTGGAGAGACCGATGGAGATGATCGGCCCGAAGATGAAGCAGACCTCGTCCACCACGGACTCGAAGGAGTACGCGGTGTGCAGCTGCGGCGTACCCCGGTACAGGGCCGCCCAGCGGGCCCGGATCATCGCGCCGACGCTGGGCACGCAGCCGATGCCGACGCAGAAGACGTACAGCGTCCAGTCCGGCCAGCGGTAGTGCGCGGCGACCAGTAGTCCGGCGGCCGCGGCGAGCGAGACCAGCGTCGCCGGCCGCAGCACCCGCCGCTGGCCGTACTGGTCCACCCAGCGCGAGACCTGCGGTCCCGCCACCGCCGCGGCGAGCGCGATGGTGGCCGACAGGGCGCCGGCCAGGCCGTAGCGGCCGGTCAGCTGGGAGACCATGGTCACCACGCCGATGCCCATCATCGACAGCGGCATCCGGCCGAGGAATCCGGCGGCGGAGAAGCTCTTCGAGCCTGGGGCGTCGAACAGGGCGCGGTACGGGCTGGGCACGGGTTCTCCGGTCGCTGGGCGGGCGGCGCGCGGGGCGCCGGGGTAAGGCGTGTACGTGGCCGATACAGCTTACGAGTTAGGTGACCCTAACGCACCCGTCCGGCCGCCGGTGAACCAGGTCGACACCCCGCCGTTCCGCGGCTGTCGGTGCAGGGTGGCAGGATCGGAGCCATGTCAGACGCGCTCGATGCCAGCCCCTATGACGCCCTGCTCCTGCTCTCCTTCGGCGGCCCGGAAGGGCCGGACGACGTGGTTCCGTTCCTGGAGAACGTCACCCGGGGACGGGGCATCCCCAAGGAACGGCTCAAGGAGGTCGGGCAGCACTACTTCCTGTTCGGCGGAGTCAGCCCCATCAACGACCAGAACCGCGAGCTGCTGGACGCCCTGCGCAAGGACTTCGCCGACCACGGCCTGGACCTGCCGGTCTACTGGGGCAACCGCAACTGGGCGCCGTACCTGACGGACACGCTGCGCGAGATGACGCGGGACGGCCGCCGCCGCGTCCTGGTCCTCGCGACCAGCGCCTACGCCTCGTACTCGGGCTGCCGCCAGTACCGGGAGAACCTCGCCGACTCGCTGGCCGAACTCCGGGCCGAGGGGCTGGAGCCGCCGAGGGTCGACAAGCTCCGGCACTACTTCAACCACCCCGGCTTCGTGGAGCCCATGACCGACGGGGTGCTGCGTTCCCTCGCCGAGCTGCCCGAGGAGGTCCGGGCGGGTGCCCACATCGCGTTCACGACCCACTCCATCCCGGACGCGGCCGCGGACACCTCGGGCCCGGTCGAGGGGCACGGTGACGGCGGCGCGTACGTCGCCCAGCACCTGGACGTGGCCCGGCTGATCGTGGACGCCGTCCGCGAGCGCACCGGGGTCGAGCACCCCTGGCGGCTCGTGTACCAGTCCCGCTCCGGCGCGCCGCACATCCCGTGGCTGGAGCCCGACATCTGCGACCACCTGGAGGAGCGGCACGAGGCCGGTGCGCCGGCGGTGGTCATGGCCCCCATCGGCTTCGTCTCGGACCACATGGAGGTCCTGTACGACCTCGACACCGAGGCCCTGGCCAAGGCCGGGGAACTGGGGCTGCCGGTCCGCCGCTCGGCCACCGTCGGCGCCGACCCGCGGTTCGCCGCCGCCGTCCGGGACCTCGTCCTGGAGCGGGCCGCCGTCGAGAGCGGACGCGCGGTCACCCCGTGCGCCCTGGGCGCGCTCGGCCCCTCCCACCACCTCTGCCCGGTCGGGTGCTGCCCGGCCCGCGCGCCCCGGCCCGCCGCCGCGGGCGCCGACAGCCCCCACGCCTGAGGAGCCCCGTGACCGACCCCCTGTACTCGGACCTGCTCCGCCTCGCCCGGGAGGCCGCGCGCCGAGCGGGCGACCTGCTGCGCGACGGCCGCCCGGCCGACCTGTCGGTGGCCCGCACCAAGTCGAGCCCGATCGACGTGGTCACCGAGATGGACATCGCCGCCGAGAAGCTGATCACCGACCTGATCTCCGGGAGCCGCCCGGACGACGGCTTCCTCGGCGAGGAGGGCGCCTCCGTCGAGGGCACCAGCGGGGTCCGCTGGGTGATCGACCCGCTCGACGGCACCGTCAACTACCTGTACGACCTGCCCACCTGGGCCGTCTCCATCGCGGCCCAGGTGGACGGCGAGACGGTCGTCGGGGTCGTCGCGGCACCCATGCGCGGGGAGACGTACCACGCGGTCCGGGGCGGCGGCGCGTACGCCACCGGTGACCGGGAGGGCGAGCGCGCGCTGGCCTGCCGCCCGGCACCGCCGCTGGAACAGGCCCTGGTCTCCACGGGCTTCAACTACGTCTCCGGGGTCCGCCGGCACCAGGCGGAGGTCGCCCACCGGCTGATCCCGCTGCTGCGGGACATCCGGCGCTCCGGCTCGGCCGCGGTCGACCTGTGCGACGTGGCCGCGGGCCGGCTCGACGGGTACTACGAGCGCGGACTGCACCCCTGGGACCTCGCGGCGGGCGACCTGATCGCCAGGGAGGCGGGCGCCCTGACCGGTGGCCGCCCCGGAGAGGGCCCCACGGGTGATCTGACGGTCGCGGCCACCCCGGGCGTCTTCGAGCCCCTCCAGCGGCTTCTGGAGGACTTCGGCGCCTGGCACGACTGAGCCGCGAGGCGAGGCGAGGCAGGACGAGGAACGAGGAGCGGGCCCCCGGCGCTGGATTCGCCGGGGGCCCGCTCTGTGCCGTGGTACCTGAGGTGCCGGTCAGACGCTGGCGGCGCCGACTTCCACACCGTGCTCTGCGGCGAGGCGGCGCAGGTCGTCGAGTTCGCCCTGCTCCACCTCGACGAGGAAGTCGTCGCCCTCGTCACGGGCCCGCGTCAGGTCGGACTCGGTCGCCCTTATGCGCTGCAGAAGCCCTGCGGTGAATGCGTCCATGCTGTGCCCCCTCGTCCTGGGTCGTGGGTCGGTGGCACGGGGGTGTGCCGATCGGAAGGGGCGATCACTTCTCCCGCGGGTGCCCGGCGCTGCGCCTGCCGGGCGGCCACGGTGCCGGACATCCACGACCGCTCTGCGGAAAGCGGATTGCCCTGTACCGCATGGTGGTGCGGCACAAGCGGAGCGTGATCGCGGGGTGTAAAGCCGTCCTCCCCCCGCTCCCGTTCACGGAAACCTCAACCCACCGAGAAAATCTCGCATTCCCGGGCCTCACACCCGCCCTTCATCCGTCACTCACCCGTCTTACCGCCGACTTATGGCCGAAAAGGGCAGGATGGACGCCAACACCCCCAACAGACCCCTGCCCGCGCGCCCGAGCGGCGCTACGCGGGTGGACAGAGGAAGGAACAGCGACGTGCGCGTACTCGTCGTCGAGGACGAGCAGCTGCTCGCCGATGCGGTGGCCACCGGACTGCGCCGGGAGGCCATGGCCGTCGACGTCGTGTACGACGGTGCGGCCGCCCTGGAGCGCATCGGCGTCAACGACTACGACGTGGTCGTCCTCGACCGTGACCTCCCGCTCGTCCACGGCGACGACGTCTGCCGCAAGATCGTCGAGCTGGGCATGCCCACCCGCGTCCTGATGCTCACCGCCTCCGGCGACGTCAGCGACCGGGTCGAGGGCCTGGAGATCGGCGCCGACGACTACCTGCCCAAGCCCTTCGCCTTCAGCGAGCTGACCGCGCGCGTGCGCGCCCTGGGACGCCGTACGAGCGTTCCGCTGCCGCCCGTCCTGGAGCGCGCCGGCATCAAGCTCGACCCCAACCGCCGCGAGGTCTTCCGCGACGGCAAGGAGGTCCAGCTCGCGCCCAAGGAGTTCGCCGTCCTGGAGGTGCTGATGCGCTCCGAGGGCGCCGTCGTCTCCGCGGAGCAGCTGCTGGAGAAGGCGTGGGACGAGAACACCGACCCGTTCACCAACGTCGTCCGGGTCACCGTCATGACGCTCCGCCGCAAGCTGGGCGAACCCCCCGTCATCGTCACCGTCCCCGGCTCCGGCTACCGGATCTGATCCCCGATGGCGACGACCCCCGCTCCGCCCCAGGCGCCGCCGAAGCCGACCTGGGACCCCCGAAGGCCCGTGCAGCCCTTCCCCTGGCTGCGCCCCACCATCCGGATACGGCTCACCCTGCTCTACGGCGGCATGTTCCTGATCGCCGGCATCCTGCTGCTGTCGATCATCTACCTGTTCGCCGCGAGCGCGCTGAACGTCGGCAGTGAGCTGCCCTTCAAGATCCTCTCCGGCCGGGTCTCCAGCGACATGTGCAACCTCGGCGTCGACACGCTGCCCGCGGACGAGCTCAACCGCGCGCTGAACCAGTGCGTCAACGAGGAGCGCCAGCACGCCCTGGACACCCTCCTCAGCCGCTCCCTGCTGGCCCTGCTCGGACTCGCGGTGATCGCCTTCGCCTTCGGCTACGCCATGGCCGGGCGCGTCCTGTCGCCCCTCGGCAGGATCACCCGCACCGCCCGCGCGGTGGCCGGCTCCGACCTCTCCCGCCGGATCGAGCTGGACGGCCCGGACGACGAGCTCAAGGAGCTGGCGGACACCTTCGACGACATGCTGGAGCGCCTCCAGCGCGCCTTCACCGCCCAGCAGCGCTTCGTCGGCAACGCCTCGCACGAACTGCGCACCCCGCTGGCGATCAACCGCACCCTGCTGGAGGTGCACCTCTCCGACCCCGCGGCCCCGGTGGAGCTCCAGCAGCTCGGCAAGACACTGCTGGCCACCAACGAGCGCAGCGAGCAGCTCGTGGAGGGCCTGCTGCTGCTCGCCCGCAGCGACAACCAGATCGTCGAACGCAAGCCCGTCGACCTCGCCGAGGTCGCCGAGCAGGCCGTCGACCAGGTCCACGCCGAGGCGGTCGCCAAGGGCGTGGAGCTGCGCGGCAAGCGCGATCCCGCGGTCGTCCAGGGCAACGGCGTCCTGCTGGAGCGGATCGCCCTGAACCTCGTGCAGAACGCCGTGCGCTACAACATCCCCGAGGGCGGCTGGGTGGAGATCGACACCGAGCTCCAGCACGGCCAGGCGGTGCTGGTGGTGGCGAACACCGGGCCGGTCGTCCCGGCGTACGAGATCGACAACCTCTTCGAGCCCTTCCGGCGGCTGCGTACCGAGCGCACGGGCAGCGACAAGGGCGTCGGGCTCGGCCTGTCCATCGTGCGGTCCGTGGCCCGGGCGCACGGGGGGCACATCGCGGCGACGCCGCGCGAGGGCGGAGGGCTGGTGATGCGCTTTGCCCTGCCGATCTGAGATCCTTGCGCCGCCACCACGGGATGTTCGCTTTGCGCGGAATTTTCGACGCGCGGAACGGGCTGCACCGTGTGTGATCGATCACAAAGGCGAATTTCCGGCCATCTACTCTCGGTGATCATGTGACCAGTCGGAAAGCCGGGAAAATCCGGGTTTTCGAGGGTCTTGATCACGGGAAGTACACGGTGAGACGCCTTTGAACTGCGGCATTGGGACCGTGTACGGTCCGCTTCGCCATCCAAGCCGATCACTCTTGAGGAGTCCGGTTGGGTGTCGATTGAGTAACAGACCTTGATGTGAGGCAAAATCTCCGCCTCGGGTCGGGCACAAGTCCGGCCTCTCACGCGTTACGTGCGCTGGAGACACCGCAGACACCCAGAGGGGGAGAGCGACAATGGCAACGGACTACGACACCCCACGCAAGACCGACGACGACGTCGACTCGGACAGCCTAGAAGAGCTCAAGGCCCGGCGGAACGACAAGTCGACCTCCTCTGTGGACGTCGACGAGTTCGAGGCCGCCGAGGGCCTGGAACTGCCCGGAGCGGACCTCTCGAACGAGGAGCTGGCCGTCCGGGTGCTGCCCAAGCAGCAGGACGAGTTCACCTGCATGAGCTGCTTCCTGGTGCACCACCGCAGCCAGCTGGCCCGGGAGAAGAACGGCCAGCCGATCTGCCGCGACTGCGACTGAGGCGGGGTCGGCCGTGACCGGCTCGACCCCTCCCTGGAAGCGCCGCTCGCCCTCCGGGGCGGCGGACCAAGGGCCGACCGGCGGCCCGTACGGCGCGCGTGGTGACGAGCGAGGCCCGTCCGAGACGGGATCGGCCTCGCTCGAACCGACGGCCGGCCCTGGCGAACCGCCGGCGCCGGCCAGGGCTCCGGTGCCCGCTGCCCGGCGACGGGCGGCGGTGATCCGGGAGAAGGCCACGGAAGGCGTCCGCAAGGGCGGCAGCCGCGCGAAGGCGGCCCTGTCCTACCTCGCGGACCGCATCATCGAGAACGCCCCGCGTGTGCCCGTACGGGACCTCGCGACCCTGCGCAGACAGTTCCCGGGGCTCGGCCCCGAGCAGCTCGCCGACAAGCTCGTGGCGGGCGCCATGGCCGCCACCTCGACGGTCGGCGCCGGCGTCGGCGCCGCGGCGATGCTCCCCGTGCCGCCCGCGATGCCCACCGAGCTGGCCGCCGAGATCACCGGCGTGGCCGCGATCGAGCTGAAACTGATCGCCGAACTCCACGAGGTCTACGGCGTACGCCCGCCGGGGAACCTGAAACAGCGCTCCACCGCGTACCTGGACTCCTGGTCGGGGGAGCGCGGGATCGTCGTGACCAAGCCGTCTACGGTGAGTTCGGCGCTGAACAGTCACATGAAGCACCAGCTGCGCCAGCAGATCATGAAGCGCATGGTGCGCAATCTGCCCAACCTGATGCCGTTCATGGTGGGCGCGGCCGTGGGCGCGCTGATGAACCGCCGGGACACCAAGAAGCTGGCCGACCGGATCCGCGCGGACCTGCGCCGGAACCAGGTGCCCTGGGAGGCCCTGGCGGAGCTGCCGCCGTTGGAGGAGCCCGCCGACCCGCTGACCCTCGGTGAGGCCACGAAGGGGCTCGGCCGCAGACGCTTCGGCAGATCGGGGAGCTGAGCCGGTCCGGTGGATATCCGGGTCCCCGGTTCCGGGGACCCGTCGACCCTGTGTGCTAGGCCGCCGCCCTGGCCGTCGAGATCGCCTCGGCCAGTTCTCCGGGGCGCCGTGTCGACAGGTAGAGATACGGCGTGGGGTCCTCCGGATCGGTGACCTCCACCCGCAGCGCCGTCGGGATGTAGGCGCGCAGCAGCAGGAAGGCGCGGGTGTCGGCCTTGTAGGTGCGCCAGGCCCGTGCCTCCTCGGCGTCCAGGATCTCCGCCTCGCCCAGCGCGGTGACCGGGATCTTCGCCTCGCCCGCGATCAGCGAACCGCCCACCACGCGGATGCGCAGGGAGCCGTAGGAGCTCGCCATGACGGCCGCCACGGCCGTCCCGCCGACCAGTCCGCCGAGCATCGGCAGGGTGCCGAAGGGCAGCAGGATCAGGGCCATGGAGACACCGACCAGCACCGACACCAGCCACCAGGAACGAGGGGCGGTGAGGCGTTCTTCGTACGGGGTCGTGGAGAGCTGCATGGAGCCAAGCTTGGCACGGTGTCCGGAACGCGCCGACGCGCGGGTAAGGTCTGCGCCTGTGAGTGGTACATCCGCAAGCCTTCAGCCTCCCGCCGACGCCGCGACACCGGTGAGACACCCCGACGCGCCCGCACCCGGTGAGCTGCTCGGCGCGCACTACGGCGAGTGTTTCGGCTGTGGCGGTGAGCAGCCGCACGGGCTGCACCTCCAGGCCCGGGCCGGCGAAGGGGTCTCCCTGACCGCCGAGTTCACCGTGCGCCCGGAGCACCAGGGCGCGCCGGGGCTCGCGCACGGCGGGGTCCTGGCGACCGCGCTCGACGAGACCCTGGGCTCGCTGAACTGGCTACTGCGCACCATCGCCGTGACCGGACGGCTGGAGACCGACTTCGTACGGCCGGTTCCGGTGGGCACCACGCTGCACCTCCAGGCCGAGGTCACCGCGGTGGCCGGGCGGAAGATCTACTCCACCGCCACCGGACGCGTCGGAGGGCCCGACGGCCCCGTCGCCGTCCGCGCCGACGCCCTCTTCATCGAGGTCAAGGTCGACCACTTCATCGACAACGGCCGTCCGGAGGAGATCCGCGCCGCCATGAGCGACCCCGACCAGGTGCGCCGGGCCCGCGCCTTCGAGGTGAACCCGTGAGCCGTGAACCGCTGGACGTGCTGATCCGCCGCGTCGACCCGGACGTACCCCTTCCGTCGTACGCGCTCCCCGGTGACGCGGGCGCCGATCTGCGCACCACCGAGGCCCGGGAGCTGAAGCCCGGTGAGCGGGCCGTCCTGCCGACGGGGGTGTCCATCGCGCTCCCCGAGGGGTACGCGGCCTTCGTGCACCCTCGATCCGGACTGGCCGCCCGCTGCGGTGTCGCCCTCGTGAATGCCCCGGGGACGGTTGATGCCGGGTACCGTGGGGAGATCAAGGTGATCGTGGTGAATCTCGACCCGCACGAGTCGGTGCGGTTCGAGCGCTTCGACCGGATTGCCCAACTGGTCGTCCAGCAGGTCGAGAGGGTCCGCTTCCAGGAGGTCGCGGAGCTTCCCGACTCGGCGCGGGCCGAGGGGGGCTTCGGGTCCACCGGTGGTCACGCCGCCGTGGACGGCGGGCGCGGCACAACAGGTCGGGCCGCCGAGGGCGGCACGACGGGTGGGACTAGATACGCTTCGGTCGTATCCGACCGGGAAGGACAGTGACGTGTTCGGACGTCGCAAGAAGAAGGGTGCCGCCGAGGACGCGGCCGGCGAGCCCGAGCAGGTCGTCGACGGCGTCGACACCGAGGCGGACGACGAGGGCACGCGCGAGCGCGTGCGACTGGAGCCGGAGCCGCGGCCCGACGGACCGTGGGACAGCACCGAGGTGCGCGAGCCCGGTGAGGGCCGGGTGGACCTGGGCGGACTCTTCGTCCCCGGAGTCGACGGCATGGAGCTGCGGGTCGAGGTCGCGGGCGACGCGATCGTCGCCGCGACGGTCGTCCTGCGCGACAGCGCCATTCAGCTCCAGGCCTTCGCCGCTCCCAAGCGCGAGGGCATCTGGGGCGAGGTGCGCGAGGAGATCGGCACCGGCATCACCCAGCAGGGCGGCATCATCGACGAGGTCGAGGGTCCGCTGGGCTGGGAGCTGCGGGCGCAGGTACCGGTCCAGCTGCCGGACGGCACGGGCGGCTTCCAGGTCGTCCGGTTCGTCGGTGTGGACGGTCCGCGCTGGTTCCTGCGCGGTGTGATCTCGGGTCAGGGCGCGGTCCAGCCGCAGGCGGCCGGGCTGCTGGAGCAGATCTTCCGGGACACGGTCGTGGTCCGCGGCGAGGGCCCGATGGCGCCCCGCGACCCGATCGTCCTGAAGCTGCCCAACGATGCCCAGATGGTCCCCGAAGGGGTCCAGCAGGAGGAGGCCGGATCCCGGTTCTCCGGCGGCATGGGACAGCTCCAGCGCGGACCGGAGATCACCGAGGTCCGCTAGGCGGACACAGGGAACAGGGCCGTACCCCTCGGGGTGCGGCCCTTTCACATGCCCGGAGGCCGGATGTGAACGGGCGCGGCTTTCTTCACGCCTTGACGGAGGGATGGTCCAGACCTATGGTCTCCGCTCAACGCGTCTGTTCATAAAGGCGCTTCACGTTCACATACGAGAACGGAAGGCCCCCCACCTATGCGCAGAACCGGACTTCTCGCGGTCGTCGCCGCCCTGGTCGCCGGTGTCCTCGCCTGGCCGTCCGCGCCGGGCGCCGAAGCGGCCCCCGCCACCTTCACCCACCCCGGAGTCGCCGTCTCCCGGGGCCAGTTGGACTTCGCCCGCTCCCAGGTCCTGGCCGGCGCCCAGCCCTGGAAGGGCGCCTACGACCAGATGATGGCGAGCAGGTACGCCGACCCCAACCGCGCCCCGAAGCCCCGGGCGGTCGTCGAGTGCGGCTCGTACTCCAACCCCAACAACGGCTGCACCGACGAGCGCGAGGACGCGATCGCCGCCTACACCAACGCCCTCGCCTGGTACATCACCCGCGACGCGCGCTACGCCCGGAAGTCCATCCAGCTGATGGACGCCTGGTCCGCGGTGATCACCGACCACACCAACAGCAACGCCCCGCTCCAGACCGGCTGGGCGGGCTCCTCCTGGCCCCGGGCCGCCGAGATCATCAAGCATACGTACACGGGCGGCTGGCCGAACTCCGGACGCTTCTCGACGATGCTCCGCAACGTCTACCTCCCGGAGATCATCAACGGCTCCCACTCCAACGGGAACTGGGAGCTGTCGATGATGGAGGCCGCCATCGGCATCTCCGTCTTCCTGGAGGACAGGGCCTCGTACGACAAGGCCATGGCGAAGTTCCGCACCCGCACCGCCGCCTACGTCTACCTCGCCTCCGACGGGGAACTGCCGAAGACCGTCCCGAGCCAGAACCTCGACACCCGCGACAAGATCGTCAACTACTGGCAGGGCCAGTCGACCTTCGTCACCGGCCTCACCCAGGAGACCTGCCGCGACTTCACCCACACCGGCTACGGCATCTCCGCGATCTCGCACGTCGCCGAGACCAGCCGGATCCAGGGGCAGGACCTGTACGGCACCGACGTGGGCGAGCGGCTGCGGCACGCGCTCGGCTTCCAGGCCAAATACCAGCTCGGCACGGCCGCTCCCGCCTGGCTGTGCGGCGGCAGCCTGCACCTGGGACTCGGCCCCGTCACCGAGGTCGGCCACAACGCCCTGGCCAACCGCCTCGGCCACGCGATGACCAACACGCAGACGCTGACCGAACGCAACCGCCCGGCCGGCAGCAACAACCTCTTCGTCGCCTGGGAGACCCTCACCCACGGCGACAACCCCTCCTGAGCGGGGGAGCCGCGGCGCCGGGTGCGGTGCGTCAGGGTTGCGTCAAAAGCGCCCGGGCCGCCGCACCCGGTGGCGTATGTCCGATTTGCTGGTCGTAAGGTCGACGCTGCGTGAAGTGACGACCGGAAGACAATGAGGACATGGGACGCGGCAGGCTTCGGATCTATCTCGGTGCGGCACCGGGCGTGGGCAAGACGTACGCGATGCTGTCGGAGGCGCACCGGCGCCTGGAGCGCGGTACGGACTGTGTGGTCGCGTTCGTGGAGCATCACGGGCGGCCGCGTACCGAGGTGATGCTGCACGGTCTGGAGACGGTGCCGCGCCGCGAGCTGGCCTACCGGGGTGCGTCGTTCACGGAGATGGACGTCGACGCGGTGCTGGCGCGGGCTCCCCGGGTGGCTCTGGTGGACGAGCTGGCCCACACCAACGTGCCCGGCTCCCGCAACGCCAAGCGGTGGCAGGACGTGGAGGAACTGCTGGCGGCCGGGATCGACGTCATATCGACCGTCAACATCCAGCATCTGGAGTCCCTCGGGGACGTGGTGGAGTCGATCACGGGGGTGCGGCAGCGGGAGACGGTGCCGGACGAGGTGGTGCGGCGGGCGGATCAGATCGAGCTGGTCGACATGTCGCCGCAGGCGCTGCGGCGGCGGATGGCGCACGGGAACGTGTACCGGCCGGACAAGGTGGACGCGGCGCTGTCGAACTACTTCCGGCCGGGGAACCTGACGGCGTTGCGGGAGCTGGCGCTCCTGTGGGTGGCGGACCGGGTGGACGAGTACCTGCGGGAGTACCGCGGGGAGCACCGGGTGTCGCGGATCTGGGGTTCGCGGGAGCGGATCGTGGTCGGTCTGACGGGCGGCCCGGAGGGGCGGACGCTGATCCGGCGGGCGGCGCGGCTGGCGGAGAAGGGCGCCGGCGGTGAGGTGCTCGCCCTCTACATCGGGCGCAGCGACGGGCTGACGTCGGCGTCGCCGAAGGAACTGGCGGTCCAGCGGACGCTCGTCGAGGACCTCGGCGGCACGTTTCACCATGTGGTCGGCGACGACGTCCCGGCGGCGCTGCTGTCCTTCGCGCGCGGGGTGAACGCCACCCAGATCGTGCTGGGCTCCTCACGCCGCAAGAGCTGGCAGTACGTGCTCGGTCCCGGCGTCGGGGCGACCGTGGCCCGGGAGTCCGGGCCCGACCTCGACGTCCACATCGTCACCCACGAGGAGGTCGCCAAGGGCCGCGGACTGCCCGTGGCGCGCGGCGCCCGACTGGGCCGGTCCCGGGTCGTGTGGGGCTGGCTGGCCGGAGCCGGCGGCCCCGTGCTGCTCACGGTGCTGCTGACCAACGTCGACGTCCACCTCGGCCTGACCAACGACATGCTGCTGTTCCTGACCCTGACCGTGGCGGCCGCGCTGATCGGCGGACTCTTCCCCGCGCTGGCCTCGGCCCTGCTCGGATCGCTGCTGCTGAACTGGTTCTTCACCCCGCCCGTCCGCAGGATCACCATCGCCGACCCCACCAACATCCTCGCCCTGGTGATCTTCGTGGCGGTGGCGGTGTCGGTCGCCTCGGTGGTCGACCTCGCCGCCCGCCGCACCCATCAGGCGGCACGGCTGCGCGCCGAGTCGGAGATCCTCTCCTTCCTCGCCGGGAACGTGCTGCGCGGCGAGACCAGCCTGGAGGCGCTGCTGGAACGGGTCCGGGAGACCTTCGGGATGGAGTCCGCCGCCCTGCTGGAGCGGGCGGGCGACCTGGAGCCCTGGACCTGCGCCGGCCGCGTCGGCCTGGGGCGGCCCCTGGAGCGGCCGGAGGACGCCGACGTCGACGTGCCGGTCGGGGACCACATGGCGCTGGCGCTGACCGGGCGGGTGCTGCCGGCCGAGGACCGGCGGGTGCTGGCCGCGTTCGCCACGCAGGCCGCCGTCGTCCTGGACCGGCGCCGGCTGCGCGAGGAGGCCGACCGGGCCCGTTCCCTGGCCGAGGGCAACCGCATCCGCACCGCGCTGCTCGCCGCCGTCAGCCACGACCTGCGCACCCCGCTCGCCGGGATCAAGGCAGCGGTCAGCAGCCTGCGCTCCGACGACGTCTCCTGGTCCGAGGAGGACGAGGCGGAACTGCTCGCCGGGATCGAGGACGGGGCCGACCGCCTCGACCACCTGGTCGGCAACCTCCTCGACATGTCCCGGCTCCAGACCGGCACCGTCAGCACCATCGTCCGGGAGATCGACCTCGACGAGGTCGTGCCCATGGCCCTCGGCGGAGTCCCCGAGGACAGCGTGGAACTCGACATCCCCGAGACCCTCCCCATGGTCGCCGTCGATCCCGGCCTGCTGGAACGCACGGTCGCCAACATCGTCGAGAACGCCGTCAAGTACAGCCCGTCCGGAACGCCCGTCCTGGTCTCCGCCAGCGCCCTCGCCGACCGCGTCGAGGTCCGGGTCGTGGACCGCGGACCCGGCGTCCCCGACGACGCCAAGGAACGCATCTTCGCGCCGTTCCAGCGGTACGGGGACGCGCCCCGCGGCGCCGGCGTCGGGCTGGGCCTCGCGGTGGCGCGCGGCTTCACCGAGGCCATGGACGGCACCCTGCACGCCGAGGACACCCCCGGCGGCGGGCTCACCATGGTGCTCACCCTGCGCGCGGCCGCTGAGAAACTTGGTCTCCCGGACCACCCCGACCACCCGGACCTCCCGGACCACCCGGACCGCCCCGACCGCACCGACGTACCGGATTCCGAAAGGCAGGCCTCATGACCCGGGTGCTCGTGATCGACGACGAGCCGCAGATCGTGCGCGCCCTTGTGATCAACCTCAAGGCCCGCAAGTACGAGGTGGACGCGGCGCACGACGGTGCCACCGCCCTCCAGCTCGCCGCCGCCCGCCACCCCGACGTGGTGGTGCTCGACCTCGGCCTGCCCGACATGGACGGCGTCGAGGTGATCCGGGGCCTGCGCGGCTGGACCCGGGTGCCGATCCTCGTGCTGTCCGCCCGCCACTCCTCCGACGAGAAGGTGGAGGCGCTGGACGCGGGCGCCGACGACTACGTCACCAAGCCCTTCGGCATGGACGAACTGCTGGCCCGGCTGCGGGCGGCGGTGCGGCGCGCCGAGCCGGTCGGGGGCGGTGAGGAGGAGGTCCTCCTCGACGCCGGGACGTTCACCGTCGACCTGGCCGCGAAGAAGGTCAACCGCGACGGCGCGGACGTCCGCCTGACACCGACCGAGTGGCACCTGCTGGAGGTGCTCGTCCGCAACGCCGGACGGCTGGTCAGCCAGAAGCAGCTGCTCCAGGAGGTCTGGGGGCCGTCCTACGGGACGGAGACGAACTATCTGCGGGTCTACATGGCCCAGCTGCGGCGGAAGCTGGAGACGGACCCCTCGCACCCCGAGCACTTCATCACCGAGCCGGGCATGGGCTACCGCTTCGAGCGCTGACCCCTGGTCCCGGGCGCGTCAGTCCCGGGCGGCCCCGCTCCAGTCCCGGAAGGCCAGCTCGGCGAAGCGCTCGCCGATCAGGCGGTGCGTGGCGGCGTCCGGGTGGAGCGCGTCGGGCAGCGGCAGCTCGGCGTGGTCGCGCTCCCCGTACAGGTCCCGGCCGTCGAGGTGGCGCAGGTGCGGGTCCTCGGCCCGGCGCTGCTCCACGACGCGGGCCAGCTCCTCGCGGATCACGGTCAGCGTCAGCTTCCCGGCCGCCCGCTCCGCCGGGTCGCCGGTCGCCACGAACCTCAGCCGGCCCTCGCGGAGCGCCTCGGGGTCGAAGGCGCCCGGGCCCGGGGTGTCCTCGTGGATGGGGCACAGGATGGGAGAGACGACCAGCAGCGGGGTGTCGGGGTGGCCGTCGCGGATGGTGTCGAGGAAGCCGTGCACGGCCGGAGCGAAGGCCCGCAGCCGCATCAGGTCGAGATTGACCAGATTGATGCCGATCTTGACGCTGATCAGGTCGGCCGGGGTGTCCCGCATCGCCCGCGCCGTGAACGGGTCGAGCAGCGCGCTGCCGCCCAGACCGAGGTTGATCAGGTCGACACCGGCCAGGGCCGCGGCGCGGGCGGGCCAGATCGCGGTGGGGCTCGCGGCGTCGGAGCCGTGGCTGATGGAGCTGCCGTGGTGCAGCCACACCTTGCGGCCGCGGTCCGGCAGCGGCTCCACGGGGGCGTCGGCGCGCAGCGCGACCAGCTCGGTCGTCTCGTTGTGCGGCAGCCAGATCTCCACGTCCTTCTCCCGGTCGGGCAGCCCGGTGAAGGAGAGGGTGACGACCGGGCCCTGGTGCCGCTCGGTGGAGCCGGTGGCCAGGTCGACGACCAGGGTGGTGCCGCCCCTGGCGACCGTCTGGCCGGTCAGTTCGCCGTCGACGAGCAGGTCGTAGACGCCGTCCGGGCGGGACGGCACTCCGACGTAGTTCCGCTTCGTGGGCAGGGTGTCCAGTTCCACGGCGGTGGCCCGGGTGCGGAAGGCCAGCCGTACGCCCGAGGGCTGGGACTCGACCATGGCGAGCTGCGGGTCGGAGCACTGGGCGCGGGCCCGCGCGGGGAGCCGGTGCGGCAGCAGACCGTGCTCGGTGCGCTCCAGGTCCAGGGCGCCACGGACGAGGTCGGCGGTGAGGGGTGTGGGGTGCATGGGTGCGCGCCTTCTGCCTTTCTGCGTACGGGGTCGGGGGCCGGTTCGGCTACGGGAGCCGGCTCACGGGGCGGGCCAGTTGCGGAGGGTGGCGTCGAGGGCGTCGAGGACGCGGGACCAGGACTCCTCGCTGTCGGGCGAGCTGTGGCTGAAGCCGCCCGCCAGTTCCAGGTCGACGTAGCCGTGGAAGACGCTGCCCAGGAGGCGGACCGCGTGGGTCTGGTCCGGCTCGGTCAGGTCGTAGCCGCGCAGGATCGCCCGGGTCATCTGGGCGTGCCGTACGCCCGCGCTCGCGGCGGCCGTCGCGGGGTCGAGACGGAAGCGGGCGGCGGCGTAGCGGCCGGGGTGGGTGCGGGCGTAGTCGCGGTACACGTCGGCGAACGCGACCAGGGCGTCCTTCCCGGCCCGGCCCGCGAGGGCGTCGGCCGCCCGGTCCGCGAGCTCCTCCAGGGCGAGCAGCGCGATCCGGGTTTTGAGGTCCTGGGAGCTCTTCAGGTGCGAGTACAGGCTCGCGACCTTGACGTCGAACCGCCGGGCCAGCGCCGAGACGGTCACCTGCTCGAAGCCGACCTCGTCGGCCAGCTCCGCCCCGGCCCGGGTCAGCAGCTCCGGGGTGAGTCCTGCGCGTACCATGACCGTCCTTTCGCTTACCTAAGTCGATTATGTATTTGCCTATAGCCCTTAGGCAAGCTTGGAGGTTCCTGCCGCCGGTTCGGGCGTCCGGCCCGTGGGTACGTAGCTGTTGGCGTGCCCCGGTACGCTTCAGACATGAGTTCTGTTCCTCGTTCCGAGAAGCCGGTGGGCCGGTTCCGGCGCATGCTCGACCGGCTCTCCTCGTCGCAGGAGGACCTGGAGTCCGAGGAACTGCGAGAGGACGCCGCGACCGCCGGCTGCATCCGTATCTGTGACTGCCACGACCGACAGATAGTCACCGTTACTGGTACCTTGCGCACCGTCACCCTGCGGCCGCTGGCCGGAGTCCCGGCCCTGGAGGCCGAGCTCTTCGACGGTTCCGCCGCGCTGGACGTGGTGTGGCTCGGCAGACGCTCCATCGTGGGCATAGAGCCGGGCCGCAAGCTGATCGCATCGGGCCGGATCTCGATGAGCCGGGGCCGCCGGGTGCTGTTCAACCCGAAATACGAACTGAGACCCCTCGGACGGGAGTAGCCGGTGACGTCGCTCGACAAGCCGACCGAAGACACCACCGCGGACGCGGAGCGGGATGCCCGGGCGGTGACCGAGGCCGCACTGTTCGAGGCGTTCGGCGGCGTCCGCGGCATGGTCGAGACGGTGCTGCCCGGACTCCTCTTCGTCACCATCTACACCATCAACAAGGACCTGCACCTGTCGGCCATCGCCGCCCTCGGTGTCTCCCTGCTGCTGGTCGTCGTCCGCCTGGTGAAGCGGGACACCCTCAAGCACGCCTTCAGCGGCGTCTTCGGCGTCGCCTTCGGTGTCGTCTTCGCGATGATGACCGGCAACGCCAAGGACTTCTACCTGCCCGGCATGCTCTACACGCTGGGCCTCGGCCTGGCGTACATCATCACGACGCTGTGCGGGGTCCCGCTGATCGGCCTGATCCTCGGCCCGGTGTTCAAGGAGAACCTCTCCTGGCGCACCCGCAACCCGGGACGCAAGAAGGCGTACGCCAAGGCGAGTTACGCCTGGGGCGCGATCCTGCTCGCCAAGTGCGCGATCCTCTTCCCGCTCTACTGGTGGGCGGACACCACCCAGTTGGGCTGGGTCCTGGTCGCCCTCAAGATCCCGCCGTTCCTCCTCGCCGTCTGGCTGACCTGGGTCTTCCTGGCCAAGGCGCCCGCCCCGATCGACGTGTTCGCGGAGATGGAGGCGGCGGAGCAGGCGGAGAAGGAGCGGAAGGCCGCGGCTCGCGCCGCGGACTGAGGCGCGGACTGAGGCGAGCGGACGCGGACCACGCGCCGGCCACAGCGCACGGACCACGCGCCGGCCGAAGCGCACGAACCACGCGCCGGCCGAAGCGCACGAACCACGCGCCGGCCGAAGCGCACGGACCACGCGAAGGGCGCCCCGGGTTCTCCCGGGGCGCCCTTCGGCGTACGTACGGCTGACTCAGCTCGACGCGTCCTCGCGGCGCACCGACAGCAGGTCCTCCAACTGCTCCTCGCGGGCCTGCGCGGCCACGAACAGCAGCTCGTCGCCCGCCTCCAGTGAGTCCTCCCGGGTCGGGGTGAGCACCCGGGTGCCGCGGATGATGGTGACCAGCGAGGTGTCCTGCGGCCACTCCACGTCCCCGACCTGGGTACCGGCCAGGGCCGACTCCTCGGGCAGCGTCAGCTCCACCAGGTTGGCGTCACCGTGGCTGAAGCGCAGCAGCCGGACCAGGTCGCCGACGCTCACCGCCTCCTCGACCAGGGCGGACATCAGACGCGGGGTGGAGACGGCCACGTCGACGCCCCAGGACTCGTTGAAGAGCCACTCGTTCTTGGGGTTGTTGACCCGGGCGACGACGCGCGGGACGCCGTACTCCGTCTTCGCCAGCAGGGAGACGACCAGGTTCACCTTGTCGTCGCCCGTCGCGGCGATCACCACGTTGCAGCGCTGGAGGGCGGCCTCGTCCAGCGAGGTGATCTCGCAGGCGTCGGCGAGCAGCCACTCCGCCTGCGGGACGCGCTCGACCGAGATCGCGGTCGGCGCCTTGTCGATCAGCAGGACCTCGTGACCGTTCTCCAGCAGTTCGCCCGCGATCGAGCGGCCGACGGCACCGGCACCGGCAATGGCGACCCTCATCAGTGACCGCCCTCCTCTTCGGGACCCTTGGCGAAGACGGCCTCGACCTTGTCGACCTCGTCGGCGCGCATCATCACGTGCACCAGGTCGCCCTCCTGGAGCACCGTCTGCGAGCTGGGCAGGATGGCCTCCCCGAGGCGGGTGAGGAACGCCACGCGGACGCCCGTCTCCTCCTGGAGCTTGCTGATCTTGTGGCCCACCCAGGCGGCGGAGGTGTGCACCTCGGCCAGCTGGACACCACCGGTGGGATCGCGCCACAGCGGCTCGGCGCCCGAGGGGAGCAGCCGGCGCAGCATCTGGTCGGCGGTCCAGCGCACCGTGGCCACGGTGGGGATGCCCAGACGCTGGTAGACCTCGGCGCGGCGGGGGTCGTAGATCCGCGCCGCGACGTTCTCGACGCCGAACATCTCGCGGGCCACCCGCGCGGAGATGATGTTGGAGTTGTCGCCGCTGGAGACCGCGGCGAAGGCGCCGGCCTCCTCGATGCCCGCCTCGCGCAGGGTGTCCTGGTCGAAGCCGATGCCGGTGACCCGGCGGCCGCCGAACCCGGGGCCGAGCCGGCGGAAGGCGGTGGGGTCCTGATCGATCACAGCGACCGTATGCCCCTGTTGCTCCAGGGTCTGGGCGAGAGCGGACCCCACTCGTCCGCAGCCCATGATGACGATGTGCACGACCGTCCTTCCAACGTCAAGAGTTACTGCTCAGCCAGATCAGGGTCTCAGATCGACGCCCAAGCTACACACGCGCGGTAGGACGTCGGCACCCCTGTGCACGGTTGCCGCGGGATCGAGGTGAATCAGCGGCGGCTGATGCTGCGGACGCTGGCAAGTGTCAGGAATCCGAGGCCGACGAGGGACGCGGCGGCGCCGATCAGCTGGGCGGTGGTGTCCATGGGGCCTCCGGAGGACGGCAACGGCGGTGGGAATCAACGGTTTTTGTCATATAGGCACGCCGTCGTCGTGAGCCACGGAATCCGCAGCCGCGAGCCCCTCGAATTCACCCGGTGGGCAGGTGCTGTGCGGATAGGGGGTGGCGGGTGGGCGACAGCCCGTTCGAACGCTTACGATCCTCTGTTGTGTCCAAACTGACCGACGTGCCCAAACGGATCCTGATCGGGCGCGCACTGCGCAGTGATCGGCTCGGGGAAACGCTCCTGCCGAAGCGCATCGCACTCCCCGTCTTCGCTTCCGACCCGCTGTCCTCCGTGGCCTACGCGCCCGGCGAGGTCCTGCTGGTCCTGTCCATCGCGGGCGTGTCGGCGTACCACTTCAGCCCCTGGATCGCGGTCGCGGTCGTGGTCCTGATGTTCACGGTCGTCGCCTCCTACCGGCAGAACGTGCACGCCTACCCGAGCGGCGGCGGCGACTACGAGGTCGCCAACACCAACCTCGGCCCCCGGGCCGGCCTCACCGTGGCCAGCGCGCTGCTGGTCGACTACGTTCTGACGGTGGCCGTGTCCATCTCCTCCGGCGTGGAGAACCTCGGCTCGGCCGTCCCCTTCTTCGTCGAGCACAAGGTCCTGTGCGCGGTCGGCATCATCGTGCTGCTGACATTGATGAACCTGCGCGGTGTGAAGGAGTCGGGCAAGCTCTTCGCGATCCCGACCTACGTCTTCGTCGCCGGCGTCTTCATCATGATCGCCTGGGGCGCCTTCCAGGGGCTGATCCTCGACGAGACCATGAAGGCCCCGACCGCCGACTACCAGATCAAGCCCGAGCACCAGGGTCTGGCCGGTTTCGCCCTGGTCTTCCTGCTGCTGCGCGCCTTCTCCTCCGGCTGTGCCGCGCTCACCGGTGTCGAGGCGATCAGCAACGGGGTCCCCGCCTTCCGCAAGCCCAAGTCGCGGAACGCGGCGACCACCCTCGCCATGATGGGCCTGCTCGCCGTCACCATGTTCTGCGGGATCATCGGGCTCGCCATGGCCACCGACGTGCACATGGCGGAGAACCCGGCCAAGGACCTCGTCCACAACGGCGTGCCCGTCGGCGCGGACTACGTGCAGGACCCGGTGATCTCCCAGGTCGCGGCCGCCGTCTTCGGCGACGGCACGTTCTTCTTCGTCCTGCTCGCCGCGGCGACCGCCCTGGTCCTCTTCCTCGCGGCCAACACCGCTTACAACGGCTTCCCGCTGCTCGGCTCGATCCTCGCCCAGGACCGCTACCTGCCCCGCCAGCTGCACACCCGCGGCGACCGCCTCGCCTTCTCCAACGGCATCGTGCTGCTGGCCGGCGCCGCCGCGCTGCTGGTGTGGGTCTACGGGGCCGACTCCACGCGGCTGATCCAGCTGTACATCGTCGGGGTGTTCGTCTCCTTCACGCTCAGCCAGATCGGCATGGTCCGGCACTGGAACCGGCACCTGCGCACCGAGACCGACCAGGCCAAGCGCCGCCACATGGTCCGCTCCCGCGCGATCAACGCCTTCGGCGCCTTCTTCACCGGCCTGGTCCTCGTCGTCGTCCTGGTCACCAAGTTCACGCACGGCGCCTGGGTCGCCCTGCTCGGCATGGTGATCTTCTACGTCGTCATGAGCGCGATCCGGAAGCACTACGACCGGGTCTCCGCCGAGATCGCCGCCCCCGAGGGTCCCAGCGACGACAGCGTCCGCCCCTCCCGGGTGCACTCCGTGGTCCTGGTCTCCAAGATCCACCGGCCCACGCTGCGCGCCCTCGCGTACGCCAAGCTGATGCGCACCGACACCCTGGAGGCGCTCAGCGTCAACGTCGACCCCGCCGAGACCAAGGCGCTCAAGGCCGAGTGGGAGAAGCGCGGCATCGACGTCCCGCTGAAGGTCCTCGACTCGCCCTACCGCGAGATCACCCGGCCGATCATCGAGTACGTCAAGAACCTGCGCCGCGAGTCCCCGCGCGACGCGGTCTCCGTGATCATCCCCGAGTACGTCGTGGGCCACTGGTACGAGCATCTGCTGCACAACCAGAGCGCCCTGCGCCTGAAGGGCCGGCTGCTGTTCACGCCGGGCGTGATGGTCACCTCGGTGCCCTACCAGCTCCAGTCCTCCGAGGCCGCGAAGAAGCGGGCCCGCAAGCGGCAGGAGTGGAACGCGCCGGGCTCCGTGCGACGCGGCCCGGCGGTGGAGCGGACCAAGGAGTCCTCGAAACAGTCGTAGACTGGACGGCTGTTGTCCCGGCCCTTTCCCTTACGTATCTGGAGTCACCCCGCCATGCAGGCAGAACCGAAGAAGTCGCAGGCGGGGTCGCTCGTGGGGCGGGAGTTCGAGGTCGAGGTCGGTCCCGTCGCCCACGGCGGCCACTGCATCGCCCGCACCCAGGACGGCCAGGTCCTCTTCGTACGGCACACGCTGCCCGGCGAGCGGGTCCTGGCCCGGGTCACCGAGGGCGAGGAGGGCGCCCGCTTCCTGCGCGCCGACGCCGTCGAGGTGCTCGACGCCTCCAAGGACCGCGTCGAGGCGCCCTGCCCGTACGCCGGTCCCGGCCGCTGCGGCGGCTGCGACTGGCAGCACGCCAAGCCGGGCGCGCAGCGCCGGATGAAGGGCGAGGTCGTCGCCGAGCAGCTCAGGCGGCTCGCGGGGCTGACGCCCGAGGAGGCCGGCTGGGACGGCACGGTGATGCCCGCCGAGGGCGACAAGCTGCCGGCCGGGCAGGTCCCGCAGTGGCGCACCCGGGTCCAGTACGCGGTGGACCCCGCGACCGGACGCGCCGGGCTGCGCCGCCACCGCTCGCACGCGGTCGAGCCCGTCGAGCACTGCATGATCGCCGCGGAGGGCGTCAGCGAACTCGGCATCGAGCGGCGCGACTGGACGGGCATGGAGTCGGTCGAGGCCATCGCGGCGACCGGCTCGCAGGACCGCCAGGTCATCCTCACGCCCCGCCCCGGCGCCCGGCTCCCGATCGTGGAACTGGACAAGCCGGTGTCGGTGATGCGGGTCGAGGAGAAGGACGGCGGTGTCCACCGCGTCCACGGCCGCCCGTTCGTCCGTGAGCGCGCCGACGGGCGCACCCACCGCGTCGGCAGCGGCGGCTTCTGGCAGGTCCACCCGCAGGCGGCGGACACCCTGGTCAAGGCCGTGATGCAGGGGCTGCTGCCGCGCAAGGGCGAGATGGCGCTCGACCTGTACTGCGGGGTCGGCCTCTTCGCGGGCGCGCTCGCCGACCGCCTCGGCGAGCAGGGCGCCGTCCTCGGTATCGAGTCCGGCAAGCGCGCGGTGGAGGACGCCCGCCACAACCTCGCGGAGTTCCCCCGGGTCCGGATCGAGCAGGGCAAGGTCGAGTCGGTCCTCCCGCGGACCGGTATCTCCGAGGTCGACCTCGTCGTCCTCGACCCGCCCCGGGCCGGCGCCGGCCGCGCCACGGTGAAGCACCTGGCGTCCCTGGGCGCCCGCCGCATCGCCTACGTGGCCTGCGACCCGGCGGCCCTGGCCCGGGACCTGGGGTACTTCCGGGACGGGGGGTACCGGGTGCGGACGCTCCGGGTGTTCGACCTGTTCCCGATGACGCATCACGTGGAGTGCGTGGCGATCCTGGAGCCGGCCCACAAGGGCGTTTGACCTGCGGTTCGGCTGCTCTGGCGGGTTCCTTGGCCTGTCTCCCTATGCGCAGCGGTTCAAGCGGACGGAACTTTAAGGAGCTCTTGGACCTGGGAGTTCGTGAACGAGGCGCCTGTGAGGGCGACGCGTCCTAGTGGCTCTTGCGGTGGTGATGCGCACGGCCGCCTGGTCCCAGGCTCCGCGGAGCCGGGAGCGCGTGCCGACCGGGCCACTTGATACCGGCCTGGTATCATCTCTGCATGGCGATGACACTTCGACTCCCCGACGACCTTGACGCGAAGCTCACCGAGCGGGCTCGTCGGGAGGGCCGTAGCAAGCAGGAACTTGCCATTGAAGCCATCCGTGACGCTCAGGACCGGGCCGAGCTGAAGGTCGATGACGTCCTGGCCGAGCTCATGGACAGTGACGCGGAGATCCTGGACTACCTGAAGTGACGGATGTGCGCTACCTCCAGATCGACGAGATCCTGGCCATCGCCCGCGCGGTCAACGGTACCGAGCACGGCGTGCGTGACATGGGCCTTCTCGTGTCGGCGATCGAGCGACCCCGAACGAACGTGTTCGGGGCTGAGTTGTATCCCACGCTGCACGAGAAGGCCGCAGCGTTGCTGCACTCCGTCGCCCGCAATCACGCGCTGATCGATGGGAACAAGCGCACCGCCTGGCTCGCCATGCGTGTCTTCCTGCGGTTCAACGGCGTCGGCGCGAGTGCCGTCCCGCCGCCCGTTTCCGTGGCCGGCCCGTTCGTCGAGGAAGTCGCCCAGGACAACGTCGATGTACCGGCGATCGCCAAGTGCCTCTCGACCTGGTTCCCCCTTCCTTGACGTTCGACGAGGCAAGGGTGCCTCTCGTGGAGTGCGTGACGATTCCGGAGCTTGCTGACGTTCGCTTTGGCAAGGCGTCAGCTCATGCGTGACGTCGACATGTGGTCTGTGCGTCGAGTTGCGCGGACCGCGGCAATGGGCGGCCACACCAAGAAGGTGACCGGCGGTCCGGTGTCGAAGGGGTGGTGGAGTGCGGCGGTACGAGCAGCCAATGCACCCGGCTGTGCCTGGGGACTGCGCATCAGCATGTTCCACACGGAGGACCGCCCGGACCGTCTCCACGAACTGACCGGCGGCTGGCCGATCCTGGTGGACCGAGCCCACCGCCTGCGCGAGGAACTGGGCGACCCCGATGAGGTTTGCGCCGCCTGGCGGGCCTCCGCGCGGACCGCGCCGAGGCTCGTGGATTCGCCGAGGTGACCGGCGCTTCGCCGTTCCGGCTGATTGCTCCCAGGGGAGCGGTCACCGGTCTCCGGGCGGATGGCAGTACCGGTGGACGAGTTCGGTGTGCTGGGGGAAGCGGGCCGTCAGTTCGTCCGGGCGGCCCAGGGTCATGTCGGCGTAGTCGAAACCTGGTGCCACCGCCTCGCTGATCAGCGCGTGGTCGCCGTTGTCGAGAACGGTCGCCTTCCACACACCGCCCGGCACGGCGAGCATCAGGACCTCACCCCGCTCGGGGTCCTGGCCGAGGACGGCGGTCTCGGCCCGCCCGTCGGGGTGGATCAGGTGGTAGGTGAGCGGCGCGCCGTGGTGGTGGAAGTGCAGGATGTCGGACGCGTTGAGGTGCCAGTGGCCGACGGGTGACGCCGCGGTGAGGAGGTAGTGGATGGAGGTGAGCAGCGGACGCTCGCCGCGGGGCGTCCGGACCGGCGGATGCCGGTCGGACACGTAGGTGCGCCGGAAGTAGCCGCCCTCCACATGGGGTTCCAGTCCGAGACGGTCGATCCAGTCCTGAGCGGTGGGCACGCTGTCCTCCTGCTGGGTGCGCTGTGGCCGGCCCTGGTGCCGCCATTCTGGCCCGGGCTCCCGCCGACGGGACGGCCCGGGGGCCCGTTGTCAGTGCCGGCCGCTAGTTTGGCGGTACTGGAGATCGGCCCCCGAGGCCGGTCGGGGCTTTGGGGAGGGGTGTGCTGTGTCCGCAGCGCAGGCAGGGCAGTCGGAGGAGCGGACCTATCTGGAGCTGTCCCAGGAGGACGGCGGGGCCCACAAGTTTTACGAGGTCATCGTCGACGGGACCACCGTCTCCGTGCGGTACGGGCGGATCGGGGTCGACGGTCAGCGGCAGAGCTCCGCCTTCCCGACGGCCGACAAGGCGCGCGCCGCGGCCGCGAAGAAGATCGCCGAGAAGGTGCGCAAGGGCTACGCGCCCGCGGTTCAGGGGCAGCGCGCCGCCCGGCCCGTGACGCGACGTCAGGTCACCTCCGCCCCGTCCACCGCGCGGGCCACCGCCCCGGTGCTCTGGCGGTTCCGCACCGGCAACTCGGCGTTCGGGATCCACGTCGACGAGGACCGCTGCTGGGTCGGCAACCAGAACGGCGACGTCTACAACCTCAGCCACGACGGTGAGGTGCTCGCCCACTACTCCCTGCCCGACGGAGTGAAGTGCCTGGTCGCCGACGACTTCTGGATCTACGCGGGCTGCGACGACGGCCGGGTGTACGACCTCTCGGCCAAGGTGCCGTTCGCCGCGTACGACATCGCCGCCGAGGTGGACATCTTCTGGCTGGACATCCACGCCGGTGTCCTGAACGTCTCCGACCGCGACGGCGGTCTGACGGTCATCGACCACGAGGACGAACTCCAGTGGTCGCGCAACTCCTCCGGGGAGCACGGGTGGATGGTGCGGGCCGACGACCGCGCCGTGTACCACGGGCACAGCGGCGGGGTGACCGCCTACGCGGCGGACGGCGCCCGCCAGTTGTGGCACACCGCGACCAGTGGCAACGTCCTCTTCGGCTGGCAGGAGCGGGACGCCGTCTACGCCGGGACGGGACGCCGGGTCGTGCAGCGGCTCGACAAGTACTCCGGAGTGATCGACGCCTCCTACCGGTGCGACGCCGCGGTGTACTCCTGCGCCACGTCGCCCGGCGGTCGGTACGTCTTCGCCGGCGACTCCGCCTCCTCCGTCTACTGCTTCACCGCCGACGGCACCCGGCTGTGGAAGCTCGGCACGGGCGGCGGCTCCGCGCTCTCCATGCAGTACCACGAGGAGCGGCTGTACATCGTCTCCACGGACGGCTCCCTCGCCTGCATCGACGCGAGCGAGGCCGCCATCAACGCCGCCCAGTCGGGCACCGTCCCGGTCGCCGCCGACATCAAACTGGCGGCCGCGCTGCCCACTTACGCCCCGCTGACCACCGCCGCCTCCGTCGCCACGGTCAGCGCCGTCCCCGCGGCGGGCGGCGGAGTCGTCGTGGAGTGCTTCGAGCAGGGCGGCCGGGTGCGCGTGCGGGTCGTCTCCGAGGGCTACGAGTCCGGCTGGAACGTCCAGTTCCCGCGAGCGATACGCCAGCCCGGCGCGCGGTACGTGGTGGACTCGCTGCACACCTCCGCGGGCGGCTTCTACCGGGTGCGCGGGGAGATCAGGCGTCTGGTGTGACGCCCGCGGCGCGGTCCGGGCGCTCCCTGCCGAGCCCCGTCTCGCGCTGCAGCTCCCGCTCCGGTGGGCCGCAACCGTGGTCGGCGCGATGTCCCGCCTGAGGGTCTGCCGAGGGTCCCACCAGGAAGGGCCGCCCCCAGCGGGGGCGAACCCCGTCGGCGCCCTGCTCAGCACTGCCCCGCCCGGACGGAGTTGTCACCATCCGGGCCGGAGCGGGGCCCCAGCCGTTGTTGTGCCGGAACTGTGGCCGGGGTGGCTCCAAGGCGGGCGTTGAGCCGAAGCGGTGACCCGGGGGCGGCAGCTCGGGGCTGTGGCCGGTGCTGTTACAGGGCCGGAGACGAGCCGAAATGACGGCCGGGGCTGTAGCCGGTGTCGGGCCGGGGCCGGGGCCCCGGCGTTCGGTCGGTCGGCGGGCCGACCCACGCCCGGTCAGGCGTTGGGCCGCCCCGTGGTCGGTCAGCCCGCGGCTAGCCGATCGGTGCCGGTTCCAGCTGGTTCGCGGTCGCGCGGTCGTCCGTGTCGACCGGGGTCCGGACGCCGATCATGCCCACGGCGGTGAGGACCGCGGCGACCGCCGCAGCCACCCCGCACACCAGGAACGCCGTGCCGAAGCCGCTGCCCAGCGCGTCCAGGGCGAGGCCGTGGGCCGCGGAGCCGGGGGCGCCGGGCGGGAGGCTGTTCACGGCGATGGGGCCCGCCGCCTCCGCGATCTCCCGGGCCGCCGCCGCCTCGGCGGCGGGCAGGCCCGCGCCGGACAGCCCGTCGGCGAACGCCGTTCCCGCGGTGCTGAGGGCGACCGCGCCGACCACCACCGGGCCGAGCGCGAAGCCGAGGTCGCGCAGCATGTTGGTGGTCGCGCTGGCCATGCCCGCCAGCTGTCCGGGCACGCTGCCCAGGGCCACGGCCGTCACCGAGCTGACGGTGAGGGCGAATCCGACGCCGATCAGCAGGGCGGGGACGACGAACGCGCCGAGCCCCGGGTCGGTCACGTCGAGCCGGGTGCAGAGCAGACAGCCCACCGCCATCAGGACGAACCCCGAGGTGAGCAGAGCGGACGCGGAGACCCGCTGGAGGAGCCGCGAGACGACCGGTATCAGCACGAACGCGGGACCCTGGAGCAGCAGGAAGGGGACCGCGACGCGGATCGGGTCCTGGTGCTGGACCGGGCCCAGCCACATGCTCGTCGCGAAGCAGGCGCCGAGGAAGGCGAGCATCCCGATGACGGCGACGACGGAGGAGACGGTGAAGGCCCGGTTGCGGAACAGGGTCAGGTCGAAGATCGGGGACTCCGCGCCCAGTTCGACCACGACGAACCCGGCCAGGAAGCACGCGCCGAGCGCGAAGGCCAGCAGGACGGGCAGCGTGGTCCAGCCCGACTCGGGCCCCTCGACGGCGCCGTAGAGGACCAGGATCAGGCCGAGGGCGAAGGTGATCTGACCGGCCACGTCCAGCTTGCGGCCCTCGGGGGCCTTCGACTCCGCGGCCAGGGTCAGGGTGAGCACCATGCTGACCAGGGCCAGTCCGACCAGCACCCAGAACGAGCCGCGCCAGGAGCCGATCCTGGCGAACATGCCGCCGAGCAGCGGCGAGACGGCCGCGCCCGCGGACAGGAAGCCGCTCCAGACCGCGACCGCGTGCGCACGCTCACGCGTCCCGCGGGTGACGGCGGTGAGCGAGGTCAGCGAGCCGGGGAACATGGCGCCGGCGCCGAGGCCGTTCAGCGCGGCGGCGACCCACAGCACCTGCACGGTGGGCGCCAGCGCGGCCACCGTACTGCCGACCGCGATCAGCGCCGTGCCGGCCGCGACCAGCCGGCGCCGTCCGAAGAGATCGCCGAGGACGCCGAAGGTGAACTCGAAGCAGACCACGGCGACCATGAACGCCGCTGTGATCCAGGTGAGTTGGGAGCCGTGGGTGTTCAGGTCCTGTTGGAACAGCCCGTTGAGCGAGGCCGGCAGCGCGTTCGCGACCTGGGCCACGAAGACCGCGCCGCAGGCTGCAGCCAGTGTTCCCGCGTAGCCCGGAGTCCGGGCGGCCCCCGCGGTTGGGCCCTGGGACGTCGTCGTCCCGTTGTTGAGCGTCATTGCTGTTCTCCCTGGCTGGGAAAGAGGGGCGACCCGTGGAGGGGAGCCCGGGGAGCTTGGTTGCCGTGGAGAATGTCACTCGCTTTACGACGCGTCAATCATTTGTTCGTAACATAAAGTGAGTCGAGGGTGTGTAAGGTTGCCGCCCTCCATGTTCGGTGAGCGGGCGGCGCGGCCGTGGCGGTTATGGGCCGTTAGGATCGCGGCCATGGCGAACCTCCGTGAGGCGCAGAAGAAGATGACGCGCCGTCTGCTGCTGGAGTCCGGGCTCGAGCTGTTCAAGGCGAAGGGGTACGCGGCCACCACGGTCGACGACATCGCGACCGCCGCGGGCACCACCCGCGTGACCTTCTACGCGTACTTCCCCTCCCGGGGCGACCTGATGAAGGCGCTCATCGACGAGCAGCTGAACGAGGAACTCCAGCGGGTGCGCTCCGTCGAGCACGGCTCCACCGCGCTCGATCTCGTCGCCACGGTCGCCGAGGGCACACCGGAGGCGATCATGGCGTGGCTGCGGCGCACCGCCGACAGCTGGCCGGCCATCCGGCCCATCATCCGGATCGGCCGGGACGCCGCGGTGGTCGAACCGGACCTCGTCGACCTCGTCGAGCGCTGGCTGGAGGAGGCCGTCGGCGACATCGAGGACGGGTTGGCGGCGGCCGGGCGTCTCGCGCCCCATCAGCGTCACTTCCGGGGTGTGCTGGCCATGGCCCAGCTCGACTTCGTCGCCCAGCACTGGGACGGCTCCGACTGGAAACTCACCCGGGAGCAGATGCTCGACGAGCTCGCCGCCAGCTGGGTGGGCCTGCTCAACTGATCCTCGTCACGGCCGCGGCTCCCTCGGGCCCGGCCGTGTTTTCACCTCTCGCGATCGAACTGGTGTGCGATAAAACCCCTCGTCCACTGCTTGGCACTACTACCAGTCCATTGTTTTTTCTTCTCGTTCATTTCATTGACGCTATGTAAAGCGAATGGCTACGGTGGCCCTAGTCACGGGGCGCTGAGCACCCCACCCCGCACACGTGAGGCAGCCATGAGCGGCAAGAACACCACCGTGAACACCGTCCTGGGCCCGGTGCCGACCGAGGACCTGGGCGTCGTCTCGGTCCACGAGGCTCTGCTGTCGGTCGCTCCGGGCGCGGAGTACGCCTTCGACATCACCATCGACCGCGCGGAGATCTTCGAGACCCTCGCCGCCAAGCTGACGGCGTTCCGGGCCTGCGGCGGCGGCACCGTCGTCGACAGCACCGGCATGTTCCACGGCCGGGACGTCCGGCTCTACGAGAGCCTGTCGCGCACCACCGGCGTGCACATCGTCGCCTCGACGGGCCAGGGCCCGGAGGAGAAGCTCGGCGGCTACTTCCTCACCCCGCAGACCAACCCGCCGACCCCCTGGCCGGCCGACCGGTTCGCCGACCTGTTCACCAGGGAGATCACCGAGGGCATGGTCGTACCCCGGGTGGAGCGGCGCGGCGCCGCCGGACTCGTCGCCACCACCGCGACCCGCGCGGGCATGACGGCGACCGACGAGAGCCTGTTCCGCGGCGCGGCCCGCACCGCCCTGGCCACCGGCGTCCCGGTCTCCCTCCGGCACGGCGCCGACGCCGTCCACGATCTCGGCGTCGTCCTCGACGAGGGCCTCCCGGCCGACCGGGTCGTCGTCGGCGGCCTCGACCGCAAGGACGCCGCCGCCGGCGCCCCCCTGGCCGTCGCCCGCCGCGGCGCCTACGCCGCCCTCGACCACGTCGGCACCGAGGACGAGGAACACCTCACCGACGCCGACCGCGCCGCCCTCGTCGCCGACCTGGTCCGGGCCGGTCTCGGCGACCGGATCCTGCTCTCCGTCGGCGCCATCGGCGTCGCGAAGGGCACCCCCGCCAACGAACTGCCCTACGGCCACGTCCTGACCGCGTTCGTTCCGCTCCTGAAGGCCCAGGGCCTCGGCGACGAGGACGTACGGCGGATCCTCGTGCGCAACCCGCACGACCTGCTGTCGGCGCGCTGACCGCCCCGGCCCCGACGTTCCGTCAAGTCCCCTTACCCAGAGGTGAGTTCTGTGTCCCGAGTCAATACTGTCCTGGGGCCCGTCCCGGCCGAGGAGCTGGGCCTCGTGGCCGTCCACGAGCACATCGGCTACGGCATGCCCGGCTCCGAGCTGGACACCAAGTGGTGGAAGACCCCCGAACAGCGCTACGCGGAGACCGTCCCCAAACTCCGGGCGTTCCACGATTACGGCGGCGGCACCTTCGTCGACGCCACCGGGATCTGCAACGGCCGTGACGTCGACTACTACCGGTCGCTGTCCGCGAAGACCGGCGTCCACATCGTCGCCTGCACCGGCTTCGTCGGCGGCGACACCGCCCTGTGGCACTTCGCCCGCGCCGATGTCGACTACCTGATGCGGCAGTTCGTCCACGAGATCACCGTCGGCGTCGGCGACACCGGCGGCCGCGCCGGAGTCATCAAGGTCGGCGTGAGCCGCGGCGGCCGCATGACCGACCTCGACAAGCGCATCTACCGGGCCGCCGCACGGGCCGCCCTCGCCACCGGCGCGCCCGTCCTGACCCACCTCGCCATCGACGCCGAGAGCGCGATCGCGATCTTCGCCGAGGAGGGACTGCCCCTGGACCGCGTCCTGTTCGGGCACGTCGACGACGGGGTCAACGCCGACCGGACCCGGGACGTGTGGATCGCCGAGCAGGGCGGCCGGATCGGCTTCGACACCTTCGGCTACGAGACCGAACTGCCCGACCCGCCGTTCTGGGCCCGCCCCCGCAAGGAGCGCCTCGACCACTTCCTGCGGTTCATCGCGGGCGAGGGCCGCCTCAACCAGGTGCTCGCCTCCGCCGACGCCAACTGCAGCCCGCTGGGCTGGCCCGGAGTGAAGGGCCACACCGTCAACTACCTCTTCGAGGACCTCATCCCCGACCTGCGGGCCGCCGGACTGGACGAGGCCGCGATCCGGACGATCTTCGTCGACAACCCCGCCGACTTCCTGACCCTCAAGAAATAGAGAGAGCCACCATGCAGTCATCGGACCTGAAAGAACTGAAGATCGCCGTGGTCGGCGCGGGGTACGGCGGCGCGGCGGCGGCCAAGGCCCTCAGCCTGCTCGGCGCCCGGGTCGACGTCTACGAACAGGCGAGCCGGATCCGCGAGGTCGGCGCCGGCATCGGACTGCGCCCGGCCACCATGAACCGGTTCCGCGAGTGGGGGATCTTCGACGCCGTCGCCCGGGTCAGCTCACCGAGTGAGTCCTTCGAGATCCTCACCGCCACCGGCGAGCCGATCATGCGGGAGGAGTGGCCCGCCGACGGCCGGCAGACCCACACCCATCTGATCCACCGCGGCGACTTCATCGACGCGCTGATGAGCGTGCTGCCCGACGGCATGGTCCACCTCGGCCACCGGCTGGAGAGCGTCCAGGACAAGGGTGACCGCTCCGTACTGACCTTCGCCGACGGCCGGAGTGTCGAGGCCGACCTGGTGGTCGGCGCCGACGGCATCAGGTCCGTGGTCCGCAGGGAGCTGTTCGGCGACCAGGGACCGGTGTTCTCCGGCGAGCACGCCTACCGCGCGGTCATCTCCCTCGACGACGCCCACGGCCTGGTCACCGACGACAACCTGCGCATGTACATCGGCCGGGGCACCAAGGTCTACCTGTTGCCGCTGCGCCACCGCGGTCAGGTGTCCTTCGACATCACCGCCCTGTGCCCGGACGCCACCTGGGCGCCCGAGGTCACCAAGGACGACCTCCTCGCCACGGTCGAGGGCTTCGACGAGCGCCTCGTCGCCATCACCCACGGCCTCGACATGGACACCGTGAACATCCGCGCGGTCTACGACATCGACCCGGTCGCCCGCTGGCACTCGGACTCCGTCGTACTCGTCGGCGACGCGGCCCACTCGATGCTGCACCACCAGGGCCAGGGCGCCAACTCGGCCATCGAGGACGGCGGAGCGCTCGCCGACGCGCTGCGCCGGGCGGACTCCCTGCCCGAGGCGCTGGCCCTGTTCCAGGCCACCCGCAAGCCGGTGACCGACGAACTCCAGCGCATCTCCCGACAGGGCTGGACCGAGGCGGAGATCGACGAGGTCTTCCCCGGCCAGCGCCCCGCGACCACGGGCCAGCCCCCGGCCACCACGGGCCAGCGCTCCGCGACCACGGGCCAGCGCCCCGCGACCACGGGCCCGCGCCCAGCGACCACGCGCCAGCGCCCCGCGACCACGGGCCAGCGCCCGGCCACCACGGGCCAGCGCCCCGCGACCACGGGCCCGCGCGCAGAGACCACCGGCCAACGCCCCGCGACCTCCGGCCCGCGTGCCGGGGGGTGGGGGGGGGGGCGGGGGGGCGGGGGTGGGGGGGGGGGGGGGGGGCGGGGGGGGGGCGGGCGCGGGGGGGCGGGGGGC